>CAZYHW010000019.1:0-17080 GCA_964647405.1 uncultured Prevotellamassilia sp.
GGAATACGGGTCGGCGACCCGTCGCGACGGGCGGGGCATCCGGTGCGACAGGTCGCCGACCCGTCACCGGCCGCAGACGGACTGGTGCGGACGGGCATATCTGTGCTCCGGAGGATGGTGGGATTCACGTTCTCCCGCACGGGAGAAAAGAACGAGGGCGACACCTCCCTCATGGAGATGCCGCCCTCGCGATAGATGAGACCGCCGGAGCGGTTTACTTCATAAACTTGTGGACGCGCTTGCCGTCGGGACCGTTGACCACCACGATGTAGGAGCCGAGCGGCAGACCGGAGAGCGAAAGGCTGACTTCGCTCGTGCCGCTGCCGGCCGTAGTGGCCGCCAGGCGCACGCCGCCGAGGTTGTAGAGCGACACCTGCGTGCCGTCGGCGAAGTCGCCCTTGCAGGTCACGGTGTCGGATATGTAGTCATAGTGTATGTCGTTCTGCGTGAGCGGCTTGTCTATCCCGACAGCCGTGTCGTCCCCGAACATGGGCGTGAAGCGCAGGGTGTAGGAGTACTGGCCGTCCGTGGGGCAGTAGTACTCGTCGAGCGGCTCCGGGCCGTTGCTGGCGTTGCCCAGTCCCTCCTGCATGTAGTCGAAGTGCGCCACGATGTAGCCCGACTTCGTGAGGTCGTAGGGATGGAAGGCGACATATTCACCCTTGTAGTAGTCCGCGTCTTCGTAATAGGACAGGGAGAAGTCCACCTGACCCTCCGTCTCGACCTTGAAGCCCAGCCCGTTGTCCGGGTTCGTCAGAATCAGCTCGCGCAGGCCGCAACGGTTGGCGTTGCTCTGCGGACGGGTGTATTCCTCGAACATGTCGTCGACTGTGGTCGTGTAACGGCCATAGAACGAGCCGGTACGGCGGTCGACGTAGTTGGCCCAGGGGCCGCGGGCGTAGTACTCCACGTCATCGTAGTACGAGTAGAAGTTCATCTGCAAGCCGATTCGACGCAGCTGCGAGCCGCCCGGGCTGAACGTCGGCTGCATCTCTACCACGCCGTTGGCGTACACCGTGTACTCAATCGTGTAGGGGCACTTGCTGCCGCCCACCTCGACCGTGACGGTGGCGTAGGTGCCGTCGTCGCTGAGCGATGCCTCAAAAGAGGAGGAAGAGGTGGACGACTCGCCGCTGCTGGTGCTGGTGTAGCGGTCGTTCTCGATATAACGGTAGTCGTTGAACACCGGCCCGAGGTACTGGTCATTGCTGTAATAACTGCCGGAGCGCAGCATCTGGAAAGTGCCTTCGGAAGTCGTGTAGTACCAACGGCGGATGCGTCCGTTGTAGAACTCCATCGTGAAGTTGTCCCCTTGCAGGAGTACGCGGCCGGAGCGCTCGGTCATGGTGAGCTGGGCGGTCGTGCTTACCTCCGGCAGGGTGCGCTCGGTCGTGAGGGCGAACTGTTCGGCGGCGACGGTGTAGCCTGCGTCGGCCCACGACGTGGCTTCTTTCAGGTAGAACTCGAACGTCACGAAATACTCCTTGCCGTCCTCAGCCGTGTAGTTGAGTTCCACGGGGATGCTTGCCGTCTCGTCGGGTTCGGTAGACGGAACGGAGAGCTCCGCCGTGGCGATTTCGTTGCCGTCTTCGAGGAGGGAGTAGCGCAGGCCGAAGTTGTCGAGGTTGGTGAAGTCGTACTTGTTGCGGACGGTGAGGATGCCGGACTCCTCGTCATAGCCCTCGAACTTGACGTATTGGTAAACCTTCTTGACCTCCGTCAGCTTGGCCGACCACGACCGGTCGGCGGGGATGACACCGTTGTTGCTGAAATTGCCCTGCATACCGTCGCTCGTCGTGCCCGGGAAGTCGTACCCGGCCTTGTAGTTGGGCAGTCCGTTCACCGTGAGGTTGCCGGTCTTGATGTCGTCCGGGTCGTAGATGGACTGGTCCACCCAGTCCCAGATGCAGCCTCCGATGCCGTAGCGGCTGCTCTCGATAACGTCCCAGTACTCTTGCAGGTTGCCGACGGCGTTACCCATGGCGTGGGCATACTCGCACTTGAAGTAGGGCTGCTTCTCGGAGTTGTTGTTGGCGTAGCTGGTGGTTTCGCTGATGGACCTGTACATGGTGGAGTAGAAGTCCGTCGCCTCGCCGTGCTGTCCGCCGCGCGTGGCTCCCTCGTAATGCACGGGGCGGTCGTCCACTTCCTTCGCGGCATCATAGACGGCGGCGAAGTTAAGGCCGTAGCCCGACTCGTTGCCCGAGGACCAGAAGACGACGGAGGGGTGGTTGATGTCGCGCTTCACCATGCGCATCATGCGGTCGACGTAGGCCGCCGTCCACGAGGAGGAGACCGTCATCGTCATGCCGTCGGACCAGTTCTTATGGCACTCGATGTCGGCCTCGTCCATGCAATAGAGGCCGTAGTAGTCGAACATGGCGTACATCTTGGGCTGGCGCGGGTAGTGGCTGGTGCGCACGATGTTCATGTTCGACTGCTTCATCATCTTGACGTCCGTCAGCATCGTCTCGACATCCATGGTGCGGCCGGTGACGGGATGGGTGTCCTGCGTGTTCACACCCTTGAAGTAGACCTGCTGGCCGTTGATGTAGACGAGGCCGTCGCGTATCGCAACGTCGCGGAAGCCGTACTTGGTGGAGAAGACGGACTCCTCGCCGTCGCCGTCCGACTGGGAGACGACCACCGTGTAGAGGTAGGGTGTCTCTGCCGACCACAGGTGCAGGTCGGACACATTGAAGCTGACCGTCTGCGTCTGTTCCGTCTCCTCGGTGGAGAAAGTGAAGTCGACCGACTGCGGGGTCACGACGTCGTTGCCGTCGGCATCCCACAGGGAGACGGTAACCGTCTTCTGCACCTCGCCGTCCTCACGCTTGGACATGTCCAGCTGGACGGTCATCGTGCCGCTCTCGTAGTCGTCGCTGGAATCCAGCTAGGCACGGATGACGTGGTTACGCACGTAGGTCTTCGGCGTGGCGACCAGGTAAACGTCGCGGTGGATGCCGCTCATGTGGAACATGTCCTGGCCTTCGAGATAGGAGCCGTCGGACCAGCGGTACACCTGCACGGAGATGTTGTTGACCCCCTGACGCACGTAGTCGGTGATGTCGAAGCGCGCGTCCGTGTTGGCTCCTTCCGAGTAGCCGACCTCGTTGCCGTTGACCCAGAGGTAGAACGCGCTGTACACGCCTTCGAAGTTGACGAACACTTCCTTGTCCTCCCAGCCGTCGGGCAGGGTGAACTCGCGGCGGTAGGAGCCGACGGGGTTCGCGCCCATGCCGGCATTCGTATAGGAAGAGCTGACTTGGATGTACGGCGGGTTATCGGCAAAAGGATAACCGACGTTCACGTAAATGGGCTCGTCATATCCCTTCATCTCCCAGCAGGAGGGGACGGAAATAGTGTCATAATCGGACACGTCGGCATCGTCACCGTAGAACTCTTCCATGGGACGCTGCGACGGCTCGGGGACATACTTGAAATACCACACGCCGTTCAGGTCGAGCATGTCGGCCTGCGTGGCCGTCAGCCAGGGTTGGTCGAAGCGCGCGTCGGCCTTCATCAACTCCGTCGAGCTGTAAGGCATGTACGTGGCCACCGGGTCTTCCTTGTTGATGGCGAACACGGTCTCGTCCTCCCAGTCATTGGTCTCGGCGACGTAGCCCTCGGCCGGGACAAGCCTGAAATAGGTGGTCTCGTCCGTAGCACTGGCCGTCAGGATGACGTAGCCGGAACTTGCCTTCATATAGTACGTACTATTGCTCTTCGTGGCATGCAGCTGGTAAACGCCTTCCTGCCCGTCGACTTCCTCGAAGATGATTTGCTGGTTGCCGTTGGTGGTGTTGGGCGTGTATTGCAGGATAGTCTTTCCGGCACCCTGTTCCGTGGGGAAGTCCATGGCCAGGTTCGAGCTCACGTTCAGGAGTTGGAAGCCGCTGCCCGCCGTGACGAAACACCACTTCTGGTCGTTGTCGTCCGTGTCGAGGGTCTCGATGCCGACGGGCGAATCGATGGTCGTGGCTCCGAGCGAACTCAAAGCGGTCTGCGTGCCGTCGCTCGTCACGGGCACGATGTGGAACGTCAGGTTCGCGCACGGGGGAACCAGCACATCCACATCCAACTCGTTCAGGCTGAAATAGGTCGAGGCGGCCGACAGGTCGGTGGTCAGTTGCAGGCTGTTGTCGTCCTTGACGGCCACGGCCTGCGACTGGTCTTCGTTGTTCAGCAACTGGTAGACGCCTTCCTGCCCGTCGACGGCCTGTATCACGAAGGTCTGGCCGGTCGAGGCCGTCATGGCGGCCAGCGAGAGGCGGCCGGCTGCCGTGGAGGATTCGAGGTTCATGTCGACGGCCTTGTCGGCGGCACTATTATAGATGACCCAGACGGAATTGGCATAGTCCAACGACAGCAACGTCCATTGCTGTGCCTCGTTCTCGTCGTCCCGGGCATCCATGTACAGGTAGGCATCGCCCGACTGTGCGCCGCCGGACAGGCACGTTCCCGCACCTGTGCTCTCAATCGAGTAGGTTGCGCCTGCACTCAACTGCGCCCATGCCCCGACCGGTGTCAGGGACAGGAACCCAATGACGGCCAAGAGGTAGCCGATCCTGGGGAAAAAGGTTTTACTCATATCGATTTGGTTATTTAGATTGTAGGTTTGTTATTCATTGTCCGTCCGGAAGCACCGGCATGATGCCCCGGCAGGCCGCCGCGGGGTGGATTATGTCGTCCAGACGGGGCGGCCAGTGGCAGGGGCATTCCCTTAATTCTGCTTGGTGAACCTGAAACTGCGGAGATAGACCTTCTGTTCCGCGCCGCTCACGTTGGTCAGGCGGACACGGTTGGCCTTCATCCCGTTGATGGCATCCGTAGTGTGGATGGCCGTGTCGCCGTCCCGTTGGATGAGGTCGACGGGCAGCCACGTCTCGCCGTCGGCCGAGACTTCCAGGGCGAAGCAGCCGCTTATCGACGGCGTGCCCAGGTCGAACGCCAAGCCGGTCAGTGTCCTCACCTTGTCCATCTTCACGGTCATCGAGGCTCCGGCCGGCCACGTGATTACCTCGTTCGAGGGCGACACGCGCACTTCCTGTCCCCGGCCGCTCACGGGCTGCTGCCGCAGCTGCGGCACGTCGGACAGCAAGGTATATGGCTGATACTCGGCCACGGTGTCCAGGCTGGCCTGCTCCCGGCGGTTATACTCCTGCGCGGCGAGCGTGTACATCTTGTTCAGGGTGGGCTGCAAGATGAGGCTTCCCACCTTCACGCCCGGCTGGTAGGGATTCTGGTTCGACGCTTCGTCGTTCTCGTACATCAGTTGCTGCAAAGCGTGGGCGTGACGGTAATAAGGCATGAAGTCCGACGAGTTCCCGTTCACGATGCAGAGGTGCATCCCCACGACGGCCTGCCCGTAAGCCCCCAGCAGGCGTGCCTGCCGGAGCCAAGGTGCCATTTCCTCGATGAGCGGCTCGTTCTCCTTGTCGGCGAGCAGCACGTCGGCCGCGGTTTCCAGCCTGCTGCACTCGCTCGCCACGGCTATCGCCGCCCGCTCGTCGCTCCCGTTCGAGGCCACCCAGGCATTCAGGTAGGGTTGCAGTTCCACGCTCTCGTCACGACGGAAGCCGTGGCCGTTCGGGCCGAGGTCGGAACTGTGGGACGCAAACGTGCGCAGCTCCGACGCGCACTCCGGAAGCAGGGCGCGGAGGGAACGCTCCCACGACCGCTGGCTGTCGTAGGCCTCCATGTTCCAGGCATAGTCGGCTATGGAATACAGGGCTACTTTCGAGGCCTCGGCATGCTCCATGGGGTTGGAGACGAAGGCCGACACGTCGTCCTTGATGTCGAGCCCGTTCCCGTAGACCGGCCCCAGCAGCAGGTGGTCGCGGCAGAAGTCGGACACGGGGTAGTTCCACCAGATATAGGCCCGGCGGCCAAGCTGCCCGTTAATCCACTCCATGGATTCCTTGTCGATGCAATGCACCACGCTGTTGCCCGTCCACATGATTTCGATGCCGTCGTTCAGCTTCGTCCCCAGGGTGTGCAGGTATCCCCCGGCGGGGTTGGCCCACGCCTTGTTGTACTCCGTGGGGCACATCACCAGCGGGGCGACATCGCCCTTCTTGCGGACGAAGTTGTTGTCGATATAGTTGAGCAGTTCGGCCTGCCTGTCCGCATTCGCGCCCTCGCCGGAGATGTCGTCGAAGAAGACGGCGAACGCCCGCACGCCCAGCTGGTACATGCTCTCGAACTTGGCGAGCAGCAAGTCGCGATCGGTGTCGTTCCACTTGATGTCGGCACCCGGATGGATGGCCCAGTAGAAAATCACGCCGTTGGCCTTGGCACGCTCGACCAGCTCGCGAATCTGGGTCGCCTCGGCCTCGGGGTAAGGCTTACGCCAGTTCGGAACGCTGTGGTAAGGGTCGTCCTTGGGGCCGTACAGGTAGACGTTCAGCTTGTTCTGCCCGTAAAAATCCAACTGACGCAGGCGTGCCTCGTGCGTCCACGGCGTGCCGTAGAAGCCCTCCACGATGCCGCGGTAGGCCACGTCGGGGTAGTCCACTATCTCCACGGCGCGGTAAACGCTGTCCGCAAGCAGCTGGCGGAGCGTCTCGACACCGTAAAGCAGACCCCGTTCATCCGAGCCGGCGACTACGATGCGCGAGTCGCCGACTAGTAAATAGTAGCCGTCGACTTGTTCGGGTATCTTCTTGGCGTATTTCTTCACGTTCTTGCTCCCTTTCACCCCCGCGACAATCTGGAATTCGGCGTTCGCGTCGCTTTCGGGGAAAAGGCTGTTCAGGAGTTGCGCCGCAGGGCTATCGGACACGCCGGCCTCGATACTGAGGCTGTAACTCGCCGGCCTCACGAGGGTTTCTTCCGAGAGCGTTTCCATCTGCTGGGGAGTCGGATTGATTTGCGCACGCACTGCGCCCCCTCCGACCAGGAGGAGCAAGGCGACAGACAATAATGTTCTTCTCATAAAGTGCTATGGATGCGTTGTTTACTTCTTCTGTACAAGGAGGATGCCGTGGGCTGCCCTCTCGCAGGCGGATGGGAAAAGGGGTGGGCAGCGCGCCGTGCCGCCCGCCACCGCTCCCCCGCCGGAAACGCCGGTCATCCGCGTCCGTCACGCCACGCGGCGGGAAACAAAGCGGTGATGCAAACCGGGATACGGGAAGCCAAGGCAGGCAAATATAGGGATTTAGCTACTAATGTCCAAACTTAGTGGAGAAAAAGGGCTTGATTTGCCGCCGGACGGGCGGGCACGAAGAAGCCCCGCTCCATCTCCTGGGACGGAAACGGGGCGGGGCTTATATGGATGGGCTTCCCGGCGGCGGGATTACCTGACGCGCACTTTGTAGGAAGCCGTGCGGTTGTCGCAGGTCAGGACGTTGACCAGCACGATGTCGGCCTGCATGCGGGGGATGGTGACGCTGTTTTCGCCAGCCGGGCGGATGGTCGTGAGCACACGGCCATCCAGCGTGTAGACCGTCACACGGGAAATCCCCGTCGGCGACTGGACGCTCAGCCGGCCGCCGCTCCGGGTCAGCTCGATGCCGTTCTCGCTGTCCGTCGTCTCGGTCACGTTGTCTATCCCGGTGATGAGGGTGGAGCTTGCCTCCTCGCAGATTTCGTGGATGGCGGGCGACGCTCCGCTCCACTCGAAGCGGATGGCAATGGCGTTGGTGCAATCGGCCTCTTCGAGGGAGAACTGCGTCACGCTACCGGTAATCGTCCCGAGTTCAATCCAGTTCTCTCCGTCGCACGTGGCCGACACGGTCGTCTCGTCGTATGCCTGGCTGCTGTCGATGAAGACGGAGATGTTGTCGACCAGCTTCGGATTGAGCAGGTTGTAGGTCAGTGTGCCCTCGCTCGACGAGGAGAAGTACGTGGAGGGATCGTTGTCGAAGACTTCGGTCACGATGTCGCCGTCGTCGTCGGTGGCGGTGGGCAGTTCGCCGTAGAGGTCATACAGCTTGTTGACCTCGATCTCGTACAGGCGCAGCCACTTGCTGGTGTTGGCCTGACGGACGAGCAGACGGACGTATTTCGCGCTGTCGCCGTCGGCCTCGAAGTCGCAGTAGGACATCTCGTCGGAGTACTTCACCACCTTTGAGTTGCTCATGGTGAAGTTGACGCTGTTCGTACCCATGATTTTGAGCGAAGTCCACTGGCTGCCGTCCATGGAAATCTGAACCACACCGACGTTCATATAGTCGTCGTTGGTCGTTCCCATGCAGACCCTCACGTCGTGGATGGGGATGGCATTGCGCAGGACGAGCTCGTAAGCGTCGTTGTTGGCCTGGTTCTGGTTCAGGGTGCAGAACGTGGTGTAGTCGCCGTCGTAAATCAAGTCGCTCGTGTGGCCGTTCCACACCTCGCCGTCGGGGATGTTGGCCGTCGTCACCACGGCCGACTGCGGGATATTGATGCAGAACGACAGGCGGTTGAAGCGTATGTACCTGGCCTCCCCGCTCGTGTTGCGCAGGCAGATGTAGCGGCAGGCCTCCTCCGGCAGGTCGCCTTTCGGGAGGCTGTTCCACGTCTTTCCGTTTTGCGACCAACGGACTTCGAAGTTGTCATACAGCGTGTCCGCCACGGTGAGGCCGTCGATACGAGTAGGAGCTATCAACTGGATGCCGGCCATCTCGCCCGCGGGAACCTGCACGATGCCGGAGCCGTACACGCCGAGCTGGCTGTCGAACATCCTCACCGTCGGGCTCTCCGTGAGGGTGGAATAGAAGGCGGGGCTTTCGATGGTCTCCCGCTCGGGGAACATGTCGCCGAACGCATTCGCGGCGAGCCACTCCGTGGCGAAAGGAGTGAAGGTGTTGGCCGAAGCCTCAGCCTCGTAGGTGCCCACGGGTGGGTCGACGCCCATTCCTTCCAGAGCCTGGACGGTGTACCGGTCGCTGGATTCGAGGGAGTCCAGGGTATATATGGCCGACAGGTAGGCATCCCATTGTTCGGCGAGGACGGTCTTTTCCTTGGCGGTGAGGAAGTCCTTCACCGTCGTGGCGAGGTCGTGCACCCGGTTGAGCCACGGGTAGACATCGTTGTAGAACAACTGGTCGGCCTCGACGCTGCTGGTCTCCATCTCGGCCACCTTGTCGCAAGCGGTGATGATCTCGTCCATCTTGGCCGACAGTTCCGTGGCGTCGGCCTCGCTCCCGTTCGATATTTTGGTCTTATAGGTCGAAATGAGGGAGGTGACGTCGTCAGCCTCGTTATAACGGAGGTAAGGGGCAAGGCTCATGACGGCATCGGCGTACTCATCGCCCACGGCGGCAGGCACGGCGGCCTCCCAGCTGCTCATGTTGTCAAACCCGCCGTTGTTCCAGGCATAATCCGCCAGGCTGAACAGGGGGATTTTGGCGATTTCGCCCTGCTGCATGGGGTTGCAGAGCAGTCCGGCGCAGTTTTCCAGACTGCTGGGCAGCGTGGAAGAGCTCGTGACCGCCGGCATGTCGACAAAGTTCTGGTACATGTCGGACGGGTAAATCTGAGTGTCCGCATTGTCGTTGCACGGGTAGTTCCACCACCACGCCACGTCGCGGCCGAACTCGTCGTCCATGGTTTGCAGGTCGCTGTTGTTGGGCACGGTCCATACGCCGTAGCCCGTGGTGTAGAACACTATTTTCTCCGGGATGGCGGACAGTGCCGCGAAGTAGGCCTGTCGGTTGGAGGTGCTCGTCCATGTCAGGTTGTAGACGTGCGGCACGTAGTGCAAGGGCTTCACCGTGTCGGCCGGGGCGGCTCCCTCGGTGTTCCACTTCGCGTCTATCTGGTTTTGCAGGTTGGTGAAGAACTGCGCATAGAGGGGAAAGTCGCTCTCGTCGCCATAGCCGCCCACGTCGTCGGTGAACACGGCGAACTGGCGCACACCCAAGTCGTACATGAGCTCAAACTTTCCCATTATGTCCGTCACGTGTGCGTCGGTTGTCGTGTTGAGCCCCGGATGGATAGCCCAGATGAAGTTGACCTTCGTCGCATGCGCCGTGGAGGTCAGCTCCTTGAACATGTCCTGCGTCAGCCAGCCGTTGCGCTCCTGCTCCTCGGTGATTTCCGTGGGGTATGGGTCGAGGTAATAACCGGAATGGTACGGGTCGCTCTTCGCTCCATAAAGATAGGTGTTCAGCTTGTAGCGCGCCATAAACTGCATCAGGTCCTTCTTCACGGCCAACGAGTAAGGATAGCCGTAGTAGCCCTCGACCAATCCGCGCGACTGCTGGTCGGCATAGTCGTTGATGGTGACGCAGGGGAGGTTCTCCACGCCGTTGTCGAGCATCTGTGCCAAGGAAGAGATACCGTAGAACGTGGCGTCGGTGTTCTCGCCCAGGATAAGGAGCAGCGCGTCCGACCCGTCAGCCGAGAGGGAAACGATATGTCGGTCGTACTTCCCTTCCTGGGTCAGGACGCTGCGGTCGATGCCCAGCTCGGTGGCCTTCGTGTCGGCCGGCCCGCCAGAGCCCGCCACGCCGAGGAACACGTTGGTCTGTCCGGATACCGCCGCGTCGGAATACGTGGCCGTGATGCCGTGTTCGGCGAGGACATCGCTCAGCCAGTCCAACGTGTATTCGTCTATATCGTCCGTGTCATAGACCACGTTGACCGTAGACGTGAACGAGACCTGCCCGTCCACGGCGATTTGCTCCTGCGGTATCGGATAGATGGTATATACGTTGTCCGCAAGAGACGACATTGTGCCCATACCGCCGGCGAGCAGCAGGCACAGGAGAGTAGAGCGTCGTTTCTTCATGATATTATATAATTAATGTGTATGGTCTGGGGGAGTGTTACAAGGCTTGCAGGGCTTCTTTCAGGGATTTAATCTTATCCTCAGAGTCCTTTTCCTTCTTGCGTTCCATTTCGATGACCTTGGCGGGAGCGTTGGCCACGAACTTCTCGTTGCCCAGTTTCTTCCTGATGGAGGCCAGGAACTGCTCCAGGTGCGACAACTCGGCTTCCAGTTTCGCGCGCTCGGCGACTACGTCGATGAGGTCGCCGACCGGTACGGCGAACTCCAACGTGCCGACGAGGAAGCGTGCGCCCACGTTCTTCGCCCGCGCAGGGTCGTCCTTCGTCTGCACATAGTCGAACTTCTCGATGTTGGCCATCTTCCGGACGAGGGGCTCGAAGTCCTTCGTGAGTTCGTTGCCGATGACTTCGAGCGTAAGGGCCACCTTGGGCGACAGGCCGTTCTTGCTCCTGATGGAGCGGATGTGGGTGATGACTTCCTTTATCTGTCCGACCTGGGCCACCAGTTCGCGGTTGGCGGGCGGCGTGCACGGGGCGAGGGGTGCCGTCATGATGCTCTCGCCGTCCTTCCGCGGGCAGATGTCCTGCCAGAGTGCTTCCGTGATGAACGGCATGAAAGGATGGAGCTGTTGCAGGAGGGTCTCGAAGAACGAGAGGGTCTGCTCGTATGTCTTCCGGTCAATCGGCGATTCGTAGGCCGGCTTGACCATTTCGAGATACCAGTTGGAATACTCGTCCCAGAAGAGGCGGTAAATCTCCATCAGGGCATCGTTCAGGCGGTACTTGCGGAACATGTCCTCTATGCCGGCCACGCTCTCCTGCATCAGGGCGGCGAACCACTCCGTTGCGATGCGGGCGGTCTGCGGTTGTTCCACGTCGGCCACCTTCCAGCCTTTCACCAGGCGGAACGCGTTCCATATCTTGTTGCAGAAGTTGCGTCCCTGTTCGCAGAGGGCTTCGTCGAAAAGGATGTCGTTCCCCGCCGGAGCGGAGAGCATGATGCCCATGCGCACACCGTCGGCACCGAAGCGGTCGATCAGGTCCAACGGGTCGGGCGAATTGCCCAGCGACTTCGACATCTTGCGGCCGAGGCGGTCGCGCACGATGCCGGTGAAGTAGACGTTGCGGAACGGGGGGCGGCCGGTGTATTCGTAGCCGGCCATAATCATCCGCGCCACCCAGAAGAAGAGGATGTCGGGCCCCGTGACGAGGTCGCTGGTCGGGTAGTAATATTTGAATTCCTCGTTGTCCGGGTCAAGAATCCCGTTGAAGAGCGAGAGCGGCCACAGCCACGACGAGAACCAGGTGTCGAGTACGTCCTCGTCCTGGCGCAGGTCGGCGAGCGTCAGCGACGTGTCGCCCGTCTGCTCGACGGCCTGTTTGAGCGCCTCCTCTGCCGTTTCCGCCACGACGTACCCGCCTTGCGGCAGGTAATAGGCCGGGATGCGGTGGCCCCACCAGAGCTGGCGGCTGATGCACCAGTCCTTGATGTTTTCCAGCCAGTGGCGGTAAGTGTTCTTGTACTTGGCCGGATAGAACTTGATTTCGTCGTTCATCACGGGCGGCAAGGCCAAGTCGGCAAAGTGCTGCATCCGCAGGAACCACTGCATGGACAGTTTGGGTTCGATAGGCACGCGCGTGCGCTCGCTGATGCCGACGTTGTTCGTGTAGTCCTCCACCTTTTCGAGCAGTCCGGCCTGTTCCAGGTCGGCGACTATCTGCCGCCGCACGTCGAAGCGGTCCATGCCGACATACATCCCTGCCGCCTCGCTGACCGTCCCGTCGTCGTTGAATATGTCTATGCTGTCGAGGTTGTGCTTCTCGCCGAGCATGTAGTCGTTCACGTCGTGGGCGGGGGTCACTTTGAGGCATCCCGTACCGAACTCGATGTCCACGTAGTCGTCCTCGATGACCGGGATGACCCGTCCGACGAGGGGCACCACCACATGCTTCCCGCGCAGCCACTGGTTCTTGGGGTCGTTGGGGTTGATGCACATGGCCGTGTCGCCCATGATGGTCTCCGGCCGGGTGGTGGCGACGATGGCATAGGCGGCCTCGCTGCCCTCCTCGACGACGCGGTAGCGCAGGTAGTAGAGCTTGCTGTGCTCCTCCTCATAGACGACTTCCTCGTCCGACAGTGCGGTGCGCGCCTTCGGGTCCCAGTTCACCATGCGCACGCCGCGGTAGATGAGCCCCTTCTTGTAGAGGTCGACAAACACCTTGATGACGCTCTCCGAGCGCACGTCGTCCATGGTGAAGGCCGTCCTGTCCCAGTCGCACGACGCTCCGATGCGGCGCAGTTGCTTCAATATGATGCCGCCATGCTCTTCCTTCCAGTCCCAGGCGTGGCGCAGGAATTCCTCGCGGGTGAGGTCGCTTTTCTTGATGCCCTTTTCCGCCAGCCGTGCCACCACCTTGGCCTCGGTGGCGATGGAGGCGTGGTCCGTGCCCGGCACCCAGCAGGCGTTCTCGCCCCTCTGGCGTGCGCGGCGCACCAGGATGTCCTGTATCGTCTCGTTGAGCATGTGTCCCATGTGCAGGATTCCCGTCACGTTGGGCGGGGGAATCACGACGGTAAAGGGTTTGCGTCCGTCTGGATGGGAACTGAAAAGGCCGTGGTCGGTCCAATACTCATACCACTGCCTCTCTACTTGCTTCGGGTCGTACTTAGCAGATAAAATCATATAATGTAATGGGTATTATTTACTTTCCTAACCGTAATTCTGCAAAGGTAGGAAAAAAAACTCACCTACCTTTTAAGGGGATGATAAAATGGGCGATTGCCACGCCGCCATCCTGCCGGACATGTCGCACGGGAAATCCCGCATTCTCCGAAGTTCGGAACTTATTTTCCCCAATCTGTCAGGGCTACGCCGCATCCCGGCAGGCGGAACAGCCCTTTGGGATTTTCCCTGTTTACATCGAGCCGTATGCTGGCGGCTACGATCTCGTGAATCCTCCGTTATAGGGAAGAGCCGACACGCCTATATTAATATCGGATTCCTTTGGCTTTCGATGGTTCGGTTATACAACAGGTTCAATGCGTCGTAGCTTAAAAACTTGACCCGTTTGTTATCCACCAGTTCCTTGAATGCGCCGTAGTGCAACTTCTGTTCAAATTCATTCTTGCGCTTACTGTCGGCCACGATGAACATCTTGCTGTAAAAATCCTGCAAGTCGAAAAATTTGAGCAGGGAGTTCTGTATGTCCGTGGAGTGTTCCACTTCAAAGAACGCACACGGCATTCTCCGTTCATTAAACCAGATGACATCCACGGTCGAGCTTCTCCGTACCAACTCCGGATAAGAAAAACAGGGTATGGAATGAAGCGTACGGACTTCCTCTAACGTGCCGCTCGCGTACTTTTTGTTCTTATCCTGTTCCGGTACATACGTAAGAAGTTCCCTGCAATTCCCGATTTCCAGCAAGAGCCCCTGATAATACGCGTGGTTGAATGTGGCCATCATTGCCGAATGCGCGTTGTGCTCGGTTTCTGCAATAAGGCCATCCGCTTCAAGCCTCTTCCGGCAGGCGGTCAAGGCCCACAATCCCGGTTTAATCTTGTATATCTCCTTACGTTTCTGTACAATCCGCCTTATGCTGGCAAAGGGTGTATTGGTATTCCATTGGCAGTCCTTTATTTTGAAAACCTCCTGGTAAAGCTGTCCAAGAGTGGCTACCCCTCCCAAACGCTCCAATGTTTCGATAACAGCTTCATACTGCTTCATGGGATCACCTTATTATACATTCCGACTGTCATTATCGCTTCCTGATGACAAAGATACGGAATCTGTTCGACGTGGCGGTGGATGCCGTTTGCTTTCTTGCCGCATGGATGAGCGGGCGGGGCGTGTTGTTTTGGGCGGCAAAGGATGGACTTCACGCGGCGGGGCGACTTGGGGCGCACGGGTCGGCGAGTTGTTTCGACTGTCAGCCGTCCCGTTCATTCTATTAGCCGTCCCGTTCGTTCTGTCAGCCGACTTGTGCCGCCCGGCTGTTTGGCTCTTTTTCGCGTTTGCCCGCGCGCGTGAAATGGTCGCCGGATAGTGAAATCTATAATAAAACTGAAATGAGTACAAATTAGTGCTTGAAATATTTGTCCGGTGATAATTTTCATTTTATCTTTGCATCAGAATTGAAATCATTACAACAATCACACTCAAAAAACCTTTTTACGTCATGCAAACCATTATCAACACTCCGCTTCCCGCGTTCAACCTGCCCGCTTTCGTCGACGGCGAGTTCAAGAATTTCAGCAACGAGGACATCAAGGGCCAATGGGCCATCTTCATGTTCTACCCCGCCGACTTCACGTTCGTCTGCCCGACCGAACTGGCCGACATGGCCGAAAAGTACGAGCAGTTCAAGTCGATGGGCGTGGAGGTGTTCTCCGTCAGCACGGACACCCACTTCACGCACAAGGCCTGGGCCGACGCCTCAGAAACCATCCGCAAGATCAAGTATCCCATGCTGGCCGACCACACCGGTGCTTTCGCGCAGGCACTCGGCGTACTCAACGAGGACGAATGGCAGGCTTACCGCGGCACGTTCGTCGTCGACCCCAACGGATTGATTAAGCTCGTCGAAATCCAGGACAACGCCATCGGCCGCAACGCCGACGAGCTGCTCCGCAAGGTGGAGGCCGCGCAATTCGTCGCCAGCCACGACGGCGAGGTGTGCCCCGCAAAATGGAAGAAAGGCGAGGCCACGCTCAAACCCAGCATCGACCTCGTAGGAAAGATTTGACCGGTATGATTGGACAGGCGGCCGCCCGCTCCCTACCGGGAGGCACGGGCGGCCGCTTGCCGTACCGTCACGTGCGCAGGCCGTCCCGCCCTGCCCCATCCCCAAGACGAAACAACCACCAACCGACTACGCACCATGCTCATAGACAAAGACCTCTCCGACCAGCTGCGCGGCATATTCGCCCCGCTCGAACACCGCCACACGCTGCACGCCACGGCTGCACCCTCCCACCCCAAGCGCGACGAACTCTTCGACATGGTACGCGCCGTGGCGGCCACGTCGCCCCACATAGAGGCCGAGACGGCCGAGGGCGACGGCTTCGTGCTCGAACTCCTCTGCGACGGCCAGCCGACCGGCATCACGTTCCGCGCCGTCCCCGGAGGCCATGAGTTCAGTTCGCTCATCCTCGCCCTGCTCAACGCCGACGGGAAAGGCAAGAACCTGCCCGACGCGCCGACCGCCGCACGCATCCGCGCCATTAAGGCACCCGTCAGCCTGACCACCTACGTCTCGCTCTCCTGCACCAACTGCCCCGACGTCGTGCAGGCGCTCAACCTCGTCGCCCTCGGCCACCCCGGCATCCGGCACGACGTGGCCGACGGCGCGCTCTGGCCCGAGGAGACCGCAAGCGTCGGTGTGCAGGCCGTACCGACGGTCGTCGCCAACGGGAAAGTGCTCCACATCGGGCGGGGCACGCTCGGCGAACTGCTCGACAAGCTGGAAGACACCTTCGGGAGCGACACCGTGGCCACCACTGCCCCGCAACGCTTCGACCTCGTCGTGGCGGGCGGAGGCCCTGCCGCCGCGGCTGCCGCCATCTATACCGCCCGCAAGGGACTGAGCGTCGCCGTCGTCACCAGTCGCATGGGCGGGCAGGTCAACGAGACGACCGGCATCGAGAACCTCGTCACCGTGGCATCGACGACGGGCAAGGAGCTGGCCGCCGACCTGCGCCGGCACGTCGAGGACTACGGGGTGAAGGTGTTCGACAACCGGACGATAGCACGCCTCGCCGACGAAGGTGCGACGAAAGCACTGCTGACCACGGCGGGCGAGCGGTTCGAAGCCCCGCAGGTCGTCATCGCCACCGGCGCGACGTGGCGCAAGCTCGGCATACCCGGCGAGGCGGAATACACCGGGCGCGGCGTGGCGTTCTGCCCGCACTGCGACGGCCCGTTCTACAAGGGACGCGACGTGGCCGTCGTCGGGGGCGGCAACTCGGGTGTCGAGGCGGCCATCGACCTGGCCGGCATCTGCCGCACGGTGACGCTCATCGAATATGCGGACAGCCTGAAAGCCGATGCCGTGCTGCGCGAACGGTTGGCGAGCCTGCCGAACACGACCGTCCGCCTGCACACCGCGACCATCGAGGCCGTCGGCGACGGCACGCGGCTGACCGGCCTGCGCCTGCGCGACCGGCAGACGGGCTCGGAGGAGACCATCGGCGTGGACGGGGTGTTCGTGCAGATAGGCCTGACGGCCAGCAGCGCACCCTTTGCCGACGTGGTGGAGACCAACCGCGCCGGGGAAATCGTGACGGACCGCAACGGGCGCACGTCGGCCAGCGGTATCTACGCGGCGGGCGACGTGACCGATGTCGCCTACAAGCAAATCGTCA
>CAZYHW010000019.1:17180-25936 GCA_964647405.1 uncultured Prevotellamassilia sp.
AGCGGTATCTACGCGGCGGGCGACGTGACCGATGTCGCCTACAAGCAAATCGTCATCGCCATGGGCGAGGGGGCAAAGGCCGCCCTGGCCGCCTTCGACGACCGTCTGCGCGGACAGTCCTGACCCGGGGCATCGCGGCGGTCGGCGGGGCGCGTCCGCATGGCGCAACAGCCCGCCGGATGCCCCGCGCGCAAGGGAACGCCCGGACAAGTCGCCGTCCCGTCGCGACGGGTCGGCTATCCGTCGGAACGGTCAGCCGACCCGTTGTCCGCGCACAGCCGGACAGGGGAAAGCGGCGCAGGGGACAGTTTTTTCGCCGGTAATTCTAAAAAAACGACAATAGAGTTTGCGCGGTTGAAAATTAGTCGTACATTTGCCACGCATTACCCAAAGAAAGGATAAAGGCATGAACTCTTACGCTGCGTTTTACTTTTACTTTTTTTACTTTACTGAAAAGTGAAGCGGGACGCTGCGTGCAAACAACCAAAGAGCAAAAAAGAACAACATCCGCAAGAATCCCGCTTCAACGACGAAGCGGGATTTTTCGTAGGTACGGAAAGAAGATGAAACGAATAGCGATACAAGGCATCAAGGGCTCGTTCCATGACATCGCGGCCCACCAGTATTTTCCCGGTGAGGACATCGAGCTGATCTGTTGCGACACGTTCGAAGCCCTGTTCGACGCCATGCGCCGGGACAGCGCCGTCCTGGGCATGATGGCCATAGAGAACACCATCGCGGGCAGCCTGCTCCACAACTACGAACTGCTGCGCGCCAGCGGCACCACCATAGTGGGCGAGCACAAGCTGCACATCGAGCACAGCATCATGTGCCTCCCCGACGAAGACTGGGACAGCCTGAAAGAGGTGAACTCCCACCCCGTGGCCCTGGAACAGTGCCGCGCGTTCCTCGCCGCCCACCCCGCCTTGCGGGTCGTCGAGGTCGAGGACACCGCCGGAGCGGCCGAGACCATCAGCCGCCTCGGGCTGCACGGGCACGCCGCCATCTGCTCGAAGGATGCCGCCCCGCTCTACGGCATGAAGGTGCTCCAAGAGTCCATCGAGGACAACAAGCACAACTTCACGCGCTTCCTCGTGCTCTGCGACCCTTGGGCGGCGGACAACATGCGCGACGTGAACCACACGAACAAGGCCGCGCTCGTCTTCGCCGTGGCCCATTCCGAGGGATGCCTCTCGCAGGTGCTCTCCATCTTCTCCTTTTACCGCATCAACCTGACCAAGATACAATCGCTGCCCATCATCGGACGCGAGTGGGAATACCTCTTCTACGTGGATGTCACCTACGACGACTACATCCGCTACCGGCAGAGCATCGACGCCATCCGCCCGCTGACAAAGCAGTTGCAAATTCTCGGAGAATATGACGCAAGAAACTAAGGTGCGACCGGCCGAACGCCTCGGCCTGGTCAGCGAATACTATTTCAGCCGCAAGGGCAAGGAAGTGGCCCGGCTGAACGCCGAAGGGCTCGACATCATCAGCCTGGCCATAGGCAGCCCCGACATGCCGCCCTCGGAGGCCACCGTGGACACCCTCTGCCGCGAGGCGCGCAACCCCGCCGCCCACGGATACCAGCCCACGGTGGGCATACCCGAGCTGCGCGAGGCCATGGCGGGCTTCTACAAACGCCGCTACGGCGTCGACCTCGACCCCGCCACGGAAATCCAGCCCCTCATCGGGTCGAAAGAAGGCATCCTGCACGTCACGCTCGCACTGGCCAACCCCGGCGACAAGGTGCTCGTGCCCGACCCGGGCTACCCGACCTACACCTCGCTGAGCCGACTGCTGGGCTGCAACGTGGTACACTACGCCCTGCGCCCCGAGAACGGATGGCAGCCGGACTTCGACGCGCTGGAACGCTCCGACCTCGACGGGGTGAAAATCATGTGGACGAACTATCCCCACATGCCGACGGGTGCGCGTGCCCGGCGCGAAACCTACGAAAGGCTCGTGGCTTTCGCCCGTGAGCACGGCATAGTCGTGGTGAACGACAACCCTTACAGCCTCATCCTCAACCCCGAGCCGATGAGCCTGCTCCAAATCCCGGGTGCCAAGGACTGCTGCATAGAGCTCAACTCGATGAGCAAGAGCCACAACATGCCCGGATGGCGCGTCGGCATGACGGCCACCAACGCCGAGTTCACCAGCTGGATTGTCAAGGTGAAGAGCAATATCGACTCGGGGACGTTCCGCCCCATCCAGCTGGCTGCCGCCGAGGCCTACCGCAACGACGACGCCTGGCACCAGGAGGCCAACATCGCCGTCTACGCCCGCCGGCGCGGGCTGGCCGCCCAAATCATGGAAGCACTGGGCTGCACGGCCGACCCGGACCAGGTCGGGATGTTCCTCTGGGGGCGCATCCCCGACGGCTACGCCGACGCCGAGGAACTGACGGAGCGCGTGCTCCACGAGGCGCGCGTGTTCATCACGCCGGGCTTTATCTTCGGCGAGAACGGCCGCCGCTACGTGCGCATCTCGCTCTGCGCCAAGGACAACCGCATGGCCGAGGCGTTACGCCGCATCCGCGAGGCATTCGCCCCGGGCGCGACACAAGGAAACGTTTAACCCATAAACATAGAACTGATGGAACTCGAATTAGAACCGTTGAAGCTCCCGGGTATCGACCCGAAGCGACCCATCGTCATCGCCGGCCCCTGCTCGGCCGAGACGGAGGAACAAGTGATGGACACCGCCACGCAGCTCTGCAAGAGAGGCATCAAGATATTCCGCGCGGGCATCTGGAAACCCCGCACGAAGCCCGGCGGCTTCGAGGGTGTCGGCACGGTAGGCCTGCCGTGGATGAAGCGTGTGCAGGAAGAGCTCGGGATGCTCGTGGCCACCGAGGTGGCCACGCCGAAGCACGTCGAGGCAGCCCTCGAAGCCGGCATCGACATCCTGTGGGTCGGCGCGCGCACCGTGGCCAACCCCTTCGCCATGCAGGAACTGGCCGACGCGCTCCGCGGCACCGACGTGCCCGTACTGGTGAAGAACCCCGTCAACCCCGACCTTGAACTGTGGATCGGCGCGCTCGAACGCGTCAACGGAGCCGGCATCAAGCGGCTCGGGGTCATCCACCGGGGATTCTCGTCGTACGACAAGAAAATCTACCGTAACCTCCCCATGTGGCACATCCCCATCGAGCTGCGCCGCCGCTGCCCCGCGCTGCCCATCTTCGGCGACCCCAGCCACATCGGGGGCAAGAGGGAACTCGTGGCCCCGCTCTGCCAGCAGGCGATGGACTTGGGCTTCGACGGCCTCGTCATCGAGAGCCACTGCAACCCCGACTGCGCATGGAGCGATGCCTCGCAGCAGGTCACGCCGGAGGTTCTCGACTTCATCCTCGACAAGCTCGTCATCCGGAGCAACAGCCTCTCCACCGAAAGTCTCGACGCCTTGCGCCGGCAGATAGACGAGTGCGACAACGCACTGCTCGAGCTCCTCTCGAAACGCATGCGCGTCAGCCGCGAGATAGGTCTCTACAAAAAGGAACACGACATGACCGTCGTGCAGACCGACCGCTACAACGAAATCCTCGACAAGCGCGGCGCGCAGGGCGTGCTCTGCGGCATGGACGGGGCGTTCGTGAAAACGATATTCGAGGCCATACACGAGGAGAGCGTAAGGCAACAGATTGACATCATGAACAAATAAAGGCAAGCCGCCGTCCCCGCTCGCCCACGGGCGGGGCGGCGGCTCCGCAAGGCAGACAACATGAAAATCCTCATTCTCGGGGCGGGCAAGATGGGCTCGTTCTTCGTCGACCTGCTCAGTTTCGAACACGAAACGGCGGTCTACGACATCGACCCGCGCCGCCTGCGCTTCATGTACAACACCCGGCGTTTCACGTCGCTCGACGAGGTGGACGACTTCGCCCCCGAGCTGGCCATCAACGCCGTCACGCTGAAACACACGCTCGACACGTTCCGCGAGGTCACGCCCCACCTGCCCGAGAACTGCATCATCAGCGACATCGCCTCCGTCAAGACGGGCTTGCAGGAGTTCTACGCCACCTGCGGCCGCCGCTACGTCTCGACGCACCCCATGTTCGGCCCGACGTTCGCCAACCTCGGCGCGCTGAGCAACGAGAACGCCATCATCATCAGCGAGGGCGACTATATGGGACGCATCTTCTTCCGCGACCTCTACGGGAAACTCGGGCTGCACGTCCATGAGTACACCTTCGACGAGCACGACGAGACGATGGCCTACTCGCTGAGCATCCCCTTTGTCTCGACGTTCGTCTTCGCCGCCATCATGAAGCACCAGGACGCGCCGGGCACGACCTTCAAGCGTCACCTGGCCATCGCGCGCGGCGTGCTGGGCGAGGACGACTGCCTGCTGCGCGAAATCCTCTTCAACCCGCGCACGTCGGGACAGGTGGCACGCATACAGAAGGAGCTGGAAGAACTGACCGACATCATCCGGCGAAAGGACGAACCGGCGCTCGACGCTTATCTGGCGAAAATCAGGGAGAACATCAAGTAGTCCCCCGCACGGCGGAACGCACCGCACCGCAGGCCGTCACGGAAAGGCCGAAGACACGAAACGGGTCGCCGACCCGTCACGACAGGAACGCTTCCCGTCGCGACAGGTCGGCGACCCGTTTTTCCTTCCCGGCCGACTGCCTCCACGCCCCCGGCCGTCCCCCCTCGCCTTCCGCGCCGGGGCTGGCCTCACGGAGCGCGCCTCAACGGCGGCCGTCGGCGGTGGTATTTTCGAATACCCTGCGGAGCACGCTCTGGCAGACGCGGATTTCGTCCATCGTCAGTCCGGCCAACGCTTCCCGCAAGGTGATGAGGGCCACTTTCTGTGCCTTGTCCTTCACTATCCGACCGCGCGCGGTGAGGTGTACGTTGTTGGCGCGGCGGTCGCGGTCGCTCGGCCTCCGCTCCACGATGTGCTCGCGCTCCAAGGCGTCGATCAGCCGCGTCATGGAGGGTTTGTCCTTATAGACGGCGTTGCAGAGTTGCTGCTGCGTCACCCCGTCCTGCCCGGAAAGGTAGAGCATCACGGTCCATTGCTCGGGCGTGAGGTTCATGTGGGCGGCACCGAAATTCTTTTGCAGCTTCCGGTTCATCGCCGACGACACTTTGCCGTTCATGATGGCGAAAATCAAGCGGATGTCGATGTCAAGGAGTTCCATATCAGGCGGGTTTCTTTACGGATAAGGGCAAATTTACAGCCTTTTCCCGTACTTGTACGGCGCGGGCGGGGCTCTTTTCGACTTGCTCGCTTTTTTTAATGTTTTTTCTTGTCCGGAGACAAAAAAGAGCCACCCGGTCGAATCGTCCGGGTGGCTCCGTGTAGTGTATGTCTGGGCGGCTGTCAAGCCAGTTCGTTACGCACGATGCGGCCCATCTGCATGACGAACGTCAGTTGCAGGTCGTCATTGAACATGATGATGTCGGCATCCTTACCGGCCTCCAAGGTGCCTTTCCGGTCGAGTATGCCCATGATGCGCGCCGGGGTCTCCGAGGCCATGCGGCAGGCATCTTCGAGCGGTATGCCGGCCTGCTGCACGCACGTGCGTATCAGCCTGTCCATCGTGGCAATGCTTCCCGCCAGAGCCGAACGGTCGGCCAGTTTGCACACTCCGTCTTCGAGGATGACGCGCGGGTCGAAGGCCACGTCCGACCGGCTGGCCGAGCAAGCCAGGGCGTCGGTGATGAGCGCCGTCTTCTCCACGCCTTTTATCTGGTATATCATCCGCAGCATCACGGGGGGCACGTGGATGCCGTCGGCTATCATCTCGACGGTCATGTTCTCCTCTGCGAAGATGCTCTCCACCGTCCCGCACTCCTTGAACTCCCGCTTCTTGTAGACGACGGGCATGGCGTTGTAGAAGTGCGTCGCATGGGTCATCCCGGCAAGGTTGGCGGCATGCACGTCGTCGTACGTGGCACGCGTGTGGGCGATGCTGGGCAACACGCCGTGCTCACGGCAGCACTTGATGAACTCCAACGAGCCGGGGAGTTCGGGAGCCTCGTCCCAGCGACGGAGACACTTCGACTTTTCGAGCAGGGGCACGTACTCCTCGGCCACCGGCGGTTTGATCCATTCCGGTATCTGCGCGCCCGCCTGCGCCGGGTTGAAATACGGACCCTCCAAGTGCAATCCCATGATGGGACTGTCGGGCTCCGTCATCAGTTTGTCGCACGTCTCGACGGCGGCCTCTATCATCGGGACGGTCGACGAGGAAAGCGTCGGGAAGATGGCGGTGGTCCCGTTCTGCATATGTGCGTCGACGGCGACACGGAAAGCCTCCTCCGTGCCCTCCATGAAGTCGCGGCCGCCACCCCCGTGCACGTGCATCTCTATTCCGCCGGGCACGACGGCGCACCCGCGTGCGTCGATGCGCTCCGCGCCCTCGATGGGCAGGTCCGTGTTCACCACGTTGACGATTTTGTTCCCTTCAAGGAGGACTGAGCCTCCGGACAACCACCCCTCGGGAGTCAGGATGCGTCCATTGATTATCTGTGTAAGCATTTGCGCTTGTGTTTAAGTGGATTGATAGTTCCTTACTGCAAAGGTACGTCTTTCCGTCGGAATATTACGGCGCGCCATCGGGCTTTCTCTTTAATTTTACTGCGTCAGCACACAATAAAAACCGCTCTCCGCTGTTTTTGTTTTAGGATGAAAGCACGACTGACCCTGTTATCACTCATCTGCGCCGCCTCGTTGCTGGCCTCGTCATGCACGACGGTCGAAAAGCTGGTACGCCGCGGCGATGCCGCGTTCGAACTCGGCGAATACGCGGCGGCGGCCGACTATTACAAGCGGGCTTACTCGCGAACGCCGTCGCGCGAGCGCGAAAAGCGCGGGGCTATCGCCTACAAGCTGGGCGACGCCTACCGGCGCTATGGCTACGTGGCGCGCGCCGTGGGGGCGTTCCGCAATGCCGAGCGTTACGGACAGACCGACACGCTCACCTACCTGCGCCTCGGCGACTGCCTCATGGGCATGGCCGACTATAAGGGGGCGGGACAGAGCTACACGGCCTACCTCGAACAGCACCCCGACGACTCGCTGGCCATGGCCGCCCTCGACGCCAGCCGCAAAGCCGCGGACATCAAGGCGGCGGGCTCGGCCTACACCGTCAGGGAGGCGAAAACCTTCAACTCCTACCGTTCGGACTACTGCCCCGCCCTCTTGGGCGACAACGCCGACCGCCTCTACTTCACCACCACCCGCCCGCAGGTGACGGGCGACAAGGAAAGCGACATCACCGACATGATGCCCGGCGACATCTACTTCTCGAAGAAGGACGAGAACGGCGTGTGGCAGCGACCCGAGCCGGTCGAGGGAGGGCTCAACACGGCCTACGACGAGGGGGCTTGCTCCTTCTCGCCCGACGGCCAGACCATGTACCTCACCGTCTGCCGCAGCGACGCGCAGTGGCCGCGCATGGCGGAGATATGGACATCGGCACGCGCCGACGCCGCGTGGAGCCAGCCGCAGCAGCTCACCATCACGTCCGACACACTCTCCTCCTACGCCCACCCCGCCCCGTCGCCCGACGGCCGCTGGCTCTACTTCGCCTCCGACATGCCGGGAGGCTACGGCGGGATCGACATCTGGCGCGCCCGGTTCGACGGCCACGGCATAGGAATGGTCGAAAACCTCGGGCCGGACATCAACACGGAGGGCAACGAGATGTTTCCCGCCTTCCGTCCCTCGGGCGAGCTCTACTTCTCCTCCGACGGCCGCGGCGGCCTCGGGGGGCTCGACTTGTACGCCGCCGTCGAGGACACGCTCACCCAACGCTGGCTCGTGCGCCACCTGCCCGCCCCGATGAACTCCAACGGCGACGACTTCGGCATCACGTTCGAAGGGGTACACAACCGGGGCTTCTTCTCGTCGAGCCGCTCCACAGGGGGACGCGGCTGGGACAAGATATACGAGTTCGAATATCCCGAAGTGCTCCAAACGGTGAAAGGGTGGGTCTACGAGCAGGACGGATATGAGCTGCCGGAAGCCCTTGTCTACATGGTCGGCAACGACGGCACCTACCTCAAAATCACGCCCATGCCCGACGGTTCGTTCGTGCAGCCCGTGCAGCCCGGCGTGGACTACGTTTTCCTGGCCACCTGCGAAGGCTACCTGAACTATCGCAACAGCCTCAGCCCCGACAGCACGACCCAGCCCCACGAATACGTGCTCCAATTCCCCCTGCCGTCGACCTCGGCTCCCGTGCTGGTGCGCAACGTGTTCTATGCCTTCGACCAGGCCGACATCCTCCCCGAGTCCATCGACGCGCTCGACCGCCTCGTCGCCCTGCTCGCCGAGAACCCGAACGTCACCATAGAACTCAGCGCGCACTGCGACTACCGGGGGAACGACGAATACAACGAAAAGCTATCGCAGCGGCGCGCCGAAAGCGTCGTGCGCTACATCGCGGAACACGGCATCGACACCGCGCGCCTCACGGCCAAGGGATACGGGAAGGCGCAGCCCAAGGTGGTCAACAAACGCCTGGCCGAAATCTACCCGTTCCTCCACGAGAACGACACGCTCACGGAACAGCGCATCCTGGAACTGCGCCCGGAGGAACAGGAGACCTGCAACGCGCTCAACCGACGGACGCAGTTCCGCGTCCTGCGCACCACCTACGGCCTCTTCGACGAGCAAGGCCGCCTGAAAGTCGATGCCCTCACTCCCACCCGGCCATCCGGTGCGGACGAACAGCCGGACAGTGAAAACAGTCAGCCGGATAGTCAAAACAATCAGCCGACTAAGGA
>CAZYHW010000020.1:0-20975 GCA_964647405.1 uncultured Prevotellamassilia sp.
GAGGGTTTCGGGGAACACGGCCTTGGCCTCGTCGAGGAGCACGCTTTCGTCGGTGTAGCGGGCGGAGTAGTGGCCGATGAGCAGGCGTTTCACGTCGGCATCCCGCGCCAGCGTGGCCGCCTGGCGGGCGGTGGTGTGGAAGGTCGCCTTGGCGCGTTCCCGGTAGTCCTCGCCGAAGGTCGCCTCGTGGAAGAGCAGGTCGACACCGCGCACGTATTCGGCCAGTTGGGGCAGGTATATCGTGTCGGAGCAGTAGGCATAGCGGCGGGGTGGGGCGGCCGGCAGCACCAGGTGGCTGTTGGGCACGACGCGGCCGTCGGGCGTGGTCCAGTCGCTCCCCTGCTTGATGGACGGGATGGCTTGGATCGGTATGCCCCAGAAGTCGATCATGTCGCGGCGGATATGGGGCAGGACGGCTTTCTCCACGAAGAGGAAACCGGAGCAGGGGATGCGGTGGCGGAGCGGCAGTGTGTAGACCGACACCGAGCGGTCCTCGAAAATCAGGGCGTGGCCTTCCGGGTGGGCATGGAACACCACGTCGAACGCCAGGCCGTGGCAGAAGACTTCGAGCTGCATCCGCAGCACCGGCTCCAAGGCGGCGGGGGCGTAGACGTGGAGGTCGGCCGTGCGGCCCAGCATGGAGAAGGTCGAGATGAGCCCTATCAGGCCGAAGCAGTGGTCGCCGTGGATGTGGGAGATGAAGACGTGGTTGAGCCTCGAAAACTTCAAATGCGCTTTCCGGACTTGCTGCTGCGTCCCCTCGCCGCAATCGATCATGTAGAGCTTGTCCCGCAGGTTTATCACCTGCGATGCCGGACGGTGGCGCGTGGTGGGCAGCGCGCTTCCGCATCCCAAGATGTGCAGTTCGAATTTCTCCATGACCGGATGGTTAGCTGTTCAGAACGTCATGCGAACCATGAAACGTATGCCCCACTTGTCCGTGCCGGGACGGAGGTAGGTCAGGCGCCGCACGTACTCAATCTGGAAGAGTTTGAAGATGTTGTGGATGCCGGCCACGACTTCGACGTAAGGCTTGTTCCTTTCCATGACATAGGAGAGCGGTTCGAACTCACCGTTGACGAAGCGGCCGGGGAAGTAGAACAGGCTGGCATCGCCGGGATTCTTCCACGGGTTGTTCTTGTCGGTCAGCGTCCCCCAGAGCACGTTGCAGGCGATGTACTCGCGCCATTTCAGCCTGCGGATGAGCGGGATGCGGTTGAAGATTTTCCCGTTCATGTCCCACGATACCATGGCCGAGACGTAGCGGTCGTTCAGGAACTCCATGTTGTCGATGAGGCTGAACGTGCCGTCCTCCGCAATGTAGGACAGGTCGGCGGCGGGCATGATGAGCAGCGGGAAGGGCACTTTGTTCCACTGGACGCCTCCCTTGACGGTCGCGTCTATTTTACCCCACGAGGCCAGCCAGAAGCGTTTGTAGATGCTGGCCTCCGTGAAGTTGTAGTCATAGTCGCTCCCCAGTACGCCCTCGAAACCGACCGTGTGCGAGAGCGAGAAGACGGGCGTGTCGTGGTTCGCCTTGATGCGGCGTTGCTTCGTGTTGATCCACGTGGCCTCCGGCTGGTATTCTATGCTGACGCGGGCATCCGTCGTCTTTATCTTGCGGACGTTGGTGGTCGTCTCTTCGGTCGGGGTCAGTGAACCGTCTTCCTGCAAGGGCTGGTAGAACAGGGCAGCCGTGGGCTCGTTGATCTCGTGTTTCAGTTCCACGTTGAAGCGCAGGCCGTTGTGCCACTCCTGGTCGTAGAGCAGGCGGAAGCGTTCGTAGTACATCATGTGGTCCACCGTGGTCCATTTCAGCGACGTGAACACGTTGTCCTTGTCCGTCGGCATGAACTTGTCGCTCGGCGACATGACGTCGCGCGCATAGGTGAAGGTCAGGTTGCTCACCGGGAACTCCCTGGGAAGGTAGCCCTTCTCGTTGAAGGAGTAGGTCAGTTCGCCCGACCCTTTCCACCGCTCGTCCTTGAAGCCGTATGCGACGTAGCCTTTCAGGAACCAGTGGGGATTGAGGTTGGCCGTTGTCTGCGCGCTCAGCCTCAGGCGCAGGCCGTCGACGAAGTTGTTCGAGATGGTCGTGTTGATGGGGCCGATGTCCACCTTGCTGGGGCGTTGCGGATCGGTGGATGTCTCGACGAAGTTCTCGATGAAGGCTTTCAGGACGAAGAGCACCGGCTTGAAGCCCTTGATGCTTTCGAGCTTGCGGACGAACTGGTCCATCGACTCCTCCGACTTGGTCAGCTGCTCAGAGCGGTGTTCGGCCCAGAAGTCTTCGTCGCGCATCATGGCGTTGGCATCGGTGCGCTGGTTGCCCTTGAATTTGAACTCCTTGTCGTCGATGGCGGCAAAGCTGTATTGCGAATATTGCGTGGTTCGGCGCACTTGGAACTTCTGGATGAAGTCGACGATTTTCAGCTGCACCGTCATGTTGTCGTCGATGAGCACCTGCTCTCCCGTGGGCAGTTGGGCGAACTTTTGCGAGATGGTCATGCGTTCCACGAAGTTCACGTCCGAGCGGTAGGGCACGCCCATCTCCACCGCCTTGATGCGGTAGGTGGAGTCGGCGATGACGAACAGGCTGCCGGAGAACCCGAAGTCCTGCTGGTTGTTCGGCGTGAAGCTGACTTCGATGCATTTGTCCGTATCCACGTACAAGGTGTCCTCGATGAAGAAGCGGTAGAAGTTGATGGCCGAGCGGGTGGATATCGGGCTCACGAAATGGTATTGCAGCAGGCGGACGGTCTCGTCGTAGATATTGACATCCGTGAAGCAATCCTGCAACATCGTGTTCATGATGTCGCCCGTGTTGAACAGCTCGTTTATGCCGTTTGAGCGTTGGCCGAGCGTGATTTCCTTTTCCGAACGGGGCGACTTGCGGTAAATCTGGCGCGTCACGGTTTCCTCGACGGAAATCGGCAGAATCAGTTTCCGCGTGTCGGGGTCGCGCTCCACGTGTTCTTTCAGGAAGGGCATGCGTTTGAAGCTCCCCTCCTCGAACACCTTGTCCGTCACCTCGTTCAGGGCGAAGGTCAGTTTCTGGTATTTGTTGTAGCTATAATAGTCGTGGACTTTGAGGTCGCTGTTCTTCTTCGCCGCTATGACGTTTTTCATCAGTTCGACGGCGGGGTTGTTCTTCCGGCTGTATTTCTGTTTTTTGCTGCTGACGACGACGGCTTCGCCCAGCGATTCGTTCTGCGTCTTCAACCTCACGTTGACAACGGAGTCATTCTTGATGTGGATGCGCTGCGTGTCGTAACCGACGTAGGAAAATATCAGCGTCCCGGCCTGCCGCGTGATGGAATAATACCCGTCGAGGTCGGTCTGCACGCCGATGCCTCCGTCGTAACGGACGTTGGCGAACGGCACGGGGTCGCCCGTGTTGGCATCCGTCACCCGCCCGGTCACGTGCTGTGCGATCGACTGTATGCAGACGGTCAAGGCCGTTATGAAAAGGAGTAAAATCCGCTTCACTGGTATTTTTTATGCCATGAAAAGCCCCACGTCTGCCCTTCGTGGGGACATTCGTGAAGCTTTTCATAGTAAGTGTATAAGGTTGGTCTCGTATGCCTTGGCGACCGGTCTCCCCCAGATGGCCGCCAAGGGGATTCAGTTTAGTCCAGTTCCTCGTCGGCCTCGTAGCCACCCATCTCGCGGATGGCGTTCTTGAACATGACGTACTGCTGGAACAGGTCGTGTATGGGGTCGATGCCCTTCACGTAGTCGTGCATCGGGCTCTTCAAGTAGAACGACAGCCATGTCTGGATGCCTTTCCGTCCGGCGCGGGCGGCCAGGTCGGCACAGAGCACGAGGTCGAGCATCAGCGGGGCGGCGAGGATGGAGTCGCGGCAGAGGAAGTCAATCTTTATCTGCATCCCGTAGTCCGGGCCCATCCAGCCGAAGATGTCGAGGTTGTCCCATCCCTCCTTGTTGTCGCCACGCGGGGGATAGTAGTTGATGCGTACCTTGTGATAGATGTCCGAGTACAAGTCGGGCTGTTCTTCCTTGTCGAGGATGGTGTCGATGACGGAGAGCTTGCTGACCTCTTTCGTCTTGAAGTTTTCCGGTGCGTCGAGCACCTCGCCGTCCCGGTTGCCCAGGATGTTCGTGGAGAACCATCCCTGCAAACCGAGGCACCGCGTGCGGAGCATGGGGGCGAGCACGGTTTTCATGAGCGTCTGCCCGGTCTTGAAGTCCTTGCCGGCGATGGGCATGGATTGCTTGTCGGCAAGTTCCCACATTGCGGGGATGTCGATGCAGAGGTTGGGTGCGCCCATCACGAAGGGTGCGCCCTCGGCCAGGGCGGCATAGGCGTAGCACATTGACGGCGAAATCCGCTCCTTGTCGTTGGCGCGCATGGCGGCTTCGAGATCCGACAGGTTCTTGTGGACGGTCTCGTCGTAGGGGATATATTTTTCGGTCGATGCAGCCCAGATCACGACGATGCGGGTGCACTGGTGGGCGGCTTTGAAGGCGCGGATGTCCTCACGGAGTTGCTCCACGAGTTCCCAGCGCGTGCTTTCCGGCTTCACGTTCTCGCCGTGCAACCGCGACACGTAGTCGGGGTCGAAGGCGGCCTTCATCGGGACAATCTTTTCGAGCTCATCGCGGACGGGCTCGATATGGCAGGGATTCAGCACGCCCGCATGGAGGGCACTCTGATAGGCGTTGTCCGTGAAGATGTCCCATGCGCCTATTTCCAAGTCGTTCAGGTTTGCTAACGGAACGATTTCGCCAATGTGCTTATATTGTTTCTCCTCACCGCGGCCTACTCGTATTTTTGCCATTTGGGTGATGGAGCCTCCGGGAAGTCCCATCCCTTTTCTGCACATCAGGGTTCCGGCTATGAAAGTCGTACTTACTGCACCGAGTCCGACGCACATAACTCCAAGTTTTCCGTCGGCCGGTTTTACCAATTTAGATTCCATTTTTAATGTTATATTTTTTGGACACCCAAAGGTAGGCAAAAGTTTTTATACAAACATTCTCCGCCTGACATAATTGCAGAAAAAACGGACTTTACGACATAATTCGGACGAGATAAGGAGAAGAAAAGAACCAGAAAAGACGTATCGGAACGTCTCCATATCTCCCTGTCTGTCCGGAGGATGGACGTGCGGAATAGGGGGAGGGCGGGTGTGCCCCGTGGATGTAATGGCCGAACTCGGGACAAGGCGTTTCCGCGCCGTGGCGTAGCCTTGAAATCACGGTCGCCGCTGCGGGGTGGCCGGGCAGTGGGCGGACTGTGGCGACGGGTCGGCGACCGGTGAAAACAAGTCGGCTGTCCGTCGTGACGGGTCGCCGGTTTGTCGGCAGCCTTCCGTGAAAGGCTGCTTCATTTCCAAAGTGAGAACCGTAGCATAAAGGCGAGGGGTGGAGAGCGATGGCCGTCCCGGAATGGCCGCCCGTGCGGACGGGAACAGGTTCGGAAAGCCAGGCGGAGTGTGCTTGCCCGGTGGAACATCTTTCCGCCTTTCCGGTCATAAACAAAATAAGAGAACGCCTTGTAGCAGCCTATGCTTCAAGGCGTTCTCTTGCTGTTTCTTGCGATGTGCCGGCCGGGCTGGCGGCGGAGTGTCGTTTATTCTTCCGCCCGACGGGTCAGTTGCATGACGGTCTCGCCCTTGCTGTCGAGCAACTTGCAACCTGTTTCCCCGTTGGCGACGATTTTTTTCACCCGTGACAGGGCTTGGAGGAATTTTTGCTCATGAATGGCATCTGCGCAAGCCCTTGTCGTCGTGGCGATTTGACTGAAATCCGCCTTTCCGGCTATCATGTCGTCAAGGTTCGCTTCCCCCATGATGCGGTTGCAGCCCGTCGAGCCGTATAAGCGGTCGCCGTCGAAGCCGATGTACGGTGTGTTCTCCGCCGGGCTGATGGCTTCGCCCTCCAAGAGCGTCACGTTCCACTCGCCGCCGAGTTGTTCCGCCGTGAGGCTGCCCGCCGTTTTGCAGGCGCACAACGACAGGGCTGCGAAGCACAGCGCCACGGCTATTGTCGGCAATGGACGTTTCATACTTGTCTGATGCTAATCTTCTTAGAACTTATATCCCAGCGTCAGCAATGCCTGGTGCCTTTTCAGTTTGAGGGGAATTGCGGGGAGGGCATTGGCTTCGCTCCCGTCCTGTTGCACATAAAAGGCGTAGTAGTCGCCGTCCTGCCGTTGGAACTGGTAAGCCACGTCCGCATAGAAGTGCTTGCCCCTGTAACCGATACCGGCCGTGTAGCGGTTGGTCGCCTTCCAGTTCAGGTAGTCGGTGTTCACATTATAATAATAGGAGGGACTGCTCGTGAAGAGGTTGTTGTACGCCTCGGCCTTCATGGGAGCGGTCACGTGGTTGTAGCCGGCACGGAGATACACGCCGTCGGCCACCCTCGCTTCGAGGCCGACCCGGACGGTGTGAACCGGTTTCAGGAAACGGCTGACCTCGTGGTTGAGAGCCTCGTCGTCCGATCCCGAGAAATAGCCCCAGTAATCTCCGTAATAGTCGCCGTAGCGTATTTTCGCGGTGGAGTAGTTGGCATATTCATATTCGGCTCCGATGGCAAGGAAGTTGCCGATGGTGTGGCCAAGGCTCACGTTGAATTTCCAGGGTGTGCGTATTTGGTAATCGTGCGGCGAGATGTCCACATCTGTCCAGTAGCTGCCGCCCTCGTCCGACTGGATGGGCGTGTTCATGTAGGCGTAGGCACTGTGGGTCAGGTTGTAAAAAGTAGGGCTCGTAAATGACAGACCCACGCGGAACGCCGATTCCTTAATGGGGCGGAGGATGATGCCGAACTTGACGTCGAACCCGTTGCCCGTAAGGCTTTCCCGCGTTTGCAGGGAGTAATCCCCGTATGTGCCGACGTTGTCATACAACGATTCGCCGTAGGAGACGGAATTATGCCAGGCGACATGGTAGGCACTGAGCGTCAGGCCGAGATAAACCTGGTCGTACACGTTGGCCGAGAAGTTGAAGTCGTATTCCTCGATGCCGCCCCAACGTGCCACACGTGACGCATTGGACGACGCTTGCCGCTGGTAATAGTCTTCAAGGTTGCCGTTCCCGTCATAGCTGGGCTGGATGAAGTCTGTCAGAGCGGCGAGTCCGGTGGTCGGGGTGGCCAAATCAAAGTCCGGGTGCAGGTTTCCTTGGTCGTCCCACGTCAAGTCGAGGATGCCGCCGTCCAGCAGTGTCAGGTCGCGGAACTCCCACGACTGCGAGATGCCGCTGAAATCTCCCCCCAGGTTGTCCAGTCCGGACAGGCTACCGCCGAAAAGGGAATGGAAGTTCTTCTTCTTGTGGTAGTTGAAGCCGATGTTGAAAAAGCGCAAGGCATCTTGTCCCATGGGCATGGCGTAGACGAAGCCGATGTTGTCGAACGACGCGGTGGCCGGGTTACGACTGTCGAACGACTGTGCCCCGGCCTGCCGGAGCATTCCGCCGCTGATGGCCACGTCGCTGCTGCGGTATAGGCCGATGCCGGCGGGATTCGTTCCCATGACGGACATGTCGGCTCCCAATGCGCCGAGAGCCCCGCCCATGCCCACAAAGCGAGCCGTGCCGTTCAGGTCGTCGCCCGACAGGTCGACGACTTTGTAGATGTCTTGGGCTGACACGACACCGGCCGACCCTAACAGCAAGAGCGCGGACACGGCAAGAATCTTATCTCTCCTCATAGCTCCTTATGTTTTGTACTATCTGCGTCCACCGAAACTGCGACCGCTGCCGCCACCCGACGAGCGGAACGACGAACCGGCCGAACGGCTCGATGTCGATATGGTGGAGCGGCTCGACGAGCCGACGGAGCGGCTTGGTGTGTAGGAACGCTGTGACGACTGGGTGGTCGTCCGGCTGTTCGACGTGCTGAACCTGCGGGTCGTGTTGTTATAGCTGCGGGTGGATTGGCCGGAGTTCACCGTACTGCGGCTGTTCGTGAACCTGCGGCCGCTGTTCGTGAAGCTGCGGTTGGCGGATGCCGAATAAGTACCCCTCGTTCCGGTTGCCCGTGTCGCCGCGAAGCTCCGGTTACCCTTGCCGTAGCTGACATAGCCTCCCCGCGGCCCTTGCCGCCATTGCCCTACGCGCGGACCGATATCCGCGAAGTGGTGATGCATCGGGTGGAATCCCCAGCCCCAATAAGGCCGTCCCCACCAGCCGGCGTACCATGAGCCGTACCACCACCATGCATGCCAGGCATAGTAGGGGGTGTACCATGGGTCGTACCACCAGTAGTCATAATAATAGTAGTCCCAGTAGTAAGGACTGCTCACCCAGACACCCACGGTCGGCGAGTGGAACAGGATGATGCGCTCCGTGCAGCTCATCTCCGTCGTCTCGTTGTCCCCGGCGGCCTCTTCGTCCGTCGCGTCGTCGTCTTCCGTGGAATCGACAAGGCTCACGTACGAGCCGCGGCGGTTATACTCGTCCACGTCCCGTATGTCGTAGCTTTGCGTATAATATGAATAGGCATCCTGTGTGTCCTCTTCATCGTATTGCACCTCCGTCTGGACCTCCTCGACGGCGACCTCTTCCGCCTCGTTCTGCGAGGGGATGAAATACATGTCGTCTTGTGCCATCAACGCGACCGGGGCGCTCAGTCCAACCAAGAACAGAATAAAAGGCTTCATCTTTTCCTTATTTTTAGTTTGCACTCCGTATTTATCGCAAAGTTAGTGCTTTCCACTACTTGGCGGGTTAGGATTTGTGTTATATAAGTATAAAGCTGCATCAACGAATCTTTAACCGCTCGCCCACCTGCGGCATGTAGTCGTCCGCCAGATGGTTGTTCTTGTAGAGCGTCTTCATGCGTATGCCATACCGCTGGGCGATGGTGTGGAGCGACTCGCCGGCCTTCACCTCGTGGAACTTTCCACGGAGCGAGCGGTCCGCTTTCTTCCGCTTCTTTTCGAGGTAGACGATCTCGCCGGGCTGCAAACGGTAGCGCTTGTCCACTTCGTTGTATTTGCGCAGCTTGCGTTCGGATACGCCCATCTCTTTCCCGATGGAGGCGAACGTGTCGCCACTGCGCGCCACCACGTAATAATTGTCGTTGTTGCGGCGGACAATCAGTTCGTTACCCGTCGTGGTAGACGGCGTGGCCGACCGGCGGACATCCTTTGAGCTCATCTTGTCATACTGGTCCAGTTTGTAGCGGTGTATCAGACTGATGAGCTGTTGGGCGTAGTGGGGATTCGTGGCGTAGCCCGCCTTTTTCAGGCCGTGCGCCCACGACTTGTAGTCCGTCCTTTTGTATTTGAAGAGGAAGGCATAGCGCGAGCGGGTGGTGAGGAACAGGGAATGGTCCTCGTATGACTCGCGGGGCGAGTCGTAGACGCGGAACTTCTCGTTGCGCGCGTCGTCATCGTACAGGATGTAGCGTCCATTCCAGTTGCTCCCGCACTTGATGCCGAAGTGGTTGTTCGCCTCGCGCGCCAGCCTGCTCTGGCCTGCCGCGCTTTCGAGCAGGCCTTGTGCCAGGGTGATGCTGGCCGGGATGCCGTAGCGTTCCATCTGCTCGATGGCCAAGGCCTTGTACGTGTCGATATATATGTCGTAGGCGGACTTCTGTGCCCACAAGGCCGTCGGCATAATCCACAACAGGGCGAGGAGGGCGGTGCACCAGGCGGAGTTTCTGTGGTTGTCTTTCATTCGTTATAAATAATGTGGGCAAAGATATGAAATCCACTTAGTCCGGAGGGACAAAGCCCGCGAATGTGGGTCCTGTCTCTGCATTTTTAACAAAAAAGTGGCGGCCGTCTTCCCCATTCTTGCGCAGGAGGGCATCCCGGGTGTCAGAACGAGGCGGACAGGCCGAGCGTCAGCTGTTCCAGGAACTGGAAGTAACTGCCGTTGTCCGCACGGGTGGCACTGTCGTCAAAGCGCGGGTAGAGGTAAATCTTGGTCGAGAGGAAACGGTTGATGGTCAGGCTGATTGTGTTTTCCCATTCCATGAGCGTGCGGGAGTAGTCGCTATACCAGTAGAGGCGTCCCGTCCACGAAACGTTGTTGAACACCTTCCACGTGTAGCTCACCGTGACGTTCGAACCGTATTCGATTTTTGTGTTCTTGCTTTCGCTCACCCCGTAGGAGCTTTTGAGCGAATTCCTGCCGACGTATATGAGGTCGTAGGCCAGCGGCGACATCGTGGCCGACAGGGTGAAGTTGTTGCGGGAGAGCTTGTATTCCATACCGATGGAGAAGACCAGCTCGAAGGGCGACATGAAGTCGGAGTTGACGGTGGTGCTGTTGCTGCTGAAGCTGGGGCAGAATTGCGTCCAGCTTTGCAGCAGGAACGTGTAGTACCAGTTGCCGATGGCTTGCAGTCCCAGCTTGTTCGTCATGCGCAGCTGGTCCGACGAGGTCTTGTAGCGGTGCAGCGTGTCGGAGCGCGAGTCCTGGAAACCCAGCTTCATTTCCAGCTTGTTCTCGAACGAGATGCGTTTCTGGTTGTCATAGTTGGCCACGGCGGTGAACGAGGCGATGAGCGAGTTGCTGCTCTCGCCTCCCTTGTACCAGTTGCTGGAAAGGTAGGACTGCATGAATTGCAGGGAGAAGTCGGAGACGCTGAATGTCCAGAAGTTGGGCCTCCGGATTCTCGGTTTCAGGTCGTTGAGCCCCCAGCCCAGCTCGCTGCCCCTGGTGACGAGCGACGGGGGCACCACGTCGGCGAGGTTCATCTCGGGTCGCACTTCGGAGGTCTCCTCGGGCATGTCACGCTCCACCATGTCCGTGCTGTCGCCGCCGTCGGCCACGCCGGTCACATTGACCGGATGCGACACGTAGACGTACATCATCAGTTCGTTGACCTTGTCGGAGAGCCGGAGGATGCGCCCGGAAAATTCGCCCCCGCGGCGCACGTCGGAACGGAACCGCCACACGCTGTCGACTATCGCCGTGTAGAACATGGGCGGCGCGAACATGGGGAAATAGTAAGGGTTGCTCAGCGTGTCCCCGCCCATATATATGGATTCGCGCGACGACGCGGCCAGCGAGCGTAGCGAGTCGGCATAGCGCGCCTCGACGGCATCGAGCCACGCGGTCGGCGTGGTGACCCGCTTGCGGGCAGCTGCCGACAGGACGACGGCGGAGATGAGTATGAGCCAGAAGGCGCGTCGGCACATGTTCTTTCTTCTTTTCGGGAAAAGGAGCGCGAAGTTTGTTCTCGTTGTTTAGGCAACGGCAAAGATAGTCCTTTTCCCGGAAACGGGTGCCACGGCCCCGGCCGTTTTTCCGCTGCCGCCTTTCCCGGCCGCTCCGCACGGGGCTCGCGTGGCCGGACGGACGCGACGGGTCGCCGGCTGGTGAAGACGGGTCGCCGACCCGTCGCGTCTGTCCGGCGACCCGTGCGAGACGGCGCATGGCGAATCGCCGACGACCGCCGATTAGCAGGTGCCACATTTCGCCATATCGTGGTTTCTGTGTATCTTTGCGCCAACTATAAAAGATATTTATCAAAATCCCACTACCGTGTCTGAAACGAAATACATCTTTGTGACAGGCGGCGTTGCTTCCTCGTTAGGAAAAGGCATCATCGCGTCGTCCATCGGCAAGCTCCTGCAAGCCCGTGGCTATGACATCACCATCCAGAAGTTCGACCCCTACATCAACATAGACCCCGGCACGCTCAATCCCTACGAGCACGGGGAATGCTACGTCACGGAAGACGGGCAGGAGACCGACCTCGACCTCGGCCACTACGAGCGCTTCACGGGCATCCGCACGACGCGCAACAACAACGTGACGACGGGGCGCATCTACCAGAGCGTCATCGAGAAGGAACGGCGGGGCGACTACCTCGGGAAGACCATCCAGGTCATTCCGCACATCACGGACGAAATCAAGCGCGACATCCTTTACCTCGGGAAGAAGAACCATTACGACTTCGTCATCACGGAAATCGGCGGCACGGTGGGCGACATCGAGAGCCTGCCTTTCCTCGAAGCCATCCGGCAGCTGAAATGGGAGCTGGGGCGGAACGCGCTTTGCGTACACCTGACCTATGTGCCTTATCTGGCCGCGGCCAAGGAGCTGAAAACCAAGCCGACGCAACACTCCGTCAAGGAGTTGCAAAGCCTCGGTATCCAGCCGGACATCCTCGTGCTCCGCGCCGAACGCGAGCTGTCGGCGGGATTGAGGAAAAAGGTGGCGAACTTCTGCAACGTCGACCCCGAGGCCGTGGTGCAGAGCACCGACCAGCCGACCATCTACCTGGTGCCCCTGCTCATGCAGGAACAGGACCTGGACGGCACCATCCTGCGCAAGCTCAACATGCCGGTCGGCGAAACTCCGGGACTGGGGCCGTGGAGGTCGTTCCTCGACCGCCGGCAGCGCGCCACGGAGACCGTCAACATCGCCCTCGTCGGAAAGTACGACCTGCAAGATGCCTATAAGAGTATCCTCGAATCGCTCTCGCAGGCCGGTACGTACAACGATTATAAGGTGGTGTCGCACTTCATCAACAGTGAGAAGCTCACCGAAGAGGACGTGGCGGAGAAGCTCGCCCCGATGGACGGCGTGATTATCTGCCCCGGTTTCGGCCAGAGGGGCATTGCGGGGAAAATCATCGCCACCCGCTATTGCCGGGAGAACGACAAGCCCACGTTCGGCATCTGTCTCGGCATGCAGATGATGGTCATCGAGTTCGCCCGCAACGTACTGGGCTACGAGGATGCCGACAGCGTGGAGATGGACAGCCATACGACCCACAACGTCATCGACATCATGGAGGAGCAGAAGAACATCACCAACATGGGCGGCACGATGAGGCTCGGCGCCTACGACTGCCTCCTGCGCAAGGGCAGCCGCGTCGCGGAGATATACGGAACGGAAAACATCAGCGAGCGTCACCGTCACCGCTACGAGTTCAACAACGACTATAAGGAGCAGTTCGAGCAGGCCGGCATGCAGTGTGTCGGGACGAACCCGGAGTGCGACTTGGTGGAAATCGTCGAAATCCCGTCCCTGACGTGGTATATCGGCACACAGTTCCACCCGGAATACAGCAGCACCGTGCTCAAACCGCATCCCTTGTTCCTCAGCTTCGTGAAGGCAGCCATCGAAAAGAAACAGGCATCATCCCAAAACGCATAAGAGATGGACAAGAACACTGTCACGGGCATCGTGCTCATTGTCTTGGTGCTGATAGGCTTCTCGTTCTATACCAGCCGCCAGAACGTGACTCCGGCATCGGAAACAGTCGCCGCACCTCAGGACGAGGCGGAAACCCGTGCCGACATCACGGAGGCGACGCCGTTCCACGCGGTCGACACGTTGAGCCTCTTCCATGCCGCGAGGGGCGGGGTGGGGCAGGACATCGTGTTGGAGAACAGCAAGGTGAAAGTCACCCTCAACACGCTGGGAGGCCGCATAACCGAGGTGATGCTGAAAGAGTATAAGGACCAGCAGAAGGAACCGGTCAAGCTGTTCACCGAAGAGGATGCCGACCTGACTTTCCTGTTCTCGCTGAAACAGGAGAACGTCAACACGAGGGACTATGTGTTCACCCCGACGGCCGTGAGCGATTCCAGCGTGACCTTGCAGCTGGCCTCGGGCAACGGGGAGACGCTCACGTTTGACTATGTGTTGCAGCCGGACAACTACATGGTGAACTTCACCATCTCCTCGCACGGCCTGCAAAACCTGTTCCCCGCCAAGAGCCAGAGCGTCGACATCCTCTGGAACGACCGTATCCGACAGCAGGAAAAAGGTTTCGACTTCGAAAACCAATATTCCGCCCTCACCTACAAGCTGACCGGAGAGGGGACGGAGAAGTTGAGTGCATACGAGACGGAAGAGGAACGGGTCGACCAGAAAGTGGACTGGATAGCTTTCAAGAACCAGTATTTCAGCAGCGTCCTGATTGGCTACCAGACGTTCGGCGACGTGCAGTTCCGGAGCGTGCAGGAGCAAAAAGGCAGCGGCTACCTGAAACATTACTCGGCGGCCATGTCGACATACTTCGACCCCACCGGCAAACAGCCGACCCAGTTCCAGTTCTTTTTCGGCCCGAACCAGTACCGGCTGTTGCAGAGCATGGACAAGTATAGCCTGAACGAGCAGGACTTGGAGCTGGAAGACCTCGTCTATCTCGGCTGGCCGATATTCAAGTGGATAAACCGTTACTTCACCATCTACGTGTTCGATTTCCTCACGCAGCTGGGGCTGCCCATGGGTGTCGTGCTGCTTCTCATCACCCTGCTGTTGCGCGCCATCGTCTACGTTCCGACGCGGAAGAGCTTCATGAGCAGCGCGAAGATGCGGGTGCTCAAACCCAAGATGGAGGAGATTAACAAGAAGTATCCCAAGCAGGAGGATGCCATGAAGAAGCAGCAGGAAATCATGTCCATGTACAGCCAGTATGGGGTCAACCCCATGGGCGGCTGCCTGCCTACGCTGATTCAGATGCCGATATGGATAGCCATGTTCAACTTCGTGCCCAATGCCATCGAGTTGCGCCAGCAGAGTTTCCTCTGGGCCGACGACCTTTCGACCTACGACGACCTCATACATTGGAGTACCGAGTTACCCATCATCGGTAACCACATCAGCCTCTTCTGCCTGCTTTTCTGCGCGACGAACCTCCTTTACAGCTACATGACCATGCGTCAGCAAAAGGATTCGCTCGTCGGCCAACAGGCAGAACAGATGAAGATCATGCAGTGGATGATGTACGCCATGCCCGTCTTCTTCTTCTTCATGTTCAACAAGTACTCCTCTGGTCTGAACTACTACTACTTCATCTCACTCCTGGCCAGCGCCCTCACGATGTGGTACCTGCGGAAGACCACCGACGACAAGAAGCTGCTGGCCAAGCTGGAAGCCAACTACGAGGCCAACAAGAACAATCCCAACAAGAAGCCCAGTGGACTGGCTGCCCGCCTGGAAGCCCTCCAAAAGCAACAGGAGGCCTTGATGGAGCAGCAAAAACGACAAAGGAAGCGACAATAACAGCAAACAAAGGAAATGATGAGGTCGCACGGGACTTCCCGTCCGGGAAACCCCGTGCGGCTTCCGTTTGTTCCTACACATATTTAATATAACACGCATATGAATCTCCCCCTCATGCTCACCGCAATCATGGCCGCCGTTCACGGCCAACCTGCCTCGCCGGAAGCGATAACGGCAACGCCGGCCGAGACGATACAAACCACTTCTGCTGATGCCCCCACGTCCGACAGGCTCACGCCCGAACTGTTGTGGGAAATGGGGCGCGTCGGAAACTTTACCACCTCGCCGGACGGAAAGTATGCCGTCTACTCCGTGGCCTATTACAGCGTGAAGCAGAACAACAGCCACCACGTCCTCTACCTCATGGATATGGCAGACAAGTCGACCACGCTGCTCACCACCACGACGGACAACGAGACCTGCGCCACGTTCACCCGGAACGGGACGAAGATTGCTTTCCTCAGCACGGCCAGCGGCAGCAACCAGATATGGGAGATGAACCTCGACGGGAGCGGCCGGCGACAGCTCACGCACGAAGGCACGGACATCTCCGACTTCCTCTTTTCTCCCGATGGCGAAAAGGTAGTCCTCATCAAGGACGTGCCCTACCACGAATCCATCCAGGAGAATGATGACGACTTGCCCCTGGCGCAGGGAATGGTCATCAACGACCTGATGTACAAGCACTGGGACCACTATGTCAAGTCCATTCCGCACCCCTTTGTCGCCACCGTCAGCAGTGACTCCATCGGCAACGCATACGACATCCTCGAAGGCGAGCCCTACGAGTGCCCCATGCTGCCTTTCGGAGGCATCGAGGAAATCGCGTGGAGCCCCGACTCGAAGACCATTGCCTACACCTGTCGCAAGAAGACTGGCCTCGACTATGCCATCAGCACCGACAGCGACATCTTCCTCTACGACCTCGACAGCAAGGCCACCCGCAACCTCTGCAAACCGGCTGACTATGAGCCGGTGCAGGCCGACCCGACCCGTACACTCGAAACGCAGATAGACTATCCCGCCGGTGTCGACCTCAACCGGGGATACGACCAGGACCCGAGCTTTTCGCCCGATGGCAAGTACGTCGCCTGGTGCAGCATGGAGCGTGACGGATACGAGAGCGACCGGATGCGCCTCTGCGTGCTCGACCTCGCGACCGGCGAGAAGCGTTACGTGACCGAAGCCTTCGAGAGCAGCGTCAACCAGTTCCTCTGGGGAGCCGACAGCAAGACGCTTTACTTCACGGGCACGTGGCACGGCACGACGCAGATATACCGGACCGACCTGTCGGGAAAGGTCGAAGCCCTCACCGACGAGGTGTGCGACTATTCGCTCGTGGAACTCACCCGCGACGGAAAGCGGATTATCGCCAAGAAACAGAGCATGAGCTATCCCGCCGAGGTGTTCGGCCTGACCCTTTCGGACAACTCCGTCGAAGCCCTCACCTCCGTGAACAAAGCCCTGCTCGACCGCTTGACCTTCGGTGAGGTGAAAGAGCGGTGGGTCGCCACGACCGACGGGAAGCAGGAGCAGTGCTGGGTCATCTATCCGCCTCATTTCGACCCCTCCAAGAAGTATCCCACGCTCCTTTATTGCGAGGGAGGCCCCCAGTCGCCCGTCAGCCAGTTTTGGAGCGTGCGCTGGAACTTCCAGATTATGGCCGCCCACGACTACATCATTATCGCGCCTAACCGTCGCGGCCTTCCGGGCTACGGCATGGAGTGGCTCGAACAAATCAGCGGCGACTACACGGGGCAGTGTATGCAGGACCTCTTGTCCGCCATCGACGATATTTGCAACGAACCCTATGTCGACAAGGACCGGCTCGGATGCGTGGGAGCCAGCTTCGGCGGTTTCAGTGTCTATTGGATGGCCGGTAACCACGACAAGCGTTTCAAGTGCTTCATAGCCCACGACGGCATCTACAACACGCAGCAGCAATATGTCGAAACGGAGGAGATGTGGTTCCCCAACTGGGACCTCGGCCGCGCCCCTTGGATTAAGGACGAACAGGGCAAGATGGCCAAAGCCTTCGAGACCTCCCCGCACCTTTACGTCGACAAGTGGGATGCCCCCATCCTCTGCATCCACGGACAGAAGGACTTCCGCATCGAATACACCCAGGCCGAGTCGGCCTTTGCCGCCGCCCGCTTGCGTGGCATTCCCGCCCAGCTGCTCCTGTTGCCCGACGAGAACCATTGGGTGCTGAAACCGCAGAACGGCATTCTGTGGCAGCGGACTTTCTTCCGCTGGCTCGACAAGTGGTTGAAGCAATAAGGCCGCTCCGGCGGTACGGAAAGGGTCGGGGGGACGACATGCCCGTGCGTCTGGTCGTGTAGTCGTCACGGCGTTTTCCCCTCGTTCCCATGCAAGTCCGCCATCGCCCCGCGGGGGCAAGCCGGGACGACCGTCCTCGCTGCGTTCCACCCGTAGCAAGGGGTAGCGCGGACGGAACTGTCACGATAGCCGCGACCCGCAGCGGCAGCACACGGACAGCCGGACGGCTGATGCGGAATCCTGTCCGCCGACTTGTGCCGACGGGTCGCCGTCCCGTGGCGACGGGTCGCCGACTTGTCTTTCCCGCCCATGCGGGGTGCTTCGCCTGTCCCGATGACAGGAATTTCCGCTGCGAATGGGGGAACCGTTGGAAACGCGGACAGGTCTGTCGGGATTTGCGATAAAACAGGTAGATAGAACAAAACAACTGATATAATGACCGAATACTTACAAAAGAAGCTGAGTGAAAAGACATGGGCGCGCTGGACGGTGATGCTCATCGTCTCATTCACCATGATGTGCGGCTATTTCATGACCGATGTCATGTCGCCGCTGGAAGACCTGCTGACCTCCAAAGGGAGGACGGTTTACTTCACCGACGGAACGTCCATGCCGGCCGATACGCTCGTCGCACGGGCGCAACAGGCCGCCGCCCTTGCCGGACAAGCCGCCGAACTCACGGTTGACGATATCGTGCCGGGACAAACGTTGACGCTCATGGCAGACGGCGGGTCGACGGCCGTCGATACCAAGGTCGTCGAGAACACCATGCAAGGCAAGGGATGGACAAGTTCGGAATACGGATTCTTCTCCGGAGCCTACGGTTACATCAACGTCCTGCTGCTGATGCTCTTCTTCGGCGGCCTGATTCTCGACAAGATGGGCGTGCGCTTCACCGGTGTCATGTCGACCGGCCTGATGGTGGCCGGTGCCCTGATCAAGTGGTATGCCCTTCGCACCGACTTCGGCACGGCCACGTTCTTCGGCTACCACGCCCAGGTCATCTGGACTTCCCTTGGCTTCGCCATCTACGGCGTGGGCTGCGAGATAGCCGGCATCACGGTAACGAAAGTGATAGCCAAGTGGTTCACGGGCAAGGAACTTGCTCTTGCCATGGGGCTGCAAGTCGGCATGGCCCGTATCGGGACGGCCTTGGCCTTGGCCGCCAGCTTGCCCATAGCCCGCGCCTGGGGCGACGTGTCCTATGCCGTCCTGTTCGGCGTGCTGGCCCTGTGCATCGGATTGATTTCCTTCCTCGTGTTCTGCGTCATGGACAAGAAGGAGGATGCCGCGACGATAAGCACAGCCCAGAGTGGGGACAAGGAGGACGGCTTCAAGCTGAAAGACCTCGGGGTCATCTTCAAAAGCAGTGGCTTCTGGCTCATCACGCTGCTCTGTCTCCTGTTCTATTCCGGCGTGTTCCCCTTCATCAAGTTCGCCACCAAACTGATGATTTACAAGTACGCTGTTCCTGAAACGCTGGCCGGACTGATTCCCGCCATGTTGCCGTTCGGCACCATCCTGCTCACGCCCCTCTTCGGTACGCTTTACGACCGCTATGGCCGGGGTGCCACGCTCATGGTCGCCGGTTCGGTTCTCCTGACGGTTGTCCACGTGTTCTTTGCCCTCCCCTTGTTCGAGGTGTGGTGGTTCGCCGTCATCGTCATGGTGCTCCTCGGCATCGCGTTCTCGCTCGTGCCCAGTGCGCTGTGGCCGTCCGTCCCGAAAATCATCCCCATGAAGCAGCTGGGTTCCGCCTATGCCCTGATTTTCTATATCCAGAACATCGGTCTGGCCGGTGTTCCCGCGCTCATCGGATGGGTGATTGGCAACTATGCCACCCTCACCGACGCCGAGGGACACGTCACAGGCTACGACTACACCCTCCCCATGACCATTTTCGCCCTTTTCGGCCTCTGCGCTGTCGTGATCTCCGTCATTCTCCTGCATGAGGACCGGAAGAAGCACTACGGTCTGGAAGAGGCGAATATCAAGGAGTCGCACACGGCATAACGCCCGGTTTTCCCGTCAACGAAAAAGCAAATCATGTCACACACAAGAAAAGAACAACTCGACGCATTCAACCGCCTTCTCGACATCCTGGACGAGCTCCGGGTGAAGTGCCCGTGGGACAGGAAGCAGACCAACCAATCACTGCGCCCCAACACCATCGAGGAAGTCTATGAGCTCAGCGACGCCCTGCTCAACGAAGACGCGAAAAACGTCTGCAAGGAACTGGGCGACGTGCTGCTCCACGTCCTGTTCTATGCGAAGATAGGGTCGGAGCAGTCGCAGTTCGACATCGCCGACGTGTGCACACAGCTGTCCGACAAGCTCGTCTTCCGTCACCCCCACGTCTTCGGCCAGGTAGAGGCCGACACGGCGGAACAGGTGTCCGACAACTGGGAACAGCTCAAACAAAAGGAGAAAGACGGCAACAAGACGGTGCTCGGCGGAGTGCCGCAGTCGCTCCCGTCGCTCATCAAAGCCTATCGCATACAGGACAAGGCACGCCACGTCGGTTTCGACTGGGAAAAGCCCGAACAGGTGTGGGACAAGGTGAAGGAGGAAATCGCGGAGTTCGAACGCGAGCTGGCCAATGCCGATGCCGACAAGGCGGAAGCCGAATTCGGCGATGTCCTGTTCAGTCTCGTCAACGCCGCCCGCCTTCACGGCATCAATCCCGACACCGCGCTCGAACGCACCAACCGGAAATTCACGCGCCGTTTTAACTATCTCGAAGCGAAAACCCTCAAACAGGGGCGCAGTCTGGCCGACATGAGCCTCGAAGAGATGGACAAGATTTGGGAAGAGGCCAAGCAGGAAGAAGGTCGGGCGGACGATGGCGAGGCATGATGCCGTTTACCACGCGGCGGCCGTACTGACGGTAGCCATCTGGGGGACGACCTTCGTATCGACCAAGGTGCTGTTGCAACACGGTCTGCCCCCGGCCGAGATATTCCTGCTCCGCTCCGTACAGGCCTACCTGCTGATTCTCCTGTTCCGCCATAAGCACCGCCGGGTGGCATGGCGCGACGAGCTGCTCATGCTCCTGGCGGGCGTGACGGGCGGCTCGTTCTATTTCCTCGCCGAGAACACGGCATTGGGTTATACGTTGGCGGGCAACGTCTCGCTCGTCGTTTCCACCGCCCCGCTGCTGACCGCCGTGCTGGCCGCTTTCGCCCCTTCCGCCCCGCGCCCGGGTCGTCGCTTGTGGCTGGGTTCCGGCTTTGCACTGCTGGGTGTCGCCATGGTCGTCATGAACGGTGCCGCCAGTTTGGAGTTCCACCTGACGGGTGACCTGCTGGCACTCTCGGCTGCGTTTTCGTGGGCCATCTACCAGCTAATTTCCAAACGTCTTTGCGACCGCTATGGGGCTACCTTGCTCACTCGGAAAGTCTTCGGCTACGGCATACTCACCATTCTGGTTTACTTCCTGTTCCACCCGTTCAACATCGAAGTCGAAGCCTTTCGCCAGCCAGCCGTGTGGGCTAACCTCCTCTATCTGGGCGTTGTCGCTTCGATGGGATGTTACTGGCTGTGGGGCTTGGTCGTCAAGCGGCTTGGCTCCATCACTTCGGCCAATTACATCTACCTGAATCCGGTCACGACACTCATTTTCTCTTACCTCGTCCTCGGCGAAAGGATTTCTTTCTATGCCGTGGTCGGAGCCGCCCTCATCATTGGTGGTGTCTACCTTGCCGTGAAGCAGCCCTCTCCCGCCCGTCGTCGTTCCCGTCGTTGACC
>CAZYHW010000020.1:21075-24067 GCA_964647405.1 uncultured Prevotellamassilia sp.
GCGATGCCCGTGTGCGCCTGTCATGAGGTGCGCGGGACTTCCGCCGTTTCGATGCCGACAGACTTTCTTCCCCGTCGCTGATGTCTGCAATCCGGTTGCAGCGGGAAATCCCTATCTTTGTCCTGTTTTCCGGGAGGAGGAATCCTTCCGTCTGGCTGATGCGATAAACTTATGGGAACGACAAAAAGAACGGATACTTACCCCGTCATGGGGATGCACTGCGCCGCTTGTGCGCATAACGTCGAGCGTATGCTCCGCAGCGTGGACGGCGTGGACGAGGCGGCGGTCAACTTGGCTGCGGCCACCGTCAGTGTCACCTACGACCCCGTCCGTGCCAACCCGGAGGGGATGGCTGCCGCCGTCGGGCGTGCCGGGTTCACGCTCATCGTCGACGACCCCGCCCGCGCCGCCCAACGGCAGGAAGAGGCCGCCCGTGCCTACCGCCGCTCGCTCGCCCGGCGTTGCGTGGTCGCGTGGGTGTTCACCCTGCCACTGGCCGCGCTCATGTTCATGGCCGACGGCGCATGGATGCGCTGGGTGGCGTTGCTGCTGACCCTGCCCATCGTGATTTATTCCACCCGTCCGTTCCTCACGGCGGCGTGGCGCGCGGCGCGGGCAGGGCAGACCAACATGGACACACTCGTGGCCGTCAGCACGACCATTGCTTTCGTGTTCAGTCTCGCCGGGACGCTTTTCCCGTCGTTCTGGACGGGGAAAGGCATGATGCCCCCCTGTTACTACGAGGCGACGGCCATGATTACCGCGTTCGTCTTGACGGGCAAGTGGCTCGAAGAGCGTGCCAAGCATCGCACGGGTGAGGCCATCCGCAGCCTGATGGGATTGCAGCCCCGCACGGCGCGTGTCGTCCTGCCCGGCGGCGAGGAGGCCGACCGCCCCATCGCCGTGCTCATGAAGGGCGACCGCGTGCGCGTCCGGCCGGGCGAGCAGGTGGCCGTCGACGGACAGGTGGTCGAGGGAGCGTCGGCGGTCGACGAGAGCATGATTACCGGCGAACCACTCCCCGTGGAGAAGACCGTGGGCGGCCACGTGATGGCCGGGACGGTCAACGGGCGCGGCACACTCCTGGTTGAGGCCCGCGCGGTCGGCTCTTCGACGGTGCTGGCCGGCATCGTGAAAGCCGTGGCCGACGCCCAGGGCACGAAAGCTCCCGTCGAGCGCATCGTAGACCGCGTGACGGCTGTTTTCGTCCCCGTCGTGCTCCTTCTGGCCGCCCTGACGCTGGTGCTTTGGCTCGTGGCGGGCGGATGGGACGCACTGCCCCGCGCCGTGCTCTCGGCGGTGGCCGTGACGGTCATAGCTTGTCCCTGTGCGCTCGGGCTGGCCACGCCGACGGCTATCATGGTAGGCATAGGGCGCGGGGCGCGGGAACATATTTATATAAAGGATGCCGCCGCAATCGAGCAACTCCGGCGCGTAGATACCGTGGCGCTCGACAAGACCGGTACGGTCACCGAGGGAACTCCCCGTGTGGTCGGACGTACTGACCTGTCCGGCCTGACGGATGCCGACCTGGCCGTGTTGCGCTGTATGGAGCAACGCTCCGAGCACCCCACCGCCGAGGCCATCGTCGCCGCCTTGGACGGCGCAGTCGCCGGAGAGGTGTCGCTCGACGGCTTCGAGAATTTCCCGGGGCTTGGTGTGAAAGCCGCATCGGGCGACTCCACCTACTGGGTGGGCAACGCGCGCATGGCCGCCACTATGGGCTGCACGGTGTCCGGCGAGGCCGAGGACGGCCTGACGCACATCTATTTCGGCCGTGGCACAATGTGTCTGGCACGTTTCGCCGTGGGCGACCGCGTCAAGCCCCACTCGGCCGAAGCCGTCGCCCGCCTGCATACGATGGGGCGGCGTGTCGTCCTGCTGACGGGCGACAACGCGTCGGCTGCCGCGTCCGTGGCACGCGCGACGGGCATCGACGAGGTACATGCCGCCTTGCTGCCGACGGACAAGGCCGAGGTGGTGAAAGGCCTTCAAGACCGGGGGCGCGTCGTGGCCATGGCGGGCGACGGCATCAACGACGCACCCGCGCTGGCCGCCGCTTCCGTTTCCGTGGCCATGGGGCGGGGGACAGACATCGCCCGCTCGGTGGCCCAGTTGACCCTCATGACGTCCGACCTGCGCCTGCTGCCGCGCGCCATCCGCCTCTCCGAGCTGACCGTCGGCACGATACGCCGCAACCTGTTCTGGGCGTGCATCTACAACGCCGTGGGCATCCCCCTGGCCGCCGGTGCGCTCTATCCGCTCTGGGGATTGACGCTGACACCCGCCGTCTCGGCCGCCTGCATGGCCTTCTCGTCGGTGTCGGTAGTCGTGAGCAGTCTCCTGCTGGCGCGGCGGAGGCTATGAGGCCGTCTGCCGGCCGTCCATTGCGGTGGCCGGGAGGCATCTTGTAAAGAAATCCTTTTCCTTTCTAAACTGCCCTAAAACCGCGACGGCGGACTTAAACTCTGCCGCCCGGTGGCTGTCTTAACCGCAGTGCAAACCAAAAAAGTGAGCAGATGAACAAGGAAACCTATGAGGCCTTTATGAAACAGGCACTGGCTCTCAGCACCCATGCGGAGGCCGGAGAGAAGAACGTACAGGGCGAGGAAACCGGCGCAGAGCCGGAGTTGTATTCTTTTACGGCCTGACGGAATTTGTCAGATGGCTGTAAAGTTTTATCTTTGCCGCACATACTTTCATGTATGTCTACTTTTATATTCGTTAACCGCCCCTCAGTCCGCGAGGATAGAGGGGCTTTTTTATGCCTCGTCCTTGGGCCGTGAATCGTCCTGCGCCGTTTCGGGCTGTTGAGGCTTAGGTATGATTAATTCCTGTGCGGGAAATATCCGCAGGCAGGCTGTGCCGGGCGACGTTGAGCCATGTCCGGCAGGACGAATCCCTTGACGGGGTGCGTGTATTGGCCTATGGCTTTTTTTGCTCCCGGGCATCTCTTTACCTGTCCGGCGACCCGTCGTGACAAGTCGCCGGA
>CAZYHW010000020.1:24167-25537 GCA_964647405.1 uncultured Prevotellamassilia sp.
GGCGGCAGGGCGGAATCAGTCCGCCGTGGCGGGGTCGGTGTAGAAGCGGATGAGCCCTTCAAGGGCGTTCCGGCATACCGGGCAGAACGAGCTGACCGTATTGACGCGCATACGGCAGTCGCGGCAGGCACGGTAGACACCTTGCGACTGGTAACCGGCTCCCTCGAACAGGCCGACCGTTTCCGTGTCTCCCTCGGGCACGCTTTCCGTCGGGGTGGGGCGGGGTGCGTCCGGGGCGACGAGGTTCTCCCATTTCAGGTCGAAACGGGCCAGCGTGGTGATGTTGCGTTCCCAAGGCTCTACGTCGGGCGTGTAATAGGCCACGAAACCGTCGTCGTAGGCATATTCATCGGCCAGTCCGCCGAAGCTGTGGCCGAACTCATGGACAACGACAGGCAGGAACCACTTGTTGCCCGTGGAAGCCAGCGTGTAGGAATTGTAGATGCCCCCTCCGCCGTATTCGTCGGTATTGGCAAGGATGATGATATGCTCGTAAGGCAATGTCCCGAGAGCGTCGTGCAGTTGTCGGAGCCGTGTCACGGTGAGGTAGCGCGCCGAGTAGAACGTGTCGAAGTGGCTGCCCAGTGCCGTGGCTCGCCAATCGCCGGAGGCGGGTCGGCTGACATCGCTGTCGGGCGAGGGCAGTGCCACGGCCACGACGTTGAACCGCCCGCGCAGTTGGCCGAACGGTTCGTGGGCGAACAGGGCATCCACGGTCATCTGGGCATGGTGGTAGAAGCTGTCGGCCTCGGCTTCCGTGTAGCCCTCCGCTACGATGGCGATGTCGATACACTCCTCGCTGCTCCCGCCGCGGAGGAGGTAGCGGTGGGGCGGCAGCAGGGTGTCCACCCGGCGGATGAGGATGTCTGCCGGGTCGATGAGGCAGTCGTAGCGTGCCGTCACGTCGCGGTGGAGGTTGTTCAGCTCCACTTCGAGCCGGACGGGATGCTTCGGCCAGGGCAGGAGGAATACGTTCTCGAACGAGCGGGCGCGTTCGGTCGCCTCGACAGTGGCCTGCCATTCCTGGAAAAGTGTCGAGAAGGAGTGACGGTAGATGAGCTCGCCCGTCGCCTCGTCACGCAGACTGATGCGCCCGTTACCCGCCAGGTAGAGGCTGTCAAGGCGTGTGCGCCGCCCCGCCCATTCGGGCAGTTGCGAAAGTCCGTCGAGGTAGATGGCCTGGTGGGCACTGTCGCCGGCGAAGATAAGGTCGGCACGCAGCGTGCGCGGCTCGAACCAGCGGTCGAACGTGTCGTCGGCCACGAGGGGCAAGGCGGCGAGTGACAGCGCGAAACATACGATGCGCCGTGCGAGTGAAGCATGAAATCGTTTCATAGTGTCGTTTCTGTTGATTTGCGTGGGTGGATAGC
>CAZYHW010000021.1:0-5752 GCA_964647405.1 uncultured Prevotellamassilia sp.
ATAGTGTCGTTTCTGTTGATTTGCGTGGGTGGATAGCATTCCTCTCCGCCGTATCAGTCATAACGGGTCGGCTGACGCTTGTCACGGGTCGCCGGATAGGTTTTACGGGTCGCCGTCCCGGCGGCACAAGTCGCCGACCGCGTTCGCATGGAACTGGACAGGAAACCACGACCTCCGCCATGAGCGTCCGGAGAGAGCGGCCAAAGGTAACAAATAATCGTCGGTATAGGACGGAAACGGCCACCGTTTTCACCGGAAAGCCACCAGCCAGACCACATTCGCACACCTCATCCACCTGCCTGCGGGATATGCCTTATTCCTCTCCTCGCGACGTGGAAGGAAAGCGGATGCAGATTTTTCGCTTGCGGTTTCCGTTATCCTTTTGTTTGGACTATCTTCGCCGTGTGCTATTGTAGAATAAGGCCATGGATATTTGGAACAAGGCGAAACGCTCGGCCGTCATGGCGCGCATACGAAGCCGGGACACGAAACCGGAACTCATCGTGCGGCGTTACCTCTACGGGCGTGGCTACCGCTTCCGCAAGAATGTCCGTGGCCTGCCCGGAACGCCTGATGTCGTGCTGCGGCGTTACGGGGTGGTCATCTTCGTGCATGGATGCTTTTGGCACGGGCACGAGGTCGACGGCCATCTTCCCAGGTCGCGCCGTGAGTTTTGGGAACGGAAGATAGCGCGCAACCGCGAGCGCGACGAGCGCAACAAGGAGGCTTTGCGGCAGGCGGGATGGGACGTGGTGACCGTGTGGGAATGCCAGTTGAAGCCCTCCGTGCGCCGACAGACGCTCATGGAACTCGAAGCCTGCATCAACGCGGCGTGGCTGCGTCGCCATGGTCGGCATCGGGCCGGGGAGTATGCTTTTCCGGAGGATGCGGACGGCATGTCGCGTGCCGCAGAGGACGGCGCGGACTATGGGAAGCCGTCCGGCGGCAGTCTGTCAGGAACTTTCCAGGTCGTTGAGGAGACGGACGAGTGAGCGTCCCACCGCGTAGGCCAAATTCACAGGCACGGCGTTTCCGATTTGCTTGTAACGTGAAGCGAGCGTTCCGGCGAACTGCCATTCGTCGGGGAAAGTCTGTATGCGTGCGTACTCCCTCACGGTGAGCGGTCGCGTTTCCGTGGGATGGCATCGCTCCGTCTGTTTCTGTGCAGGGGAACAAGTGAGTGTCAGGCTCGGTTCGTCGAGCGAGAGTCGGCGTGCCATGCCCGTCTTTCCCCCCGTGAGGTGGAAGCTCTTCCCCATGTAGGCTTCCTGTACGGCTTCCGGGAGATCGCGCCAGTATCCCCCCATCGGCACCTGCTCCATCACTTTGCGCTTCTTTTCCGGGTAGGTCATCCCCTCGGAGGACGGCACGTCCGTGTCGTAGAGCTCGCCCTTGCAGAAAGCGTCGCGCAGGGTCATGACGCGGTGATAGGGCGCAGGCCACCTGAACTCCGCCTTTTCGGCCAAGTCATTGCGTATCGCGATGAGGAAGAGGCGCTCACGTTTCTGGGGGACTTGATATTTGATTGCTTTGAGTACGCGGGGTTCAACCAGTGTGTAGCCAAGCTCTTTCACCGTCGCTTTGATGACGGCCAGCGTCCGTCCGCCGTCGTGTGCGGTCAGTCCTCTCACGTTCTCTCCCACAAACACCTTGGGGCGTGTCTCTTTCACGGCTCTCGCCAGTTCGAAGAAGAGCGTGCCCCGCGTGTCGTCGAATCCGCCTTGCTTTCCGGCGTAGGAGAACGCTTGGCAAGGGAAACCGCCCGATAGGAGATCCACCTTCCCCGCCAGATGGGTGAACGACAGGTTGCGTACATTTTCCTCTACCACATTCCAGCCGGGACGGTTGATTCGCAGGGTCGTGCAGGCATCGTGGTCGACCTCGTTGAGCAGGATGTGCGAAAAACCAGCCTTTTCCAATCCCAATGCCAGGCCACCCGCACCGGCGAACAGCTCAATCGACGTATAGGGGCGGCAAGGATGTACGTGCATCTCGTCTTCCCATCCGGACGAAAGCATTTCGCGGACTTCCGGGATGCCGGCCAGCTCCTTGGTGAGGAAGTACTTGCGGCCATCGGCACCCACATGGGGGACATGGGTGCCGTTTGCTTCCCACTTGGCCAGCGTGGCTTTGGATACGCCCATGATGTCCGCGAAATCCGAAGCAGGGATGAGCGAGGCATCATGGTTGCGAGAATCCGTCATAGGTATTGAAGGCTAAGAGATAAAGGCTTTTGAACGTATCGGGGTAAAGTTGGCGAAGTTCGTCGTAGACACTGTTGTCGATGTGTCCTTGGTGCAGTTCGTCCATCACGTCGTCAAGAATATCGGGGAGTGCTTTGCATAATTTGAAAAAGGCTTTCGGGTCGTCGAACACCATTTCGTAGAATTTGTCTATCGACATGCGGCGTATCTTTGCGTGCGACAGTTCGCCTTTGTTCCACTTTTCGTCGCGTGACCGGGGAGCTATGACCTCCACTAATATACATGTCGCTTGGTCGTCATGGAGGATCTTGTTTTGCATCCGTGCGTAGACACTCGTGGCCGTCCCGCTGTTCATCGTGTTGTGCTTGTTCTTTAACTCGACAAAGATATGGCGTTCATTGTTGACGATGTCGAAGCCTTGCGAGGGTACTTCCCATCCTCTTCCAATGTGGCGGAAAAGGTTTTGGTGGAAGTATCCGATATGGTTGGTGTTCGACTTGTCAATTTGTCGGATACATTCAGTCTCGATGATTTCCTCTATGTTTTTTCCGTACACCTTTGCATCGAAAGTCAACTTGATAGGATCGATGATGCTGCGGTTGAACTCTTCGAGGTTGATACTACGGCGATACCTGCACGCGGTTTCTTTCACGTGATGGTAGATGATTTCGTTGGAAATAAATCCCAGATGATAGTCTCGCATGGCTTGTTTCTGTTAGGCAAAGATAGGAAAAAACGGAGAATCCGCCGTGGCGGGTACACAATAAAAGAAGCTGCTATGATTGCCAGCGGGCAGTATCATTTCTTGCAACGTTCCCGATATGGCTATGATATAGAACGATTTCCCGTCATGGCTGCTGTATCGTTCGCTCGATATGGGCGGGAGTTTACGGGTCGCCGTCTGGTTTTTACGGGTCGCCGGATAGGAAGCACGGGTCGCCGGATAGTTTTTGCGGTCAGCCGTCGGGAAGTTTGCAAACGGGTTGCAAGGGAAAGCTCCTACCTTTGCCTTGAAAATAAAGGACAACGCGATGGAAACAGTTAAGGAATGGGGCGCGATTGCTCTCTCTGCCGTCATGCTGGCGGCGGGAGTGGTGCTCGGGAAAGCCGGGGCGGAATGGTTTGCCGCCCCCGGGGTCGCTGCCGTGTGGTATGTCGTTGCCGCCCTCGTCGTGGGGTGGCCGGTGCTCGTCGACACCGTGAAGTCGATGGCCAAGGGCGACGTGTTCAACGAGTATCTGCTCATGTCGGTCGCCTCGGCCGGTGCGTTCGTCATAGGCGAGTATCCCGAGGGCGTGGCCGTCCTGCTGTTCTATGCCGTGGGCGAGACGTTGCAGGACAGGGCCGTCGACCGCGCGCGGGGACACATCCGTGCCCTCCTGGCTCTCCGCCCCGAGCGGGTGCGCGTGCTGCGCGACGGGCAGGCTGTCGACTGTCCGCCGGAGGAGGTTCGTCCCGGCGACCGCCTCGAACTGGCTGCCGGGCAACGCCTGGCCGTCGACTGCCGCCTGCTCTCGGACGGAGGTCTCTTCGACACGTCGGCCCTGACGGGCGAGAGCCTGCCCCGCCAGCTGGTGGCGGGCGACGAAGTTCCGGCCGGATACGTGGCGCATGGCGGCGGCCTGCTGTGCGAAGCCGTCCGGCCTTACGCCGACAGTGCCACGGCGCGTATGCTCGCCATGGTGGAGGAGGCCGCCGCCCGCAAGGCATCCACCGAACTGCTGGTGCGCCGCCTTGCCCGCGTCTATACCCCCGTGGTCATGCTTCTCGCCCTGCTCGTGGCGCTTGTGCCCGCCGTGCTCCACTGGTCGGGTGTTCCGGGCATCGTGCTCGGCGAGTGGGGCTACCGTGCCCTCGTCTTCCTCGTCGTGGCCTGTCCGTGCGCCTTGGTGGTGAGCATTCCCCTTGCCTATTTCAGTGGCATCGGGGCGGCTTCCCGGCGGGGCATCCTCTTCAAGGGAGGCAATGTACTCGACACCGTGGCGCGCTTGTCCTGCGTCGTGTTCGACAAGACCGGCACGCTGACGCGCGGGAAGTTCTCCGTCGAGCGCGTCGAGGCGGCTCCCGAGTTCGGGAACGACGACCTGTTGCGCCTGGTCGCCGCCGTCGAAAGCCATAGCCTGCACCCGGTGGCCGTGGCACTGACCGACGAAGCCCGCCGACGGGTGGCCGACATACCCGAAGCCGGAGAGGTCGAGGAGGTGGCCGGTTGCGGGATGCGTGCCGTCGTCGCGTCGCACCGCGTCGCCTTGGGCAATGCACGCCTTATGTCCGCCGAGGGGCTCGATGTCCCGGAGGCGGTTACGGCAGGGACGGCGGTCTACTGTTCCGTCGACGGGCGTTATGCCGGTGTCGTCACCGTGGCCGATACGCCGCGCCCGGAGGCAGCCGAAGCCGTCGCCTGGCTTCACCGTCTCGGTGTGGCGCGCACGGCGGTGCTTTCGGGCGACCGTCCGGTGGCTGTCGAGGCATTGGCCGCCCGCCTGGGCATCGACGAGGCACAGGCCGGGTTGCTCCCCGGGGATAAAGTCGTATCTTTGCGGCACATCATGTCATCCGGCGGCACGACCGCTTTCGTCGGCGACGGCATCAACGACGCGCCCGTGCTGGCCACCGCCGATGTGGGCGTAGCCGTGGGCGACAGCGGGAGCGACCTGGCCATCGAGACGGCGGACCTCGTGTTGCAGGACGGCCGCCTGACGGCACTGCCGGAGGCCGTCGCCATCGGGCGACGCACCCACACCATCGTATGGCAGAACATCGCCTTGTCGCTCGGTGTGAAAGCCGCCGTGATGTTGCTCGGCCTTTTCGGCGTGGCCTCCCTCTGGCTGGCCGTGTTCGCCGACACGGGTGTCGCGCTGCTGGCCGTGCTCAACGCGATGCGTATCCTGAACGTCAAAACCGCAAGTAATTAAGAAAACATGTCCCGTCCAGACTGCGAGAAGCTGCTCCACAACAAAGGTGTCCGCCCCACGGCGCTCCGCCTGCTGATTCTCGAAACCATAGCCGGCCAACAACGCCCCGTGTCGCTGCTCGACCTCGAAGCGAAACTGGGAACCGTCGACCGTTCCACCATATTCCGCACGGTCACGCTCTTCCTTGCGCATCACGTGCTGCACGGTTTCGAGGACGGGAGCGGCTCGCTGAAATACGAGCTGTGCGACAACGACTGCTCGTGCTCCGTCGAGGACATGCACACGCACTTTTACTGCGAGGAATGCCACCGCACGTTTTGCATGAAAGCCACCCACGTGCCCCAGGTCGCCCTGCCCGAAGGCTTCGTGCAGCGCAGCATCAACTATGTCGTCAAGGGCTTGTGTGCGGACTGCCGACGGCGTGCCGGGCGACGCGGCGAAGCGTGCGACTGACCCTGTTCACTTTTCCTGTAATTACCTGTCGACTTTTCCCCGTGCGGGACGGAGCCAACGGGTCGGCGACCCCGCGTTCCTATCCGGCGACCCGTAGAAACCAGTCGGCGACCCGTGTGACGTGGAAGCCGTCCGGCGCGTCCGGCTGTGCGGCCATCCGCACGGCGCAGTTGTCCGTTG
>CAZYHW010000021.1:5852-24827 GCA_964647405.1 uncultured Prevotellamassilia sp.
AAGCCGTCCGGCGCGTCCGGCTGTGCGGCCATCCGCACGGCGCAGTTGTCCGTTGCGTGGAAATGTCGTATCTTTGCCTGCCGAACAGAATACCCATGCCGTCCACTTCGCCGCTCTACGGCAAGAAAGCCGTGTTCCACACATTGGGTTGCAAACTCAATTTTGCCGAAATCTCCACCCTGCGCGACAGGTTGGCCGCCGTCGGTGTGTCCGTGGCGGCCGAGGGCGAGCAGGCCGACATCTGCGTGATCAACACCTGCTCCGTGACCGACACGGCCGACCACAAGTGCCGCCAGGCCATCCACCGCCTTGCCCGTCTCCACCCCGGGGCGTTCATCCTGGTGATGGGCTGTTATGCGCAGCTACAACCCGAACAGGTGGCGGCCATCGAGGGGGTAGACCTCGTGCTGGGCATGGAACAGAAAGGCGAGGTGGTGCGTTTCCTTGAAGAACGTCTCGCCGCGCCCCGGCCTGACGGGGCTTGCCACGAGGCAGTGGCCGTCCCGGCAAGCGACATCCGCACTTTCGTCCCGTCGTGCTCGCGCGGCGACCGTACACGCTATTTCCTCAAAGTGCAGGACGGCTGCAACTACTATTGCACCTATTGCACCATTCCCTACGCCCGTGGCCGCAGTCGCAACGGCTCCATCGCCTCGTTGGTGGAGCAGGCCCGGCAGGCCGCCGATTCGGGCGGACGGGAGATAGTCATCACGGGGGTCAACATAGGTGACTACGGTCGCACGACGGGCGAGCGTTTCATCGACCTGCTCCGTGCGCTCGACGGCGTGGCGGGCATTTCGCGCTATCGCATTTCCAGTATCGAGCCGAACCTGCTCACGGACGAGGTAATCGACTTCTGTGCCGCCTCGCGGGCTTTCATGCCCCACTTCCATATCCCCCTGCAAAGCGGGTGCGACGACGTGCTCCGCCTGATGGGAAGGCGTTACGACACGGACACCTTCGCGCGCCGCGTGGAGCGTGTCCGCCAAGCCATGCCCGACGCCTTTATCGGCGTGGACGTTATCGTGGGCACGAGAGGGGAGAGGCCGGAATTCTTCGAGCAGACCTGCCGCTTCCTCGAGGCTCTCGATATTTCCCAGCTCCACGTGTTCAGCTACTCGGAGCGTCCCGGGACGAAAGCCCTGGCGATTCCTTACGTGGTGGAGGCGGCCGAGAAACACGAACGCAGCCGCCGGCTCATCGAGCTGTCGGAACGCAAGCACCATGACTTCTATGCGCGCTACGTGGGCAGTGTGCGCCCCGTCCTGTGGGAGCATGGGAAAGCCGGACAGCCCGTCCATGGCTTCACGGACAACTACATACGTGTCGAGGCGGCCGACGGGCAGGCCGAGGACAACGCCGTTACCCCCGTGCGCCTGGGTGGCTTCGCGCCCGGCGGCGACGCGCTCGTCGCCACGGCGGAACGGACAGGCCAATGACGATGAAAAGGATTTCCGTAGTCATATTGAACTGGAACGGGCGGGAGATGATGCGTCGCTTCCTGCCTTCCGTGGTGGCCTGCTCGGCTGCCGAGGCCGACGTGGTCGTGGCCGACAACGCCTCGACCGACGGCTCGTGCGAGATGCTGGCTGCCGAGTTCCCCGGCGTGCGCATCCTGCGCCTCGACCGCAACTACGGTTTCGCCGGGGGATATAACCGCGCGCTCGCCGCCCTGACGACGGACTATTACCTCCTGCTCAACTCCGACGTGGAGGTGACTCCCGGATGGCTCACTCCCTTGCTCCGTTATATGGACAGCCATCCCGAAGTGGCGGCCTGCCAGCCCAAGCTGCTCAGCGAGGCGCAGCGCGACACATTCGAGTATGCCGGTGCGGCGGGGGGCTACATCGACCGTTACGGCTATCCTTTCTGTCGCGGGCGCATCATGGACACCGTGGAGCGCGATGCCGGGCAGTATGACCGTCCCGCCTCCGTGTTCTGGGCCACCGGCGCGGCCTTGATGGTGCGTCGGACGGACTGGGAAGCCGTGGGCGGACTGGACAACCGCTTCTTTGCCCACATGGAAGAAGTCGACCTCTGTTGGCGACTGAAAGCCCGCGGGCGTGGCGTGGTCTGCCTGCCGGATAGCCGTGTCTACCATGTCGGCGGCGGCACGCTCGGGAAGTCGGACGCGCGGAAGACCTACCTGAATTTCAGGAACAACCTCCTGATGCTCTACAAGAACCTCCCGGACGACGAGCTGGACAGGGTGATGCGCGTGCGGCGCGTGCTGGACTACGTGGCACTCCTTCGCTTCGCCTTGACGGGGCATGTGGAGGAAGCCCGTGCCGTGCTGCGCGCCCGGAAGGAGTTCCGGAAAATCCGCCCGGACTTCGAGGCAGCCCGCCGGGAGAACCTCAGCCGCACGACCGTCGGGAACATCCCCGAGCGGGCGCGGGGGAGCATCCTGTGGGCCTACTACGTCCGCCGATGCACGACTTTCGCGCGGCTCACGCGCTGCCGGTCGTTCAAGGTGGGCGGATGAGGCAAGGCGGTGGCCGGAGGCTGCGGCGGGGTCGGCGACCTGTCGCAACGGGTCGCCGGACAGGACGCACAAGTCGCCGACTCCGTCGCATGAATCAGCCGTCCGCCTCCGGACGGCGGCCACACCCGAAAAATCATCAAGCAACCAGATGGAACCAGCACTTTACCTGATACCCGTGACGTTGGGCGGCTCGTCGCTCGAAAGGGTTCTCCCGTCCCATAACCGGACGGTGATTTTGGGCATCCGCCATTTCATCGTCGAGGAGGTGCGTTCGGCGCGCCGTTTCCTGAAAAGCGTGGAGCGTTCGATAGACATCAACGCCTTGACTTTCTACCCCATGGGGAAACATGCCGACGCTGCGCTCTTCGCGCGCTACCTCGAACCGCTCCGGCAGGGCGAGCCGATGGGCGTCATCAGCGAGGCGGGATGCCCGGCGGTGGCCGACCCGGGAGCGGACGTCGTGGCGGTGGCCCAGAGGGAGGGACTGAAAGTCGTGCCGCTGGTCGGGCCGTCGTCCATCCTGCTTGCCGTGATGGCCTCGGGCTTCAACGGGCAGAGCTTCGCCTTTAACGGTTATCTCCCCATCGACCCGGCCGAACGGGTCAAGGCACTGAAACGCCTGGAAGCCCGCGCCATGAACGAGAGCCAGACGCAGATTTTCATCGAAACGCCTTTCCGGAACGCCAAGATGCTGGCCGACATCCTGCGCACCTGCCGTCCGCAGACGCGGCTCTGCGTCGCTGCCGGCCTGACGACGGACGGGGAGTATGTCAGGACAAGAACCGTGGCCCAGTGGCGCGACACAAAAATGCCGGAACTCTCGAAAGTCCCGGCCGTATTCCTTTTATATCGTTGACCCGCCTCAGGCACCCGGATTGTCGGGCTGTTCGCCTTTGAGGATGCTGATGGTGCCGTCGGCCGAAAGGATGACGGTGAAGAGGATTCCCCCTTCTTCCGTTCCGGCATAGCCCACCATCGCGCCGAAACGCAGGCCGTCGTCGGCAGCCTTGTCGAACGCCAGCCCGAGCAGGGAGGCGTTGGCCTTGTAGTCGTCGGTGAGGAAGTCCGCAAAGGCATCCTTGGTGAATTTGCGGGTGATGAACACCGCGCCGTCGCGTTTCACGCTGAGCGTGATGCTGTTGTCGTAGTAAGGCTGGCCAAGCTCGTTTTTCACCGTGGGCAGGCTCTTGTCGGCAGCCCGGTTCAGGGTGTATTGGTAAGTATGACCGTTCCATGTGACGCTGTTCTGGTCGTTCCAGGGCTTGTCCTCCACGATTCCTGCCGCGTCCGTCGTCTCGACGCGAGCCGGTTCGTCCGCCGTGGTGTCCGGGGCAGTCCCTTTCCCTCCACAGGCAGTCAGGCACAACAGGCAGACCATTCCGTAAAAGTACTTTTTCATATATATGTATGTGTTACGGTTATGTTTCTTGTCGCAAAAGAATAAAAAGAAGTTGATATGGACAAGTGAAAGGCTGGAAAACTGCCTGTTGCGGCACGGGCGGAGGGTATTGTCGGGTCGTCCGGATGGGGGACTGATGTGCGCGGCGGTCGCCCGTCCCGGCAAGGAACGAATGACGGGCGGGTGAGCCCGAAGAACTGTCCGGCGACTTGTGGAAACCAGCCGGCGACCCGTCGAAACTATCCGGCGACCTGTCCGCACAAGTGCCGGACTTCATCCTGCCGGAGGGCAGGCCGGGAATTCCCGGAAGTGATTGAAGCGGGCGAGGAAAGCCCCGTCTCATCCCGTACAGGCGTGGAAGAATGCCTGTTTCCCATACCCCGTCGCCCGACAGCCGCATGGTTTCGCCAAGTGTTAAAAAAAAAGTATACAAGAAAAAAAGTTGTGGCCTTGCATACAGCGGAACGAAAAAGTCTCTACCTTTGCAACGTTTTAAAAAGGTAATTGATTGTTTCACATCTAAATCGAAGAAAAATGAAAAAGTTGGTTTTCATGTTCGTTGCCTTCGCAGCTATTTCTTTCGCTTCCTGCGGTAACAAAGCTGCTGAACCCGTTGAGGCTATCGAAGAAGAAGTCATCGAAGTAGCTGAGGACACCCTCACAACTGACAGCATCGTTGCTGACACCCTCGCTGCCGACACGACCGAAGTTCCTGCTGCCTAATAGCAAACGAACGAGAACTTAAAAAGAAAGTGCAGACCTGCGGATTCGTCCGCGGGTCTGCTTTTTTTTGTTCCCTCCCGCCTCTGTACAAGAAACGCCGACCGGTGCAGCCGTCTGTAATGAACGGCCGCACCGGTCGGCGATTAGATGGGGCGGTTACTCTCCCAGTTCTTCGATGAAGAAGTTGGCGATGCGCGTGAAGAGGTGGTTGCGCGTGTTCCCGCCGTAGATGCTGTGGTTGCGGTTGGTGTAGATTTGCATGTCGAACTGCTTGTCGGCCTGGACAAGTGCTTCGCTGTATTCAGCCGCGTTGCGGAAATGCACGTTGTCGTCGGCCGTCCCGTGGATGAGCAGGAGCGCGCCGTGCAAGTCCTTGGCCCGGCTGATGGGGTTCACGTTGTAGCCCGTCGGATTCTCCTGTGGCGTGCGCATGTAACGCTCGGTGTAAACGGTGTCGTAGTACTTCCAGTGAGAGGGAGCCGCCACGGCCACGCCGGCGCGGAAGACGGGACGACCCTCGCTCATAGACATAAGCGTGTTGAAGCCCCCGTAGCTCCATCCCCAGATGCCGATGCGCTCCTTGTCGACATAAGGAAGCGAACCGAGGTAGAGCGCGGCCTCGACCTGGTCTTTCGATTCCAGGTCGCCCAGCCTGAGGTAAGTGCATTTCTCAAAGTCGGCACCGCGTCCGCCCGTGCCGCGCCCGTCGACGCAGGCGAAGATGATTCCCCGTTCGGCCATGTAACTCTCAAAGAGCCCGCCGGGATAGAAACCCAGATTCCACGAGTCGAGAACCTCTTGGGAGCCGGGACCGGAGTATTGGTAAAGCACGACGGCGTATTTCCGGCTCGGATCAAAGTCGGCAGGTTTCACCATCCAGCCGTTGAGGAGAATGCCCTCGGAAGTCTTGAACGTGAAGAACTCTTTCGTGCCCACTTTCCCTATGAGCTTCTGGGCGAGTTCGCTGTTGTCGACGAGCGTAGCCTGGACACGTCCGTCGTTGTCGCGCAGCGTCGTGACGGGCAGCGTGTTGCGGTCGGAATATACGTTCATGAAATATTTCATCGAGCGGGAGAATGTCGCGTTGTTCGTTCCCGTGCTTTCGGTCAGCTTTTTCGTGTTTCCTTTCAGGTCGGTGGAGAACACTCCCTTGAACAGCGGGCCGACGGGATTGGCGGCATAGTAGAAGCGGCCGCTTTTCTCGTCGTAGCCGTAGAAGTCGGTCACTTCGTAGTCGCCGCTCGTGACCTGCTTGACGAGCTGTCCGTTCAGTGTGTACCAGTAGATGTGGCTGTAACCGCTACGGTCGGAAATCATGGCAAAGTGATTGCCGTAAAAATGTAGGTCGGTGTACGCATTTTCCTTGACATACTTGTCCGAAGTCTCCCGCACGGAAAGCTGGCATTCCGTCGAGCGGGGATTGCCCATATAGATGCGCATGTCGTTCTGGCTTCTGTTGAGCGTGATGATAGCGAGGCGGTCGGGGTCGTCGGTGAAGTGAATGCGCGGCACGTAGTCCGTGCTGTCTATCGGCAGTTTCATCGTGCGCGTCACCCTGTCCTTGATGTCGAACGTCATGACCGAGACTTTCGAGTTGGCCGTTCCGGCCATGGGATACTTGTACTCGTATTCGCCGGGATAGCTGTCGTACTCCATGCGTTCCGGGGAAAGTCCCTTGTATTCGGTCATGGAATACGTGGAAACGTTACTCTCGTCGTAGCGCACCCAGGCCAGCATGGTGTTGTCGGCGTTGAATTCGAGCGAACGCGCCGTTGTGAACTCTTCCTCGTTGACCCAGTCGGGGATGCCGTTGATTACGGCGTTGCGTTGGCCGTCCTTGGTCACCTGGCTCTCACTGTTGCCGAAGAGGAGCTTGACAAGGAAGATGTTGTTGTCCCGCACGAAAGCCACGAGGTTACCGTCGGGCGAGAAGACGGGCGACTGTTGCGGCCCGCCGTCGGACAGGGGCTCCATGCGGTTGTTTGCGATGGAGTAGATGTAATAGGTGGCGGTGAAGGAGTGGCGATAGATGGGTCGGGTCGCCGTTTGGATGAGGATGCGGCTCTCGTCGGGCGACATGATGTAGCCGTCGATGCGTTCGAGTTGCTGGCCGCGCGCCGTGGACACGTCGAAGAGCGTGCCGATGGCTTCACCCGTCTTGAAGGAATGCCGGACGATTTTCCGTCCTCCGTCTTCGAGTTGCGTGTAGCTCTCCCCGTCGTTCATGGGGTTGACCCCCTGCACGTATTGGGGCGAGTAGACACCACCCGTGATGTCTTTCAGTGTGAGCCCGCTGTCGGCCCGTGCGCCGAGCATGGCGAGGCCGAGTGCCAAGGTGAGGATGAGTTTTTTCATTTGTCTGGATAGTAAAAAGGTTAAGCGAATGCGTGATGGATGTCTGCCCATGCGTCCGCCAGAGCCGTCATGGAAGGCAGGACGAGGTCGGCTCCTGACTGCCGGAGCACGGCGGGCGGAATCGGCCCGGTGTTGACCGCGATGGTGAACACGCCGGCCGCGTTGCCCGCCTCGACACCGAGCGGCGCGTTCTCTATGACGAGGGCTTCCCATGGCTCCACCCCGGCGCGTGACAGGCCGAGGAGGTAAGGCTCTGGGTCGGGTTTGCCGTGCTTCACGTCGAAGCTCGTCACGGTCAGTTCCTGGTGGAATATGCCGGGGTAGTTCCGTTCGAGACGGTCGAGGAGGGAGTGCTGCCCGCTGCCCGTGACGACCACGATGGTCAGCCCGTCGGCCTTCACGCGGCGGAGCACGTCGGCCGCGCCGGGCATCTGGGGGGCTTCGGGACAGGAGTTGAAGAGGCGGCACTTCTCGTCGTAGATACTATGTATCTCTTCGGATGTCGCGTCGCGCCCCCATTCGCGTTGCGCGAGCAGGTTGATGGTCGACGCACCCGTCCTGCCCTCATGGAGGTAGGCTTCGTCGGGTGTCATGTGCAGTCCGAACTCCGTACATACCTGTGCCCACGAACGGGCGTGGTTCGGCATCGAGTCGAACAGCACGCCGTCCATATCAAATAGCACGGCTTTGAGGCGCGTAGCCTCAAAGCCGTGGCGATGCAGATAGTCTGCTCTTTCCGTTTCGTACATGGGTCGTCTTATTTGCCCAGGCGGGCACGTATGGCTTTGCTTTCGGCCTCGTAGCCCGGCTTGTCGAGCAGCGCGAACATGTTTTTCTTGTACGCCTCAACCCCCGGCTGGTCGAAAGTGTTCACTCCGAGCAGGTTGCCACTGATGCCGCAGGCCAGCTCGAAGAAGTAGATGAGCTGTCCGAGGTAGTAGGCATCGAGGCGCGGCAGGCTGATGCGCAGGTTGGGCACCCCGCCGTCGACGTGAGCCAGCTGCGTGCCCAGTTCGGCCATCTTGTTCACCTCGTCGACGCGTTTGCCGGCCAGGAAGTTGAGGCCGTCGAGATTCTCGTCGTCATGGGGGAATTGAAGCTCGTGCTCCGTCGTTTCAACCGAGATGACGGTTTCGAAGATGGTGCGCTCGCCGTCCTGAATCCACTGTCCCATGGAGTGGAGGTCGGTCGTGAGGTCCACGGCCGCAGGGAAGATGCCCTTTCCTTCCTTGCCCTCGCTCTCGCCGTAGAGCTGCTTCCACCATTCGTTGACGTAGTGCAGCTTGGGTTGGTAGTTGGCAAGGATTTCCACCTTTTTGCCCGCAGCGTAGAGGGCGTTGCGGCAGGCGGCATACTGTGCGGCGGGGTTCTGCTCGTAGGGAACGTCTATCGCGCAGGCCTTTTCCATGTCGGCGGCACCCTTGATGAGCTGACGGATGTCGAACCCGGCGCAGGCCACGGGCAACAAGCCCACGGGGGTGAGCACCGAGAAGCGGCCTCCTACGTTGTCGGGGATGACGAAGCTCTTGTAGCCTTCCTTGTCGGCCGTCGTGCGGGCAGCGCCCCGCCGTGCGTCGGTGATGGCCACGATGACCCGCCGCGCCATGTCCTTGCCCCGTTGCTCCTCGCACTGGCGTTTGAGCAGGCGGAAAGCCAGAGCCGTTTCCGTAGTCGTACCCGATTTCGAGATGTTGATGACACCGAACTTCCGGCCACGGAGGTAGTCGCACAGCTCGCTGAGATAGTCCTCGCCGATGTTGTTCCCGGCAAAGAGGATGACGGGATCTTTCTTGTCGGCAAGGAGCCACTGGAAACTGTTGCCCAACGCCTCGATGACGGCACGTGCGCCGAGATAACTGCCGCCGATGCCCGCCACGACGATGGTGTCGCAGTTCTCGCGCAGGGTGGCAGCCGTGTTGGCCAGGTCGTCGAGGAATTCGTCCGTGACGGAGCTCGGCAGGTGCAGCCACCCGAGGAAATCATTTCCCCGGCAAGTGCCGTTTTCGAGTGCGGCGCGGGCAGCGTCGGCCTGCGGTTTGAGTGCCTCGACGGCACCGGGGGCGAGGAAAGGCGTAGCCTTCGTGATGTCAAGTTGTATGGTTTTCATGTCTGTGAGTAATATGTATATCAGTCGATAGCGTGCCAGACGGTTGCCGCCCGGCACAAGCACCGCAAAGTTAGGAAGTTTTCACGAGAAAGGCAAGTTTTCTTCCCTAAATGGGGCGGGTTGTGCGGCGGTGGCGCGTCCCCGTGGCGCGGGGCAGTGACCTGCACTTGCCGGGTCGCCGTCCTGCCGTGAACAAGTCGCCGACCCGTCGCAACGGGTCGCCGGCTGGTTGCGACAGGTCGCCGACTTGTTGCCACGGCGTGCGCGGGAGGACAGATGCGGTGCGGGGGAGGAGATTTCGCCGCCGGTGCGCCGGAAGCATGGCTCGCTTTTCGTATCTTTGCCTCATTACTTAACCAAAAACTGATACCATGAGAAAAATCATCCTCAGTGCCATTCTTTTGATGGGCGGCGTGACGTGGGCATCGGCCGATGTCCTACCCCTCGTGCCCGAGCCGAAGCACGTGTCCGTCGGCGCGGGCTCGTCGTTCGCCCTGCCTTCCGAGCTGTCCGTCGGCGGGACGCTCGCCCCCGGCGTGCTCGACTCGCTGCGCCCCATGGCTTCCAGCCTGGGCCTGTCCGTAGTCGACGGCGGTGAAGGGGCAAAGCCTGCGTGCGTCCTGCTTGTCGCTACTCCCGCCGACAGTGTGCCGCCCGGCGGCTACCGCCTGCGTGTCGACGACGGGGGCATCCGCCTCGCCGCCCACGACGTGGAGGGATGGCGCTACGGGCTCGCCACGCTCTGGCAGCTGGCCGCCTGCACCGAGTTGCCCCGGCTGGACATCCGCGACTATCCCGGGCTGGGCTGGCGCGGCATCATGCTCGACGTGTCCCGCCATTTCGTTTCGCTGGACTTCCTTCGGAAACAGGTGGACGTGCTCGCGCGCTTCAAGGTCAACCGCCTGCACCTCCACCTCACCGACGCGGCGGGCTGGCGAATGGAGATAAAACGCTACCCGCGCCTGACGCAGTTCGCGGCGTGGAGACCGCAAGCCCTGTGGAAGGACTGGTGGAACTCAGACCGCCTTTACGCCGAAGAGGGGAGCGACAGCGCATACGGAGGATACTACACGCAGGACGAACTGCGCGACCTCGTGCGCTATGCCGCCGAGAGGGGCATCACGATAGTCCCCGAAATCGAGATGCCCGGCCATTCGGAGGAAGTGCTGGCCGCCTATCCCGGCCTGTCGTGCACCCACGTGCCTTATGAGCAGGCCGACTTCTGCGCGGGCAACGACTCGTCTTTCGTGTTCCTTGAAGATGTGCTTACGGAGGTGATGGACGTGTTCCCGTCGGAGTATATCCACATCGGCGGCGACGAGGCGGCCAAGGCCTCCTGGCCTTCGTGTCCCCGCTGTCAGGCGCGCATGGAGGCGGAAGGCCTCGCGGACGTGGAGCAACTGCAAGGCTACTTCGTGCGTCGTATCGGCAGTTTCCTGCGAGCGAATGGCCGCCACCTGCTCGGCTGGGACGAGGTGTTGAGTGACTCGTTGCCCGCCGATGCCGCCGTGATGGTGTGGCGCGACACGGCATACGTGAAGAACGCCTTGGCACAGGGGAAGCGCGTCGTGCTCTCCCCGGGTGCCTTCTTCTACCTCGATGCCTATCAGGACGCACCTTTCACGCAGCCCGAGGCCATCGGGGGATACAGGCCGCTCGACCAGGTGTACGGGTTCGACGCCGAGCCGATGTTTGCCGCCTGTCCCGACATGCTGATGGGCATACAGGGCAACCTGTGGACGGAGTGGATTCCTTCGGAGGCCGATGTGGAACGGATGCTCTACCCGCGCGCTTTGGCCGTGGCCGAACAAGGGTGGACGACGGAGCCCGCCCGTTATGCCGGCCGTACTTCGTCGCGTAAGGATTATGCGGAATTCCGTCGCCGGGCACTGGTTCAGAATGAGCGGTTGCGCGGCGAGGGTGTCCGGGCGTTCGACCTGGCAAACGAGGTCGGCCACCGGCCCGAAATGTTCCAGCCCGTGGACCACCTGGCCAAGGGTTGCGCGGTCACGTATAACTCCCCGTTCAGCCCGTATTACCCCGCGGCGGCAGCGGCGACCCTCACCGACGGCCTGCGGGGCGACTGGTCCTATGCCGACGGCCGTTGGCAGGGCTTCATCGCCAGGGCGCGCCTCGACGTGACGATAGACCTCGGACAGGTGCGCGAGATACACCGCGTACAGGCCGATTTCTTCAACGCGCCCGGCGCGGAAGTGTTTTGGCCGGAGCAGGTGAGCGTTTCTGTCTCTGCGGACGGCGACTCTTTCGAGCCTCTTGAAGGTGTCGGGATGGTCGGCGACGTAATCGAACGGTCGCCCATTCGTACTTGGGGGTGGAGCGGACAGGCCAGTGCCCGTTACGTGAGGGTGAAAGCCCCTGCCGGAGAAAAGGGAGGCTGGATTTTCACGGACGAAATCGTCGTGGAGTAGGTAGCGGACGGCTCAACAAAACGAAAGGATGCCTTGCGGTCGCGACCGTCAAGGCATCCTTTCGTTTTGTCTCTTCATGTTCTCTTGCGCGACGGTGATATAGCGTTTCACGTAAGGGTGATTCTTGAAACGCTTGGGCGCATTCTTCATGATAGTCTTGATTTGCTCCGTCATGACGGGGTAGCGGTATTGATTGCAGATAAGCATGAAAACGCCGGGACCGAGCACGTTGTCGTAGTTGTTAATGATGAATTGCGTTTCCAGCTCTTCGATTTTCCGCGAAAGGCTTTCGGCCTGTGGCCGCAGGTTGGCCGCGATTACTGACGGCGGGACACCTTCCATCATCATGCGCATCTCTTGGTACGAGAGCTCCATGTATTCATTGTCGAGGCGTTCCTTTTGTTTCAGGAAGCCGTAGAGGCGGTCGTTGAGCGGCCCCCCGCTGACATGCTGCCCCAGGTTGTCGACACGGATGGACAAGTTGCCGTTCTCGATGACCAGCGGCATGAGACTCTCGTTGTCCATGCAAATCTCGCCCATAACGGTGGAGTCGACAATCCCTATGAAGTTGAAGCATCCGTGTACGACCTCGCATGAGTCAATCCGATACATGTTGCCGCCGGAGGCGACTTGCAGGTACAGCATCCGACCGTCGAATGAGTTGACCGACGAATTACCGGCGATGTTGTATTGCTCTGCGCACGAGGTCGCCGATAATAAAACTGCCAAGAGACAAAGATGAATCTTCATGTGTTCCCGTCATGTCTTCCGTGTCGCAAAGATACGAGGAAAGTACCAACGTGTCACGGCCTTGGCGAGTGGATGGGCGGGAAATAGTTTTTTTTGTGATTTGACCGCCGGAAGTGTAAAAAAATCAGCTCCGAATTTCACATTTCCGGCTTCTGCACAATACTCATTTCCGGGTATTTTCCTTTTTCAGCTCGGCAGGAATCCTGAATGCGGCGTACAGTTGATAGATGGCGGCGATGGTGACCAGCAGAAGCCAAGTCCCGCCGGGCAGGGGGCTGACGTTCCACACGTCCATGAACATCAGCGGGGCGGCAAGGAGTAACAGTATCGCGCCGAATAGTTGCTGGCGGCGCAGGCGGCGGATGACGAGGTTGCGTCCGTCGTACCGGGCAAGCATCTGCATCGACGCATAGGCCGCGGCGCCGACCGTGTAGACGTAGGGGGCTGTCTGTTCCATGCCGGGGACGGTGTGGAGGATGATTCCCACCACGAGCAGAATCCCTCCGGCGGCGTAGATGGCGTTTTGTAGCTTACTGAGCGGATGCATCCTCTATTCTTCGTTTGTGTGGATGACGAACACGTCTTCCTCCGCCGTTTTCATGAAATACTTCTCCCGGGCTATTTTCTTCATGGCGTCGGGGTTGCTGTCCAACTCGTGCAGTCGTTGCGTGTCCTCGGCATACATTTCCTGGTAGTGGCGGATGTCGGCTTTCAGTTCGCGGATGCGTTGCCTGTGCACACGCCTGTTCCAGAAACTGTTGGGGTCGAGGAATCCCACGATGGCGATGAAGATGACGATGGCCCAGACGTATTTGTGCCGCCAGCCGTGACGCAGGAAACGGGTGAACTTGCTCATGGTTCGTGCGGAGTGATGTGGTTGCGGGAACAAAGATAACGATTTCTTTCCGCAGTCACCCCATGTCGTGGTGTCTCATCCGGAATGCCGCCATTTCCTCATAGCTCGTCCCGGGTCGCCCATAGTTGGCATAGGGGTAGATGCTGATGCCGCCGCGCGGCGTGAAGATGCCCGTCACTTCTATGTAGCGCGGGTCCATCAGCCTGATGAGGTCTTTCATGATAATGTTGACGCAATCTTCATGGAAAGCCCCGTGGTTGCGGAAGCTGAACAGGTAGAGTTTGAGGCTCTTGCTTTCGACCATGCGGCGGTCGGGGATGTAGCCGATGCGTATCTCGGCGAAGTCGGGCTGCCCGGTGATGGGGCAGAGGCTGGTGAACTCGGGGCAGTTGAAGCGCACCCAATAATCGTGGTCGGGATGCTTGTTCTCGAACGTTTCGAGGACATCAGGGGCGTAGTCCGAGGGATAACGGGTGGTGCGCCCGAGGGCACGGAGTTGCTCGTCGTTTCTGTCGGTCATGGTGTGCGGGGATGGGAATGGGCGGCACGGGCGTGCGGCCGGGGTTATGGACGTGAGTTTTTCTGTGAGAGGTATTTTTCAAGCCCTGCGCGGCGCAGCTTGCAGGCGGGGCAGTGGCCGCAGCCGTCGCCCACGATGCCGTTGTAGCAGGTTAGCGTTTCGTAGCGCACCGTGTCGAGCACGCCGAGCCGGTCGGCCATTTCCCAGGTCTGGCATTTGTCGAGCCACATCAGGGGCGTGTGGATGCAGAACTGCTCTTCCATGCCGAGGTTAAGCGCCACGTTGAGTGCCTTGACGAACGAGTCGCGGCAGTCGGGGTAGCCGCTGTAATCGGTCTGCGACACGCCCGTGACCAAGTGCCGGATGCCGCGTTCGCGGGCTATGACGGCGGCGATGGAAAGGAAGAAGAGGTTACGCCCGGGTACGAACGTGTTGGGCGGGGTGCCCGCCGGTTTTTCCTCGTCCATGGTGATGGACGGGTCGGTCAGGGCGTTGCATGAGAGGGTCGATATGAACGAAGCGTCCCTCACCTCGATGTCGATGCCCGCTTTCCGGGCGATGGCGCGCGCCACGTCGACCTCGTGGACGTGCTTCTGTCCGTAGGCGAACGTGACGGCACTGACGGAGGCGAAGTGGGCTTTTGCCCAGAACAGGCAGGTCGTGGAGTCTTGCCCGCCGCTGAACACGACGAGCGCGGGTTCTTGATATTTCATCTCAGTTCTCTGAATCTAAGTATGTTGTAGGAGATATTGCGGTCGAATGCCTCCCCGCCTTCCAGCTGCTTCACTTTCCGCACGACGGCCACCGTCACCGGCAGGGCGACCACCTCGTAGAGCGTTTTCAGTACGGCCTGCGTGAGCATCATCACGGGGAGCGTTTCCCACGGAACGACACCGCCCAAGGCTATCGGGAAGAATATGAGCGAGTCCACCGCCTCCCCGGCCACGGTCGAGGCGATGGCGCGCACCGGGAAGCCCCGTCCGCCCGAGCGCACCTTCATCCGGCTCATCACGTAGGCGTTCAGGAACGAGCCCGCAAGGAACGCCACGAACGAGGCCGCCACGATGCGCGGAGCCAGGCCGAAGATGGCGTGGAAGCCTTCCTGCCCGTTCCAATAGGCCGCCCCGGGGAGCGCGTCGGCCAGTGCGCCGAACGTCACGAAAAGCAGGTTCGTCGCGAAGCCCAGCCAGATGACGAGCCGTGCCCGCCCGAAGCCCCAGACTTCGACCAGGCAGTCATTAATAATATAGGAAATGGGGAAAACAATCAGGCCGGCGGTCAGCTCGAGCGGGCCGAGCGTCACTTGCTTCGTTTCAAGCAGGTTGGCCGCAATCAGGCATACGCAAAACAGGACGGTCAGCACGAGGAACGGGAGGCTGACCCGGACGGGTTGTGACATGGTTTCTTGTTTTTAACGAGGTTAGACAAGCACTCGGTGGCCCGGAAGCCGTGGCAAAGATACGGATAATTTCCGGAATGAGCGGTTTCCGCCTTTCGGGAATGCTGAGGCTTCCTGCGCGTCGGCTTGCGGCGGTCTGCCGCGGGCGAGGCAGCGGTGGCCGGGCGGCGGCCGGTTTTCCAGCGCAGGCCGTGCAGGAAGCGGCTGTTGCCGATGGCGGGGAACAAGTCGCCGGATAGTTTCGACGGGTCGCCGGATAGGAGGAACAAGTCGGCGACTTGTTTCCACGGGTCGCCGACCTGTCCGGGCGTGCTGCCCGGGTGTGCCTTGGCCGTGGCGGGCGTGCTTTCCGGGCAGGGCTTTTTTCGTACCTTTGCGGCGATGAAAGCAGAAGATATTGCCTCGCTCTACGCCCGCCATCCGGGCGTGGGCGAACTCGTGTCGCTGGTGGAGGATTCCGCGGTGCACCGTGTGGCTTGTGCCGGGCTGTGCGGTTCGGCGGCAGCCGTGGTCGTGTCGGCACTGTCGCGGCTGGTGGGCGGCCGCCTGCTTCTGGTCGTGATGAACGACGAGGAGAGCGCGGGCTATTTCTACCAGGATGCCGTCCAGATGCTGGGCGGCGACGACGTGTTGTTCTTCCCCTCGGTCTATCGGCGGGCGGTGAAATACGCGCAGCGCGATGCGGCCAACGAAATCCTGCGCACCGGTGTGCTCGGCAGGCTGGGCGGTGAGCCGTCCGTCCGTCCGCGCATGGTGGTCACCTATCCCGACGCGTTGGCCGAGCGGGTAGTGGCGCGCAGCCAGCTCGACGACCGCACCGTCCGCCTGGCCAAAGGCGGGATGGCCGACCTCACGCAGCTCCAAGAGCGACTGCTCGAACTGGGTTTCGTGCGCCGCGACTATGTGTACGAACCCGGCGAGTTCGCCGTGCGCGGCAGTATCCTCGATGTCTACTCCTATTCTTCGGAACTCCCCTTCCGTATCGACTTCTTCGGCGACGAGGTGGACTCCGTGCGCACGTTCGACGTGCAGACGCAGCTCTCCGACGAGATGTGCGGCTCGGTGACCATCGTGCCCGCCGTCAATCCCGGCGCGGACGGCCTGGTGCCCTTCACCGACCTGCTTCCCGCCGACACCATCGCCGTGTTCGACAACCTGTTGCTCGTGCGCGACATCGTGGGTCGCATCTACGACGAAGGGTTTGCCCGGCAGGCCATTTCCGAAAGGGAATCCCTCGCCGGGAGTGGGGAAGAAGGGCAGGGCGGAAAGCTCGACCGCGATGCCCTCCTGGTCACGGGCGAAGCCTTCCTGCGCGGCGTGATACCTTTGACGCACATCGAGGTGGGGGTGAGGCCGTCCGGGCAGCCGGATGCCACCGTCAGTTTCGACACCTCGCCCCAGCCGGTGTTCCATAAGAACTTCGAACTCCTCCGGCAGGCTCTCGACCGCGACAAGTCGGCGGGCTATGCCGTCTATGTCTGCGCCGACAGCACGAAGCAGCACGAACGCCTGCAAGGCATCCTCGGCGGCGAGGACGGCGAGCCGGCCTTCATTCCCGTCGAGCACACCCTGCATGCCGGTTACGCCGACCATGCCTTGCGGGCGTGCTTCTATACCGACCATCAGATATTCGACCGTTACCACAAGTACAGCCTGCGCAGCGACCGTGCCCGCGACGGGAAAATGGCCCTGACGCTGAAAGAACTGTCGCAGTTCGAGCCGGGCGACTATGTCGTCCACGTCGACCACGGTATCGGACGCTTTGCCGGACTGGTGCGTCTGCCCGGAGCCGACGGCCAAGTGCAGGAAGTCATCAAGCTGGTCTATCGGAACGATGACGTGGTTTTCGTGAGCATCCACGCCCTCCACAAAGTCAGCAAGTATAAGGGTAAGGAGGGCGAGCCGCCCCGCCTGAGCGGACTGGGCACCGGGGCGTGGGAGAAGATGAAGGAGCGCACCAAAAAGAAGATTAAGGACATCGCCCGCGACCTCATCCGCCTCTACTCCCGCCGCCGCGAGGAACGGGGGCACGCTTTCAGCCCCGACTCGTTCCTGCAACGCGAACTGGAAGCCGGTTTCGCCTACGAGGACACGCCCGACCAGTTGCGCGTCACCCAGGAGGTGAAGGCGGACATGGAACGCGCCCGGCCGATGGACAGACTTGTCTGTGGCGATGTCGGTTTCGGGAAGACGGAGATAGCCGTCCGTGCCGCCTTCAAGGCGGCCTGCGACAACAAGCAGGTGGCCGTGCTGGTGCCGACGACGGTGCTTGCCCTCCAACACTACAACACGTTCGTCCGGCGGCTCCACGGCTTCCCCGTGCGGGTGGACTACCTGAGCCGGGCGCGCACCCCGGCGCAGACAAAAGCCCTGCTCAAAGACCTGGCCGACGGGAAGATAGACATCATCATAGGGACGCACAAGCTCATCGGGCGGAACGTCAAGTTCAAAGACCTCGGCCTGCTCATCGTCGACGAGGAACAGAAGTTTGGTGTCGCCGTCAAGGAAAAGCTCCGGCAGTTGAAGGTGAACGTGGACACCCTCACGATGTCCGCCACGCCCATCCCGCGCACCTTGCAGTTCTCCCTGATGGGCGCGAGGGACTTGTCGGTCATCCAGACACCCCCGCCGAACCGCCGACCGATACAGACCGAGGTGCACACTTTCGGACACGAAATCATCGCCGACGCTGTCAATTTCGAGTTGAGCCGCAACGGGCAGGTCTTCATCGTTTCCAACCGCATCTCCTCCCTGCCCAATCTGGCCGGGTTGCTCCATAAGTATGTGCCCGACGCCCGCGTGGCCATCGGACACGGACAAATGTCGCCCGATGAGCTCGAACGGGTCATCGTGGGCTTCATCAATCACGACTGTGACGTGCTTGTTTCGACCACCATCGTCGAGAACGGCATCGACATCCCCAACGCCAACACCATCATCATCGACGCGGCGCACACCTTCGGCCTTTCCGACCTCCACCAGATGCGCGGGCGCGTCGGGCGGGGCAACCGCAAGGCGTTCTGTTACCTCCTGGCACCGCCGCTCGCCATGCTGCCCGACGAGTCGCGCCGACGCTTGCAGGCGATAGAGAGTTTCAGCGACCTTGGCAGCGGTATCCACATCGCCATGCAAGACCTCGACATCCGCGGGGCGGGCAACCTGTTGGGGGCGGAGCAGAGCGGCTTCGTCGCCGACCTGGGCTACGAAACCTATCAGAAGATTTTGTCGGAAGCGGTGACGGAACTGAAAAACGAGGAGTTTGCCGAGGTGTATGCCGACGAGATACGGCAAAGCGCGGAACTGCGTGGCGACCTCTTCGTGGACGAGTGCAACGTCGAGACCGACGCCAAGGCATTCTTCCCAGAGACCTACGTGCCGGGAAGCGGCGAGCGGATGGCACTCTATCGCGAGCTGGACGCACTGGAAAGCGACGAGCAGGTCGAGGCCTACCGGCAACGCCTGGCCGACCGCTTCGGCCCTGTCCCGCCCGAGGGAGAGGAACTGCTCGGCATCGTTCCCCTGCGCCGCGACGGCCGTCGGCTCGGTGTCGAGCGGCTGTTGCTCAAAAACGGCCGGCTGACGCTCTATTTCGTCAGCCGTCCCGACAGCCCGTTCTATGCCAGTCCCGTGTTTGGCCGCGTCATCAGCTATGCCGTCAGCCATGTCCGCACCTGCGAACTGGGCGAGGCGAACGGCAAGCGGCGGATGCGCGTCAGCGGCGTGGCCTCCGTGGCGGCGGCGCGGGCAGTCCTTGCGGACATCATGGCGATGCCTGCGAACTGACGGCAGTCAGACGTTTCTCGGACAGTCAAGGCATCGACACACCATCCGCCGCGGGATAGCCGTCCGGCTCTCCCCGCCGCGCATCGTCGCATCGACGGAGAAACGGGTCGCCGTCCCGTCGCGACAGGTCGGCTGACAGAAAGAACGGGACGGCGACCCGTTGCGACAA
>CAZYHW010000022.1:0-13485 GCA_964647405.1 uncultured Prevotellamassilia sp.
CTTTTCTCTTTATCTTTGTAAAACGTACCGGCGGTTAGTAAAAACAGGTTCTACAATAATTTTAGAGGATGATGAAAGACAGAATCCGACAGGTCATGGAGGCAACCAATATGTCGCAACAGGAGTTTGCTGCAAGGACGGAAATTTCGCCTTCTTCTTTATCCGGCATTTTCAATGGGCGAACAAATCCCACCATGAACCATGCGCAAGCTATTCATAAGGCTTTCCCGAATATAAGTATCTATTGGCTGCTTTTCGGTGAGGGAGACATGTATCGCCATCCGGGAACAGAGGCGGATGGGAGGCCCTTTGAGAATGATGCGAATGCTGGCTCATCTGATAAATCAGATTTTTCTTTTTCGGAACAAGGAACTTCTTTGTTCTCCAATGAGGAGGGGGAGTTGGAAAATCCGGAAGGAATGCCTTCTATGCCCCTTCCCGATATGGCGGCAGCAACTTCTGACGGGATTACTGGGGGGCAACGAATGGCAGCTGACGATTTATTCGCAAGTGGAGGCGTAACCGTTTCCCCTATTGGCGAAAGTGCCCACCCGCGTCGGGGAGGTGAAGGTGCTTCCCGCCCACAGGCAGGTTATGGAAACCGTTCGGCTGTGCATGGGTCGGCGGGAAAGGGGCAGCCGACCTCTTCCCGTGCGTCCTATCCGGCGTTTGGTAACGACAACCGCACTTATCAAGGGCGTGAGGGTGGCTTTCCGGCCGAAATAGGCGGAAATGTAAAAATATTTGACAGGCAGATGAAAAAAATAAAGGAAATCCGCGTTTTTTTCGACGACGGAACGTATGAAGCATTCGTGCCATCGTCCCAATCGTGATGCCTGAAAAGTAAATCTTAGCGTCTTTTCATCGCATTTGTCGGCTTGGCGCAGATATGATGCGGGGTGATGAACGTTTTTTCTGCCAAGCCGTGTCTGTCGTCATACTTTTTTATTCCGCCCTTCTGCCTATGATTGGGGAGAGGGGCGGAATAAAATTTTACTGTTCCCAGAGGGAAACTACGCCGTTGACGTTTTAATGCAGTGGGGAACGTGATTTATCGGTCGGTGCGCCTGTTGGGCGAGGCAGATGTTATTCCTGTCCTTTCACCTTGGCCATGAAACGGTTACGGTCGACGATGTAACGCACATGAATACCCTCTCCAATGAGCCCGTTGCCGTCTTCTGCTCTCACGGCGAACGTGAGTTTCCGTCCTTCTACACCGGTTAGCGTGGCCGTGGCACGAACGGTTCCACCGATGGCCGTCGGTCGTGTGTGCGCCACCTCGATGCGTGCGCCCACTGTCGTCTGGTCGTCTTCGAGCCCGTCGATGACCGCTTTCATTGCGGCGTTCTCCATCAGGGCCACGAGAATCGGCGTGGCCAGTACCTCCATGTCGCCGGAGCCCAAAGCGATGGCCGTTTCTTCTTTTGTCACGGTTTTGCTGGATGTGTAGGATAGTCCAACCTTCAAGTCTGTCTGCATGTATGGAAAGGTTTATATCGTTTTCTTTAAGTGTAGCCGGTGATCGATGCAGGCGGGCAGTTCTTCTTCGTAGTGCGTCACCATGATGAGTGTCTTCCCGGGACGCTGGCAGAAAGTATCGATGATGTCCCCGGCTCTCTTCCTGTTGTCGTTGTCAAGGCCGTGGAAAGGCTCGTCGAGGATGAGGAAGTCCGGGTCTTTGACGAACGCCCTTGCCAAGAGCACCATCCGTTTCTCGCCACTCGACAGGCTCAGGTAGGGTCTGTCGGCCAGGTGGCGCAGACCGAACAGTGAAATCCACAAGTCGCAGGCCTGCCGCTCTTCGGCGGTGACGCGGCGATAGAGCCCTATCGTGTCGTGCAGTCCGCTGGCCACGATGTCCGCCGCCGGCACGTTCTTGTTGTAGGCGTTGAACATCTCTGGCGACACGTAGCCGATATTCCGTTTGATGTCCCAGATGCTTTCGCCCGTGCCGCGTTTCCGCCCGAAGAGGGAGATGTCGCAGGCATACGCCTGGGGATTATCGGCGCAGACGAGGGACAGCAAGGTAGATTTACCCGCCCCGTTCTCGCCTGTGAGTGCCCACTTCTCGCCCCGTCCGACGTTCCAGGTCAATCCGTCGAGTATCGTGCGGTTGCCGTAGCGTATGCGGATGTTGCGGAATGCCGCTATCGTTTCCGCCTTCGGGCCGTCTTTGTCCGGCAGGGACAGGATGCGGTTCCGCTCCTCGGCAGATAGTCCTTCGGGTGTCACGTGCGCCTGTTGGCGGAGGTATTCGCCACGTGGCAGTTTGGGGCGCACGGACATCCGCTCGACGTGAATCACGTGCGTGATGAAGTCCGGGATGTCCTCCTTGCGCGAAACGATGAGTATAATCGTCGTCTCCCGGGCCAGTTCGGCCAGCCAGTGGCCGAGCATCGCCCGCGCCTCCTTGTCCAGCCCGATGAAAGGATTGTCTATGACCAGCACGCGGGGGCGTGTCCGCAGAGCCCGCGCCAGCTGGAAGCGGCGCAGTTCGCCACTCGACAACTGGATGACGGTCTTGTCGAGCAACTGTCCGATGCCTAACCGTTCCGGCAACCCGTCGGCGGCTTCCCCGTCGCCCGTGCCTGCCGCGTCAAGGATTTCCCTCACTGTCGGCCAAGGCGTGTCGTCGCCCTGGTTCCATCGTTGCTGGTAATAGGCCGGCTGTCGTCCGTCGCCGTATGCGTCGTTGAACGCGATGCATTTCACGTTGTCCGCCACGCTCGTGCTCCTTCCCTCTCCGAAGTCGTATATCGGTTCGTCACGCAGCAGGGGCTTTGCTCCCGTGATAAGGTCGGTGAGCACGGACTTCCCGCTGCCGTTCGGCCCCACGATGGCCACCTGCTCGCCTGCCATGATGGACAGGTTCAGCGGCTCGGCCATGCGGTAGAGTGGCTGGCGAGCCACCCCGTCGTTTATTCTGATAATTTCTTGCATGTCTCGTTCGTTATCCGCAATGCCGCCGGGCGGCTCACGCGGTCTTGGTTCTGCTTGACAAAGTCCGCCCAGCTATGCACACCTTTCGCCTGTCCCCCCAGTCTTTTCTCCCGCTCCCGTTCGAGGTGGTGGCAGTAGGCTGCGGCCAGCGCGTCGGTGGCGTCGAGATAGGGAACGATGTCCCGTTCGTTGATGGAGAGGATGCGTTTCAGCATTTCCGCCACCTGTTCCTTGCTGGCGTGCCCCGAGCCAGTGATGGCCATCTTTATCTTCAACGGGGCATATTCATGGATAGGCACGTCGCGGCTGATGGCGGCCGCGATGGCCACCCCCTGCGCACGCCCCAGTTTGAGCATACTCTGCACGTTCTTTCCGAAGAAAGGGGCTTCGATGGCCATCTCGTCGGGCAGGAAGGAGTCGATGATGCCGGTGACGCGCTCGTAAATCCTCCCCAGTTTGAGGTAAGGGTCGGCACACCGGCGCAGGTCGATGACCCCCATGGCCTCCATCCTGGGGCGGTTGCCCGTTACGGCCAGCACACCGTATCCCAGCATGTTCGTACCCGGGTCTATGCCGAGGATGATGGTTTCCTTTTCCTGGCGGTGGGGTGATGTGGACTGTGGCATTGCGTGTTTTTTCAGCAGCAAAGTTACGATTTCCTGCCCGACAACATTCTCCGCCGGCCGTCTTTCTCCGATGTTTGTTGCAGCCTTTCCCGCTCGTCCGGCGACTCGTGGCGACAAGTCGCCGGATAGAAATGACAAGTCGCCGGATAGGCGCGCCGGGTCGCCGGATAGAAATGACAGGTCGCCGGACAGGTGTACCGGGTCGCCGATGCCATGCTCCGGGCGTAAAAGCGCGACAGGGCAGGCGGGACGCTTTTTATTTTTATATGATACTTGCCATACGTTTCCATGGGAATTCGCTATATTTGCCAAAGTAATACTAATCACATACCGGCGTATGAAGAAGTTATTTGCCTTTCTGGCTGTGTCTTTTGTTTGTTCCGTCGCTTTCGCCGACGCGGTTATCAAGTTCGACTCGACGGCGCACAATTTCGGGACGTTTACGGACGAAGCGCCTGTCAGCCACACGTTTACTTTCACCAACACCGGCGACGAGCCGCTCATCATCCACCAGATTGTCACGTCGTGCGGCTGCACGGCGGCGGACTACACGAAAGAGCCCGTACAGCCCGGGGAGAAAGGCAAAGTGACCGTGACCTACGACGGAAAGGGACGCAATGTCGGAAAAATGAGCAAGACCATTACAGTCCGTTCCAACGCATCAACTCCCAAGGTATTGCTTTTCATCGAAGGCGTGATGAAAAAGAAGTAAACCGGAACAAAATTCAATCGACCTATTATGAAAAACAACCATTTGGTCATCATGGCAGGCGGCGTGGGCAGCCGCTTCTGGCCGTTGAGCAGCGAAGAGCATCCGAAGCAGTTCCTCGACGTGTTGGGCTGCGGTCGGACATTGTTACAGATGACAGCCGCCCGTTTCGACGGCCTCGTGCCGCCGGAAAACGTATGGGTGATCACGTCGGCCGCTTATCGCGACTATGTGCGCGAGCAGCTTCCCGACCTCCCGGCGGATCATATCCTGCTCGAACCCTGCCGCCGCAACACGGCACCCTGCATAGCCTATGCAAGCTGGCGCATCAAGAAACTCAACCCGAAAGCCAACGTGGTGGTTACGCCGAGCGACCATCTCGTGGTCGACCCCGCCGCGTTCCGCACGGCGGTCAGTGAGGCTTTGGAGTTCTCTGCCGAAACCGATGCCATCGTCACGCTGGGCATCCGCCCCGACCGCCCCGAAACGGGCTACGGCTACATCGAGGGAGATTTGAGCTATTCCTCCTCCCGGAAGAAGAATATTTTCCGTGTCGACTCCTTTAAGGAAAAGCCCAGCCTCGAAATCGCCGAGCAGTATGTCAAGCAGAACAACTTCTTCTGGAATTCGGGCATCTTCATTTGGAGCGTCAACACCATCGTCAACGCATATCGTGTCTACTGTCCCACGATGGCCCGTCTCTTCGAGGGGCTCATGCCCCTCTACGGCACGCCCGGCGAACAGGAAGCCATCGACCGCGAGTTCCCCGCGTGCGAGAACATCTCTGTCGATTATGCCATCATGGAGAGAGCCGAGGAAATCTTCGTCTATCCGGCTTCGTTCGGGTGGAGCGACCTGGGGTCGTGGAGTTCCCTGAGGCAGCAGGTGAAGCAGGACCTGCACGGCAATGCCTGCATCGGGGACAACATCGACCTTTACGAGACGAACAACTGCATCGTCCATGCCACGCAGGAGAAGAAGGTGGTCGTCCAGGGGCTTGACGGTTATGTCGTGGTCGAGAAGGACGACATCCTGTTGATATGCAAGCTCTCGGAAGAACAGCGGATTCGGCTTTTCCATTGACGACTTCTCTTGTCTGCCTGTCCGGCCGTCCTGCGGTGTCGGCAGCGAGAAACCTCCCACACGCTTGACGGAAGTCATGGAGGGTAGTGGAGTGCATCCGTTTGCGGCTGCCGTTGAGGAGTGGTATGCCAGTCATGGGCGCGATTTGCCGTGGCGGGGTACGGACGACCCTTACCGTATATGGGTGTCGGAGATAATCTTGCAGCAGACACGTGTCGCGCAAGGCTACGACTACTTCATGCGCTTCATGGAGCGTTTCCCCACAGTCGGCGACCTTGCCGCCGCTTCCGAAGACGAAGTACTGCGTGCCTGGCAGGGGCTTGGCTACTACACACGGGCACGCAACCTCCATGCCGCAGCCCGCACCGTGGTAGAACGCGGCGGTTTTCCCCGCGACTATGCCGGAGTGCGTTCCCTCCGCGGCGTGGGCGACTACACGGCTGCCGCCATCTGTTCCATCGCGTATGGGCTGCCCCATGCCGTCGTCGACGGCAATGTCTATCGTGTCCTGTCACGTTTTTTCGGTCTTGACGACCCCATCGACACACCCGCCGGCCGCCGTCGTTTCGCCGCCCTGGCCGACAGCCTGCTCGACCGCCGCCAACCGGGACTGTACAACCAGGCGCTCATGGACTTCGGTGCGTTGCAGTGCCTGCCCCGTTCGCCACAGTGTGATGCCTGCCCCTTGCACGCGGGTTGCGTGGCCGTGCGTGACGGACGTGTGGACAAGTTGCCTGTCAAAGCCCGGAGTACGCGGCTTTCCGAGCGTTTTTTCGCTTATGTCTATGTACGTATCGGAAGCGACATCTTGCTTCATCGCCGTCCGCCGGGTGATATCTGGGCAGGGCTTTACGAACCGCCCTTGTTCGAGTTCGACCATCGCCCCGAAGAAGAGGAAGTGCTGTCGTCGCCCGGGCTCGTCCCTTTCATGCCTGGCCGGGGCGTGTGGCGGTGCGTGGCGCGTGGTGTCCGGCACGTCCTGACCCACCGTGTGCTGACGGCGGATTTCTATTCCCTGTCCTTGCCGTCACTCGATAGCCTGCCTGCCGGATTCATCCGTGTACCCGAGGAAAATAGAGACACTTACGCAGTGCCGCGGCTCGTAGCCCGGCTTTACGAGAAGCTGGCGGATTAATCGGCTTGGCTGCTTGGCGGCTTCTTCTTTTATCTTTATCTTTGTCGTCATTATATTCAGGAAAACATGGGCCGTAAGAAAAAAGAACTCCCAATACTCGAACATATCACGATTACCGATGTGGCCGCCGAGGGTAAGGCGTTGGCGCGCGTCGGCGACCTTGTCGTTTTTGTCCCTTACGTCGTTCCGGGCGATGTGGTCGACTTGCGCATCAAGAGGAAGAAGCACAATTATGCCGAGGCCGAGGCAGTGAAGTTCCACCAGTATGCCGCCAATCGCGCCGAACCGTTTTGCGAACACTTCGGGACGTGCGGCGGATGCAAGTGGCAGTGTCTGCCCTATGAGGAACAGCTTCGCTATAAACAGAAACAGGTGGGCGACAACCTGACCCGTATCGGCAAGGTGGCGTTTCCGCCTATCTCGCCCATATTGGGAAGCCGCCGGACGCGTGCCTACCGTAATAAACTGGAATTTGGCTTCTCCAACAAGAAGTGGCTCACTGCCGAACAAATCGCTTCGGGCGAGGCGTTCGACGACATGAACGCCGTCGGTTTCCATATCCCCGGTGCGTTTGACAAAATCCTCGATATTCGCTGCTGTCACCTCATGGACGACGTTTGCAACCGCCTCCGCAACGGCATACGTGACTATGCGACCGCCCACGGACTGTCGTTCTTCGACCTGCGCCGCCAGGAGGGACTGCTGAGGAACATGATGATTCGCACATCAACCACCGGCGAGTTGATGCTGCTCCTTCAATTCTGCTGGCGCGACGAGGCCGGACGCGAGCAGGCCATGGCACTCTTGGCGCATCTGCGCGACACCTATCCGGAAATCACTTCGTTGCTTTATGTCAACAACCTGAAATGCAACGATACCATAGGCGACCTTGAAGTCACGACGTTCCATGGCACAGATGCCATCTTTGAAGAAATGGAAGGGCTGCGCTTCAAAGTGGGGCCTAAGAGCTTTTACCAGACAAACTCCGAGCAAGCATACGAATTATACAAGGTGGTGCGCCGCTTCGCCGACCTGACCGGCGAGGAACTGGTTTACGACCTATACACCGGCACGGGGACGATAGCGAACTTCGTTGCGGCGGGCGCGCGGCGCGTCATAGGAATCGAATATGTCCCGGAGGCCATCGAGGATGCCAAGGTAAATGCCCGCCTCAACGGTTTGGAGAACAAGACCGCCTTTTTCGCAGGTGACATGAAAGACCTGCTCACACCGGAGTTCATCGCCGAAAACGGTCGTCCGGACGTGATTATCACCGATCCCCCCCGTGCCGGAATGCACGGCGACGTGATCGACACGATACTCTTTTCGGCTCCGCGCAGGATAGTTTACGTCAGTTGTAATCCGGCGACGCAGGCTCGCGACTTGCAGTTGCTTGACGCCGCTTACAGGATAGAGGCTGTCCAGCCGGTCGACATGTTCCCACAGACACACCATGTGGAAAATGTTGTACTCCTAACGAAACGCGATGAGTAGCGTCCGACGACATAACCCGGCGTTGCAGGCTCGTTTGGAGGCTTTTCTCCAAGCGGCGGATTACGAGGGGCTTTACGGGATGCTCAATCAGTTGCACGCCACCGACTTCCGCACGGCAGGATATCTCTTGGGCGAAGTCCTCCTCCCCGTGCTGACAGGCGATGCTTACTGGGAAGTTTTCCTTGCCATAGTTCCCCGTGCTCCCAAAGCCTATCTCGGTACGTTCCTCAAAGCGGGGCGACAGCTCTATGAGGCAGGACGGCTTTCGGTTAGCGGCGATGTCCTCCGTCGTTTCGTCGAGGCCGGGGCGACGGATATAGACCGGAAGAAGACGATTGACGCTTTCCTGCCATTGCTCTGCACACCCGGCGAAGCCGAAGGGCTGCTGAACGCTTTCGATGTCGAACCCGGGCAGCGGATTTCCTATCTTCTCAGTGCCGGAAGCCGTCCCTGTTGTTTCCTCCTCTTCCGCCAGCTCAAAGTCATGGACGATTTGTCGCTCATCCGGCGGTGTTGTCTCGCACTCATCCGCCGCGGCGACCGCCTGTCGTTCAACTTGGCCTCCCTGTTGACCCACTATTTTGCCTTGGAAGGCATCCCGGGGACATTCTCGTTGCAGCTGCATCCTTATGAGCAGGGGCGGCTCGATGCGTCCTACGAGGCGTTCGATAAAATACTGACATCCATCTGACTATTTGTAATAATAAACCCACTTAATGTTTTAGTCTATGAAAAAAGCTTTACTACTCGTCCTGGCAGCCAGCTTGGTTGTTGCCTTGCCTGCCGATGCACGGAAGAAAAAGAAGAAGGAAAATCCTTCCGCTGCTCCCGCCAAGAGCAAGGAGACAACGGGAAAGGGGCTCTTCACGGTAACAAAAAGCGGCGATGACTGGTTCTTTGAAATCCATGACAGTCTTATCGGCCGCAAGTTCCTCACGACGACGCGCTTCACGGCCACCCCTGCCAACAGTGGCAAGTTCGCCGGAGAACAGGTCAACGAACAGACCGTCTATTGGGAGAAGGCACCGACTGGCGATAAGCTCCTTCTGCGGGCGGAGTTGCTTGTCAACACGGCAGACAGCACACAAGCCATCAACAAGGCTATCATCATCAGTAACGAGAACCCCATCATCGGTGCTTTCAAGATAGAGCCGGGACACGGGAAAGGGATGAACAAAATCAACGTGACGAAGTTCTTCAACGAGGACAACGCCGCCATCGGCCTGACATCCCAATACAAACGGCAATGGGGCTTGGCGGGCATACTTCCCGAGCAGTCCTACATCGACACGATAAAGACTTTCCCGCTCAACACGGAGGTGAGGCTGACGAAAACCTTTGCAAGCCAAGCCTCTCCCACGCTTATCGCCACGCGCTATACGGGACGCGCCACCATCGGGCTGAATATCTCGTTCGTCCTCCTGCCCGACGAGCCTATGATGGCACGCTACTTCGACCCGCGGGTAGGTTATTTTACCGACAGTTACACCTATTTCTCCGATGACCAGCAACGTGTGGAGCCGCGCCGTTTCATCACGCGCTGGCGCCTTGAACCGAAGGACTCGGCCGACATGGAGAAGATGAAACGGGGAGAGTTGGTCGAGCCGAAGAAGCCTATTGTTTACTACATCGACCCTGCGACGCCCAAACAGTGGCGTAAGTACCTCATAGCGGGTGTCAATGACTGGCAAAAGGCTTTCGAGCGCGCCGGATTCAAGAACGCTATTTACGCCTTGGAGTGGCCTGAGAACGACTCCACCATGAGTATGGAGGATGCCCGCTTCTCTGTCATCCGTTACCTTGCTTCGCCCATTGAGAACGCCTATGGCCCCAACGTGCACGACCCCCGTTCGGGCGAAATCCTCGAAAGCCACATCTGCTGGTACCACAACGTGATGAAGCTGGTACATGACTGGTACATGATTCAGGCCGGTAGCATCGACGAGGCCGCCCAGAAGATGAAATACGACGAGGAACTGATGGGCGAGCTTATCCGTTTCGTCTCTTCGCACGAAGTGGGGCACACGCTCGGACTTCGACACAACTTCGGGTCGAGCAGCACTGTCCCCGTCGACAGCCTGCGTTCCAAGTCCTGGGTTGAGCGTCACGGACATACGCCCTCCATTATGGATTACGCCCGCTTCAATTACGTGGCCCAGCCCGGTGACGGCATTGACCGCGTGGGTATCTTCCCGCGCATTGGCGATTACGACATGTGGGCCATCCAGTGGGGATATACGCCCATGTTCAATGCCTATGACAGCGAAAGCGACCACTATGAGCTTGAAAAACTTGTCCAGGAGAATCTCACGGACAACCGTCGCTTATGGTTCGGCGACGGGGAGACCAACCGTTACCGCGACCCGCGCTGCCAGACCGAGGACCTCGGTGATGATGCCGTCAAGGCCAGCGGTTACGGCGTGCTTAACCTGAAACGTATGATGACGCAGCTCCCGCAGTGGACCTATGAGGGCAACGACATCTACGGAAGCAACCTCCAAGAAATGTACAACCAAGTCCGGTCGCAATTCCTGCGCTACATGTTGCACGTGGCCAACAATGTGGGCGGCACCTACATCGACTTCAAGGCCGTGAACGAGCCGGGAGCCGTCTATACGCCCACTCCGCGCGAAAAGCAACTGGCCGCGCTCGACTTCCTCGACGAGCAGGTGTTCACCGAACCGACGTGGCTCCGCGCCGAGAGTTTCGTGACGCGCTTGACCAACGACCCGCAGGGACTGACGGAGAGCGCGGGACGGTTCGTACTCTCCACGATGATGACATCCGGCTTCATCTCGGGGCTGAACAGCGAGCTGCCCGTAACGGAATACTTGGAGAATATGACAGACCGGCTGTGCCGCGAAATGTGGTCGGGCGAGGAGGTAACCCCTTACCGCCGCACGATGCAGGGATTCTATGTGAATTCGCTTTTGTCGCTCTATACGCAGTCCGGCGTGGCTTCCAACGAGAAAGCTCCCGCCTTGGCTCAGCTCAAACGCTTGAAGGAGCGTCTTGAAACCGTGTCGCGGCGTGCTGCGGACACGGTTACGCGCAACCACTACGCCGCCTTGCTCGACGTGATTACCCGCGCGCTCGACCCGAAGTAGTCCCGCCCGTGGCTTCAAGCCGATAACGTAAAAGTCCGCCGCATGGAAAGACTTGTAATTCCGTGCGGCGGACTTTTTATGCGTGGATGGATGCGGGGAGCCGGCGGGCGGTTGTTCCCGCATCAGTTCCCGGCCAGCAGCTCGACCACATCGGCAGGCGTGCGGGCAAAGGTGGTGGCACCGGCGGTGCGGAGGAAATCCTCGTCGCGGAATCCCCAAAGCACCGTGATGCAGGGCAATCCGGCATTCCGTGCAGTGGCAAGGTCCACCTCCGAGTCGCCCACGTAGACCGCCTCGTCGGGCGTGCCGCCCAGGCGACGGATGGCTTCGAGCACGCCGTCGGGATTGGGCTTCCGGCGCACGCTGGCACTTTCGCCGACAGCTGTGCCGACGCATTGGGCAAAGAAACGCTTGTGTAGCTCCTGCACGGCATCGTCGGGCTTGTTCGATACGATGGCCATGCGCAGTCCGTCGCGCTGCAAACTGTCGAGCATGGGCAGGATGCCCTCGTAGGGGCACGTCTTGTCGAGGCAATGGACGGCGTAGTGGGTACGGAACGTGTTGAACACTTCTTCAAACTTTCCGGCAGGCAGTCCGTCCGGCACGGCGCGCTCCATGAGGTAGCGCACGCCGTTGCCCAGCATCTGGCGCACCTCGTCGTCGGTATGCAAGGGCAGTCCGTGGGTCGAAAGGGCATGGTTGACACTGGCCGAAAGGTCTTGCAGCGTGTCGAGCAGGGTACCGTCGAGGTCGAACACGACAGTCGTGATTTTTTGTTCCATGGTTGTTTTCTCTTGTTTCCGGGGCGCAAAGTTACTCAAAAAGCCGGTCGCACCTGCGCTTTTGTTCGTGCCTGCTTGGTCTGTCGCGTGGAAATTCGTTTCTTTGCCCGAAATTCTTAACACCATGAAAACATTTACTTTTGCCCTTTTGCTCTTTCCTGCCGCGTATGCGCAGGCAGCGTGGTCTGCTCCCCATTCCGCCATTCCGGTTGTTCCTGCCGTGTGCGATGCCATCCCCGACGGCCGTCCCGCCGAGGCCGACCGTCTGTTCCGTTCGGAGGCAGTCGAACGTTGCATCGACCGTGTGGCGCAGCGTATCAGCAATCCCGTGTTGCGCGGCATGTTCGTCCAGTGCCTGCCCAATACGCTCGACACCACCGTCCATCCCGGCCAGGCGGCCGACGGCACGGACGATACGTTTGTCGTGACGGGCGACATCACCGCCATGTGGCTCCGCGACTCGGCCGCGCAGGTCTGGCCCTACCTCCGCTTCGCCTCCGAGGACGAAAGCCTGCGCCACCTCATTGCCGGTGTGCTCCGGCGGCAGTTCCGTTCGCTCCTGCTCGACCCCTATGCCAACGCTTTCCTTGCCGACACCACCTCGACGGCCACGCCGTGGTCCGAGGACTACACCCAGATGAAGCCGGGCGTTTACGAGCGGAAGTATGAGCTGGACTGCCTGTGCTATCCCCTTAGGCTGGCTTATGGCTACTGGAAAGCGACGGGCGACACCGCCGTCTTCGACGATTTGTGGATAGAGGCCGTCGGCCAGGTGCTGGCAACGATGCGCGAGCAGCAGCACAAGGAAGGGCTGCGCACGTCCTACAACTTCCAGCGGCGCGGCACGGCCATGCACGACACCATGTCGAACTACGGCTACGGCCACCCGGCCGCCCCGGTCGGGCTGATAGCGTCGGCCTTCCGCCCGTCGGACGACTGCTGCCTGCTGCCTTATCTCGTTCCGGCCAACTTCATGGCCGTCAGTTGCCTGCGCCATGCGGCGGAGATGCTCGACGCGGTGAACAATCGCCCGGACTTGGCCGCCGAATGCCGTGCGCTGGCCGATGAAGTGCAGTCCGCCCTCGACAGGTACGCCGTGGTCGAGCATCCGCAGTATGGCCGGGTCTACGCCTATGAGGTCGACGGTTACGGTGGAGCCATCCTCATGGACGATGCCAACGTTCCCTCACTCTTGTCGTTGCCTTACATCAGCGACGTGCCCGTCACCGACCCCGTCTACCAGAACACGCGGCGCATGGTGTGGAGCGAGGCCAACCCGTACTTCTTCCGCGGCAGCGCAGGGGAGGGTATCGGCGGCCCGCACGTCGGACTGGACTACGTGTGGCCGATGAGCATCATCATGCGCGCCATGACCGCTACCGACACAGCCGAAGTGGCCGATTGCCTGCGGCAGTTGACGGCGACGACTGCCGACACGGGATTCATGCACGAGTCGTTCCACAAGGACGATGCCGCCAAGTTCACCCGCTCGTGGTTTGCCTGGGCCAACACGCTCTTTGGCGAACTCATCTTGAAGCTCGACGAGGAGGGCTATCCCCTTTGACGTATTCACAGGTTGGCGACTGATTTCCACGGGTCGCCGGGTAGT
>CAZYHW010000022.1:13585-24222 GCA_964647405.1 uncultured Prevotellamassilia sp.
TTCCTGTCAGCCGGCTGGTTCTCACGGTGCGGCGGCTTGTGCCGGGTGGCCGCCATGACGTTTTTGCCGTGACCGGACGGGCGAAATGCGGACGGGCGGGGGAGAAGTGAAAAAAAAGTAGTACTTTTGACGGCAGATAACGAACGGCAACGCAAATGGAGCACAACTTTTTTCAGCAGGCCAATGCCTACGCCATGAGGCAGGGAGTGTTTTTCGGCATCTGGTGGGTGTTGGGTTTTGCTGGCTTTGTCGGCTGCTTTTCCCTCCCGATAGTGGCGCTGGCCGCCTTGTTCATCTTCTTCTCCACGCCGTTCCTGGGTGGTGTGTTCTCCTACCGTTTCAAGGCATCCGCTGATGTCCCGTACTCTTACGGACAGCTTTACGTCCACTCCGCCTTGCTCTATTTCTATGCGTCGATCTGGCTGGCCGTGGCCGTCTATGTCTATTTCGCATTCATCGACCATGGTTTCCTGTTCCAGAGCTATCTCGACTACCTGCACAGCCCCGAGGTCGAGGCACAGCTCTCGACACCTGCCATGCAGGAAGAACTGTCGCGCATGACCGGAGGCAAGGATATCGACACGCTGGTGGCGGAATTGGCAAGCATCAGCCCCGCCACGTATGCCGCCAACTCCGTGGCTACCAATATCTTCTTCGGGCTTATCCTTTCCATGCCTGCCGCTCTTGTCGTGCGCTGCATCCGTACTACCCACAAAAAAATCTGAGAAATATGGACATATCGATCGTCGTGCCTTTGTTCAACGAGGAAGAAAGCCTTCCGGAGCTTTATGCCTGGATTACGCGGGTGATGAACGCCAACGGCTACTCCTACGAGGTCATCTTCGTCGACGACGGCAGCACGGACGGCTCGTGGAAAGTAATCGAGGACCTGGGACGGCGCGACCCGAACGTGCATGGCATCAAGTTCCGCCGCAACTACGGCAAATCGCCCGCCCTCTTCTGCGGCTTCCGCGCCGCACAGGGCAACGTGGTCATCACGATGGACGCCGACCTGCAAGACTCGCCCGACGAGATACCCGCCCTCTACCGCATGATTACCGACGAGGGCTACGACCTCGTTTCCGGGTACAAGAAGAAACGCTACGACCCGCTGTCGAAAACCCTGCCGACCAAGCTCTTCAACGCCACAGCCCGGCGCGTGAGCGGCATCAAGAACCTGCACGACTTCAACTGCGGCCTGAAAGCCTACCGACAGGACGTGGTGAAAAACATAGAGGTCTACGGCGAAATGCACCGCTACATCCCTTACCTGGCCAAGAACGCGGGCTTCGCGAAGATAGGCGAGAAAGTGGTTCATCACCAGGCGCGCAAGTTCGGACACTCCAAGTTCGGCATCAACCGCTTTGTGAACGGCTACCTCGACCTGCTCAGCCTGTGGTTCCTCAACAGTTTCGGCCTCAAACCGATGCACGTTTTCGGTTTCCTGGGTAGCGTGATGTTCTTCCTCGGATTCGTTTCGGTGATTGTCGTGGGCAGCATCAAGCTCGTGGCTCTCTCGAAGGGCGTGCCCGCACCGCTCGTGACGAACTCGCCTTATTTCTACCTCGCCTTGACGATGATGATTCTCGGGACGCAGTTGTTTCTGGCCGGATTCCTTGGTGAACTCATCAGCCGCAACGGGCAGGAACGCAACAACTACAAAATAGAAAAGGAAATCTGACCGTGAAGCGGACAAGAAAGCTCATCTTCATGCTCCTGGCCTTGTTGGCCGTTTCGTGCGAGGAGATTGATTGCCCGCTCGAGAACACGGTGGAACTGCAAATCGGGTTCTACGACTCCGACGGGACAGCCTACGAACTGGACGACACGCTCAGCGTCCTGGCTGCCGGGACGGACTCCATACTCTACAACAGCGGCTACGGAATCACGTCGGTCGAAGTGCCGGTCAGCTATTCCCAGGAGGCCGACACCCTGTTGCTGCAACTGACCGACGCGTCCGGGCGGACGGCCACGGATTCCATCATCTACGGCCATACGAACATGGTACACTTCGAGAACATCGACTGTCCGGCGGCCGTGTTCCATGTCATCACGTCGGTCAGGTGGACATCGCACGACCCGACATCTTTGCCCCTGACTATTGACAGTGTGGCGATAGTCGCTCCCAATATCAACTACAATGCACAAGAAAACCTTCGGGTTTACGTCCGTACTCGTTAGCCTGCTGCTGGCGTTTCCCGTCGCCGCGCAAACGCGAACCGACAGCGTGTCCACGCCGCCCAAGTCGCGCGTGCGGGGTGTGCAGTACAGCTCACGCGAAGAGGCGGCGGCCGCCTTGCGCAACCAGAAAGCGCCTTTCTTCGCCGGGGCGTCGCTTTCGGGCGACGTGGCCGGCCTGGTCATGGCGCTGGCTTCGTCTTACGGCCAATTCGAAGCCGCCGCGCGCATTAATTTAAAGGAACGCTTCTTCCCGACGTTCGAGATGGGATGGGGGATATGCGACAAGACCGATGATGTGACGGGACAGCATTTCAAGACAAACGCCCCGTATTTCCGTATCGGCGTCGACTATAATCTGGCTAAGGACAAACTTTCGGGAAACCGTATCTTTGTCGGTGTGCGTTACGCATTCACCACGTTCGTCTACGACCTTGATGCCGCCGACTTGGAAGACCCGGTGTGGAGCGGGAGCATCCCGTACAGCTACGAGGGAGTCAACGGTCGCGCACAGTGGGGCGAACTCGTCTTCGGCTTGGAGGCGAAACTCTGGAAGATATTCCACTTGGGCTGGTCTCTGCGCTACCGGGCACGCTTCGGCCAGAAGATAGCTGCATTCGGGCAGCCGTGGTACGTGCCGGGCTACGGCCCGAACGACAGACACCGCTGGGGCGGTACGTTCAACGTGATTTTTGATATATGATAGGCTTTTCGGGCTTGCTGCTTCTGGCTTTCGCATTGGCAGTGGACTGCTTCACGGTGAGCATAACCTGTGGCATCATCCAGAAACGGATGGGCGGGCAAGTGGCGGCCATGGCACTTGCCTTCGGTGGCTTCCAAGCAGCCTTGTTCCTGCTGGGATGGGCATTGGGTGCTTCGTTCATCACCTATATCTCGCCTGTCGACCATTGGTTTGCCTTTATCCTGTTGGCATTCGTGGGCGGGAAGATGATATGGGAGGGGCGTTCGTCAAAAAAAGATACCCCCGCGTTCAATCCCTCGCGGTGTGCGACATTGCTGACGCTGGCTTTGGCCACGAGCATCGACGCGCTGGCCGTGGGATTCACCTTTACGTGCATGGGATATTCGACACTCGCCTCCATGGCTTTGCCTTCCACGTTGATTGGCCTTGTCTCAGGCGTGATGTCCGTAATAGGCAAATACATCGGTGTCCGGCTGGGATGCCGCTTCCATTGGCCGGCGGAGCAAATAGGCGGGATTATCCTGATCCTGATAGGCTTGAAAGTATTGTTGGAACACTTGTCGGAATGAAAGAACAGGCATCAAACAGGCGAATCAGGCTGTGGCAGTGGGGATTCCTCCTGCTGCTCATCGTGGGGACGGTGGTCATCTTGAAGAAACATGCGGCTACGGCGTTCTTTCGCGACGAGGGAAGTATTTTCGGGACAATCTATCACATCGAGTACGAATACAACCGCAACCTGAAAGCCGACATCGAAGACGAACTGGCTCGCGTGGACAACTCGTTGTCCATGTTCAATCCGCGAAGCGTGATTTCCCGCGTCAACAACGGGGAAGACATCGAGGTGGATACGATGTTTGTCCAAGTGTTCCGGCTGGCTCGTGAAATCTCCCAGGCGACTTCCGGCGCGTTCGATATCACCGTGGCTCCCCTGGTGCAGGCTTGGGGATTCGGATTTGAACATGCCGACAACCTGACTCCCCATGCCGTCGACAGCATCCGGTCATTCGTGGGCTACGAAAAGGCTTGGCTCGATGGCCGTCGCGTCGTGAAGACGGATCCACGGGTGAGTCTGGATTGCAGTGCCATAGCCAAGGGATACGGTGTCGACCGGGTGGCACTCCTGTTCGACCGTCTCGGTATCCGCAACTATATGGTTGAGATTGGCGGAGAGGTAGTCGTGAAAGGCACGAACTCCAAACAGGAAACCTGGCGTATCGGGGTGAGTCGTCCGGTCGCCGATACGTTGGCCACTACCGCCGCGGCATCGCCCCAAGCCATTCTGGCAATGAGCGGGCGGGCACTCGCCACGAGCGGGAACTACCGGCGTTTCTACTACCGCGACGGCCGGAGATACGCCCATACGATTGACCCTCGCACGGGGTATCCCGTGCAGCACTCCTTGCTTTCGGCATCTGTCCTGGCCGCCGACTGCGCCACAGCGGATGCCTACGCGACGGCTTTCATGGTGATGGGGATGGACAGTGCAAAGGTTCTGTTGCGCGAACATCCCGACCTGGATGCCTTCTTTATCTATGAGGACGGCGAAGGGCAGGTAACCACCTGGCATACGCCGGGACTGGACGACTTGATAGTGAAACAGGGCTTATGAGTGGCGAGCAGACTTTTTTCGACCGCCTGGTCGAGCTCCCGTTGTTCCAAGGCATCGGGCGCAAAGAGTTCATGAATATCGTGGGGTGGAACAGGCTGTCGTTCGGCAAGTGCAAGAACGGGGCTTCCCTTGTGTGCGAGGATGAGCTGTGCACCAGTCTGGTCTTTGTACTCAACGGGAGCTTCTGCACGGAGTACGTAAGTGACGACCGGGCATACCGCCTGACGGAGTGGGGCAGCGCGCCGGCCGTCCTGCAACCCGAGAACCTATTCGGCCTTCGGACGCGCTACACGGCGACGGTGCGTGCCGTGGGCGACGTGCAGCATCTCGAAATCGACAAACGCTCGGTGGCGGAAATACTCTCGAAATTCGAGGTTTTCAGGATAAACTTCATCAATCTTGTCAGTATGCAGGCACAATACGCCCGCCGCCGTCTCTGGAAAACGCGGGCTGCCAGTCCCGAGGCACGCTTTGTGCAGTTCGTTGTCGACAGGAGCTCACGGCCTGCCGGGCACAAGGAAATAGGCATCGGCATGGTGCGTCTGGCCGATGAGCTGGGCGAAACGCGGCTGACCGTTTCGCGGATGTTGCATCGCCTGGAAGAGAAAGGTCTCCTGCAAGTGGGGCGGCAGCGGATAGACATCCCGTTGCTCGAACGCCTGGTGCAGGAAATGACCGTACCGGTCTGAACCGTCCTGCTGCCTGTCCTTTCTTCACGGAAGCACGCCTTGCTCCAACGCCTTCTTGCCTCGTTGAAACAAGTCGGCTGTCCGTCGCGACAGGTCGGCGACTAGGCGCAACAAGTCGGCGACCGCGTCGGCCTGTCCGTATAGGACGGTTTCCTAAATCATTGGCAGGTTCTTTTCACGGTAGGGGAAAAACGACCAGAATACCGATATATTCCGCTACCGTTGGCTTTTACGTCAGTCGTCGAGGATGCCGATTTCCGTCCAATTGCTGAACAAACGTTCGATGTCGGCACGCGCCGTTTCCTTGTCCACATCGTATTCGCCCGTCAGCAAGTCCGTAGCGGTTTCTACGTCGAAATCCGTGCCTTGCAGCTTTTCCCAAAGGAAAGCCGCCGTTTCGTTGAGGTTGATAATATGGCTGAAATCAATGTTTTCCAAGCCTTGCGCCACCAATACCCTTTCTCCGCAGACATCACGGAGTTCAAATCCTTGTTTAAGTCTCATGTATGATTGAATTAGAGGAATGACGAAACAATTTCAGCCAGACGCGGCGGTAGAATGCCAGCATGTAGCGTCGTGCCGGGAGTGTGTTTGTCCAGAAAGCGGAATAAGTTTTCCATAGACGGCTTTCGACCGTGACGGGCGTGCCACTCCCTTTCCGATAGAAGGCTATGGCGCTCCCCGCGATGTCTGTCCTGTGGCAGGTCTCGCGTCCAGCTACGTTCCCGTCGCCCATCAAGGTAACCTTGTCGCCATCCAAGGCGACGATGCGGTGAAGGACATACGTCCCCGGGGCGATTTCGGCCAACACAACGTCGCCCTTTTTCACCTCGGAGCATGGCGCAAGAACCGCCTTGTCCCTACGGTCTTCGAGAAAGGGACGCATGCTGAATCCCCGCACGGTCAGGGTGACAGTATGGCCTTCCTGAATGAGGCGGCGGGCTTCGCCGAGCAACACGGCGTTAGGCATACTGACAATCTTGGTCATTGGACGGTCGTGTGACAGAGCCGGGCGGCCTCTTCGTCGGGGAGACATTTCAGGAAGTAGACGGGGACGTGGCCAACCAGCTCCGTGACGGTGTTGCAGATGGCATCGTAAGTCGGTTTGTCCCAAATCATTGTCGAGCACGACGACAGGACAGAAGCAAAAGCCCCCACGGGTGGCTCGCGGCGTATGATGTTTTGCGGAAATTGGGCGAGCCGGGTGATGGCTCCTATTGGGACTGTTTTGTTGACGTAACACGGTGTCTTTCCACTCCATGGCGAGCCGAACACGCGGGCTTCGCCATCCATGTAGCGGACGACGGGATTGTCGTCGTTGAGCAACCATGTGCCCGCTATGTGGTCGAGCCAGAGCCGGGAGTGCGTGCTCTTTCCCGTTCCGCTCTTCCCGAAAAAGAGATAACCCTTTCCCTCGCAAGCAACGACCGACGCGTGGACAAGCAGTGTCGAATGTGCGGCGGCAGAAAAGGCGAACAGAATCATCAAAGCGTTGTTGAGCGCAAAGACCTGCTGCCTCGCATCGCCGTAGAGACGGATTCTGCCATCGGAAAAGTCACGCGTGCAGGACAGAACGCCCGAGAGCTGGCCATCGACGTCGCTGATGTGGAACGAATAGTGGGTCGCATCGCGATAAACACCGTGATTGGCTCCACCACAGTCGAATTGCCCGATTTCGTCGTATGTGTCGACAGACGGAAGTGCCTCTTCCGTGACACAAAGTGTAAACAGGCAGTCGGCTTCCTCGGCTGTCAGGAAAGGCAGATAGTTACCCAATCGCCCCGTCCACTCGTCGGCGGACGGAAGAACGAGCCTGAACGAATGGCAGGCTACCTTGAAGTTAAGGCTGTCCATACGAAGAAGGAGGCGGTCCCTGGGGAGAACCTTGCGGAAAACCTTGTGGTGCGTCTTGCGGGGCTTCCTGTTTGGAATTATGCGTTCTCTCCATGATGTGGCCTTGGTCAACAATTTCATCGCGCGCCACGGTCTGGAAAAAGAAGTCGCTTGTGTCCAGCATCCTGAGGAAGACATCTTGCTGTGCCAGGAGGGTCTTCTGTACCTTGCGGTATTTTTTCAGGATATTCTTCTTGTCGGTATCATAGAACACGATGGGGATTTCGTGCGCCTTACCTTCCTGGTTTTCAATGTAGTATTTCAGTTGATTGCTGTAAAGCGAGCGACCCAGGAGAAAGCCTGTCCCTTGCTGGATGACGGCGCCATTAATAACCTGCACGGCGGTGAGGTAGGCCACGGAGTCCTTTAAGTTGCTTGCGACCCCGAAGATGTAGACATCCTTTTGCTTGTCGCGTTTTACCTCGAACTCATCAGTTTGTGCACCACCGTAATTCCTTTGTGCGTTTGCCGGGAAACTGGCCGCAAGGCAGGTCACAAGAATTAGAAAGCTTTTGAAGAATGGTTTCATACTGTCGCAAAGGTAATGATTTTCCGGCGATGGTGGCCAACAGGTAGCCTATTTTCGCCCTTTTTGCGGGATTTGGTCGTAATTTTAGCTGAAAAAGTTCTTCACGATTTCGTTTTTCTGATGTTTCAGTTGCCTGATAGCCTTGTCTTTCAGCTGTCGTGTGCGTTCACGGCTCAGTCCGAGTTTCCGGGCTATCTCGCCGATTTCCATTTCGCGGCACCCTATGCCAAAATAAAGGTGCAGGATGGTGTTTTCCCTCTCCGGGAGCGTGGAGAGGATGCTTTCGATGTCCCGCGTGAGCGATTCCCCGAGAAGCTGCACGTCGGATGCCGAACCGTTGGACACCATGAGGTCGGCCATGGTGTCCTGGTCGTCACTGATCGGGGCATCGACGGAGAGATGCTTGCTGGCAGAGACGAGCGTGTCGGTAATCCGGTCGACCGGCTGGCCGATGCCTTCGGCTATCTCGTCGAAGGTGGGCTTGCGTTCGTGCTTTTGGAGGAAATCACGGGTGAACGTGTTGATTTGTGAGAGCGTGATGATGCGGCTGAGGGGAAGCCGGACGAGCCGGCTGTCCTCTGCCAAGGCTTGGAGGATGGACTGGCGTATCCACCAGACAGCGTAGGAAATGAACTTGAAGCCTCTTGTCTCGTCGAACTTCTGTGCGGCGGTGATTAGTCCGAGGTTGCCCTCGTTAATCAGGTCGTTGAGCGATAGCCCCTGCCCTTGGTATTGCTTGGCCACGGACACGACAAAACGCAGGTTGGCTTTCGTCAGCTTGTCCAAGGCAGCCTTGTCGCCCTCGCGGATGCGCCGTGCCAACACAGCCTCTTCCTCGCTGTCGATGCGTTCTTCCTTATTAATGTCTGTGAGGTACTTCTCGATAGAAGCACTTTCCCTGTTCGTGATGCTGGGACTGATTTTGATTTGGCGCATGGTTCATGCTTTTCGAGTGGCGTCCAAAAATAGTACTTTTTGAGAAGAGAAGTGTTTCGAACCTATCTAATTTTCCTGAATTAATCGGATGGGATTTTTTCTGGCGGCTGTATGTGTGGAAAGGTTCATCCATGAATTGCGGCGGAGAAGGGATAAAGCCGCAACCGCCAACAGATGTACCACCATAGTGTAACCTGACGGCTGTGGGGTAGTGTGGATGACTGTGGGTGCAGGATTCCGCGATAACGGGTCGGCTGATAGGATATTCGCATAGCCGACTTGAAAAAACGGTCAGCCGACTTGAAAAAACGTGTCCCGGCAAAAGGAAATCACCTTTTGCCGGGACACCGGTTTGTCGCCTCGCACCACGCGTCAACGAGGGCGGCGGGTTTCTTTTGCGTTATGTTATTTCTTCGCTTTGGCCTCTTCTTTCGAATCGCCCAGCTCCACGGTGAAGCTCTTGGGTATTCCACTCATGGTCTTCGCCCTGATCCAGAGGATGCGGTCGGTCGTCATGTTGGCTGCTTTCACGGCGGCTTCGAAGTCTTCGAGCGTCCGCATCTGCTCATCGTTTATTTGCAAGATGATGAGCCCTTTCGTGATGCCCGCATCTTTCATCTTTCCATCGCGTACGGCACTGACAACGAGACCATAACTGAGGTTCAGTTCGCGTTTCTCTTCATCAGTCAACGGACGGAGCGCAGCACCCAGGAAAGTGTCCTCTATCTTATCCATGGCCGTCGTAGTGCCTTGGGCATTGCGCAGGGTGGTTTTTACCGTAGTCTTCTTCTTGTCACGCAAGTAGGTGATGGATATTTCATCTCCCGGGCGGAATTTGATGAGTTCTTCTTGCAGTTCAGCCATCTTGTCGATGTCCTTTCCGTTGATGGCGATAATCACGTCGCCCTCTTGCAACTTGGCATCGGCAGCAGCCCCGTCGCCGCTGACTTCCTTGATGTAAATACCAGTCGACGTGCCTAAGTCGATGTCTTTACCCTCCTCTTTTTGTGCATCGATATAATTGATGACATCTTGTCCCATGATGCCGAGCATGGCTCGCTGAACCGTACCGAATTCCTTGATGTCATTGACGACACGTGTCATGATCGTGGTGGGAATGGCGAAACCATAGCCCGAGAATGAGCCCGTTTGGGAGTAAAGCATGGCGTTGATACCCACGAGTTCTCCCTTTGCATTGACGAGTGCACCACCAGAGTTGCCGGCATTGATGGCGGCATCGGTCTGAATGAACGATTCGAGGCTATTGGCACCGAGCGTGCGGGCTTTTGCACTCACGATGCCGGCGGTAACGGTTGAGGTAAGGTTGAACGGGTTGCCGACGGCAAGCACCCACTCACCGAGTTTCAGGTCGTCACTGTTGCCGATGGTAATGGCGGGGAAGTCGTTCCCTTCGATTTTGATAAGGGCAAGGTCCGTGTCTTTGTCCTGTCCGATGATGCGGGCACGGAATTCACGGTTGTCATTGAGTTTCACCAGGAGTTCGTCCGCACTGTCGACAACGTGGTTGTTGGTGACGATGTAGCCATCGTCCGAGATGATGACACCCGACCCTGCACCTTGCCGTTTCGGCGTTTGGACTTGGCGCTGGCTCTTCCCCTGGTTACCGCGCCCGAAGAAGTCTCCGAAGAAGTCCTCAAAGGGATTATAGTATTCAACGGTTTGTGTTTTGCTGTTAATCGTAGCTTTGATGTAAACCACGGAGCTGACAGCTTTCTCGGCCGCATAGGTCAAGTCAACGGGCTGGCTTGCCGCTTGGGCAATAGCCTGTACAGGCATATAGCCCAAGGTCATGGACAACACCAGCATTCCCAAAGTTTTTCTTTTCATAAGGATAAAATGCTTGTTACTTTATTCGCCTGCAAAATTAAAGAGCATATAAGGAGGTTGTACGGGAGAGGGAAGAAAAAATGGCGACGAGTTCCTTTCTTTTAACAGTGAACTTTTCTGGCTTAACAGGGGGTAGGCGAGATGTAAACCGTTTTTTACATTTCTTTACCTGCTTGGATTCTACCTAAGCAGGATAGGGCAAGATGAGGGATGGGATATAACGGGAAACGGCATCCTCTTCTGATGAAG
>CAZYHW010000023.1:0-23109 GCA_964647405.1 uncultured Prevotellamassilia sp.
TCGAAGCCGACAAGGCACTGGGCTTGTCGGGCATGGAGGCTATGGAGAAGGATGGAATACTGGTGTTTTACCGGACATCCACGGACAGCCTGGACGAACTGTTGGAGATTTGGCGGCCCCACCTCGTGGTGTGCGGGTCGGCGGTCGACCTGCGGAGCATACCGGAGAGCCTGTCGTCCGTCGCGGGCGGCGGGGACGGCGCGTCGCTGGCCCGGACAGTCGTGGCGGTGGCGCGCATGATGGAGCCATATACGGCGGACGAGCTGCTGGCCCGGGTGAAGGACAGGCTGGCCGCCGGGACGGTGATGGACGAGCTGCTGGTGGGCGATTTCGCCTACGTGCCCGGCACACGCCTGCTCCGCCACCGGGGGCACGAGGTGGCCAGGCTGACCCCGCAGATGAGCAAGGTGTTCGAAATCCTGCTGCGGCGGCAAGGCGAAATCGTCTCGACGAGTTTCCTGCTCGACAGCGTGTGGGAACGCTCGGTGGCCAACCGCGGACAGTGTCTGATGAACGTGATTGGCCGTCTGCGCGAGGTGCTCCGGCGCGACAAGCGCGTCGTGATCAAGGCGGTCTACAAGTATGGCTATATGCTGTATGGCCGCTCGGGCAGTGCGGACTGATGCGCTCCGCCGCCCTGTCCGCACGGGACGGGCGTGAGAATGAATACAACAAAGGCCGGCAGGCATCGCGGGACAGGGAGCCCGGGATGCCTGCCGGCTTTTTCGTGGCGGACGGACGGCGGCACAAAAAAACTGTCGGGGAAACCCGGAGGTCTCCCCGACAGTGGGATGTGGCGGATGGTTGTCCGCTGTTTCTTACTGCTGGTAGCAGGTGACGCGCGTGCCGTTCCAGCTTACGGCGTCAATCCTTGCGGAGCCGGAGGGGAAGAGCACGGAAGTGCCGTCGACGGCCGAGGTGTCGCTACTGTGGCCGAGGCCGTACATGGTGATGGCGATCAGTTCGCCGTCGGAGTCATAGGTCTCGAAGGCGACGGCATTCTGCCATACGCTGTTGCTGACGGTGACGGTCGTGCCGCTCTTCGTGCATCCCTCGTTGACTTCGCCGGTCACGAGGTCGAGCTGGTTCTTATACATCTCCCAGTTGAGGCCGCTGATGTAGTTGATTTCGCCTTCCGGTGTCTCATAACCGGCTGCCTCGACGTGTTGCGTAACTTCGTCGAGCATCTTCTGGCTGACGTTGAGCAGACCCGGGGTGTAGTCCTCGATGATGCGCTTCACTACGCAGAACATACCCGCCTTCTCGAAGAACGGGAGGAAGTTGAGCTGCGTCGAGTCGCAGACGGTGCGCACGAAGCGCATGAGATGCTGTCCGTTGGTCATGTCCTGACCTGCGCTGTTGGTGTCGGATGCGTCGCGGAGGCCTTTGATTACCTTGTCGTAGAGGTTGGGCGCGAAGCCGCACTGTGTGCCGTAGAGTTGCAGCTGCCACAGCGGAGCCAGCTTGACGAAGTGGTCGAAGTTGCGACGCTCGCCGGTGAACGTCCCGTTGATGGTGTTGCCGTCCTCATCCTCGTCGGTAACAGTGTATGTCGTGGGAGTTTCGCCTGCGTAGTCACCACCCTCGGCGAACTGCCAGGTCACGCCCGCGCAGACGTTCTGTTGCAGGTAGCAGTTGAAGCGGCCGCCGTAGGTGTAGGCCATCTGGTTGCCGTCTTTGTCGAATACTTGGCTGCTCTCGGACTCGAGGCGTAACCAGTTGGCCTCGCTGAGGGAGAACTGTACCCATGCGGCGTAGACATTGTTGGTGCATTCGCCCAGACCGGTCCAGCGGAAGCTGGGGCGGATTTGGTTGGTGTGACCCAGCTCATGAGCAAATCCCCAGAAGTCGAAGCTGCTCCGCGAGGGAGTCATCCAGCCGGAGGGGTCGGCAGCACCGGCACCCGTTCCGTCGGCATACATTCCGCTGCTGACGATGCGGGCGAACTGACGGTTCTTCGGCTCTTCATTGTAACGGATAAGTCCCATCTGCTCGTGTTCGAGACGGATAACCTCATCGTAGATTTCAGCAAGCGCCACGCCGTCGCTCGGGCAGTAACGGCTGAACGTACTCGTCGGGAACGCCACTTGCATGCGGGGAGTCCTCACGTCGAGAATGTCGGAGCAGGCGTTCGCCAGGAGAGTAGTCCAGTCGTCGTTGGTGTCGCCTGCACCCAGGTCGAAGTAACCCGTCACGTCGGCCATGGCGAAGTGAATCTTCACGTTGGGCGCGGAAGCGTAGCTGTCGGAATAATAGTTGATGTAGCCGTTACCGGTCGTGGTCGGGGTGATGACGTTGATACCGTTGGTCAGGGGATAGCTCGAATCGTTCTCCCCGTCGAAATTGTTGAAGTCGTGGATGTTCAGGCTGGCTGCCTGGTCGCCGAGTCCGCTGACAAAGAGGACGACGCTGTTCCCCGTGGTGAAGTAGATGCCGGTCGGGTTCTCGTAGGAGTTATAGTTGCTCGTTTTGAGGCGGTCGGCAAGCGTGCTGACCGTTTCGTAGCATTCGAACTCGCCGATGCGGAACTTCTCCTCCCAGTCGGAGTAGCCCTCGTCGCGCAGGAGGTGGGCCAGCTGACGGAAGTAGGCATTGCCGCAAGTGTCAATCTGTTCGTCCGTCACGTCGGAACGGACTTCCGTGCAGAGCTCGTCGGTGAAGAGCGTGGCGATGATTTCGTCGTACTCGGCGTTCGTTTGGTAGAAGCCCATCTCCGCGCAGCTCACGAGGTCGCCTCCGCCGGAGGTGACGGTGAAGCGGATATTGCTCACGTTGTCCAAGCCGTTATCGCCCAGGTCGACGCGCCGTGCACTGCTGCTCTCCTCGAAGTCGTATTCACCCAAGGAGATGTAGGTCGACGAAGCGTCGGTCGTGGAGTACTCGATGGTCACGTTTCCGAAGTTACCGTTCGTATTGCCGTCGGTACGCGGCGTATAGATAATGTAGTCGACGTGATTGTCCGTGCTGGTGATGGTGTAGGTCAGGATGACGGGGAACGAGGTCGAGTACCACGGCGAGTGGTACATCGTGGAGTAGTCGCCGTCGAGGGAGTACTCGATGCCCTCGCCGCTCTGCGACTGGTTGGCCGAACCTGTCGCGGTGAGCTGGATGTCGCCTTGGAGCGTCGTGGCGGAGCTGTTGGCGCGCTGGACGACGGGCACGTCATACGTGGTGCCGTCCGCAGCGGTCAGCCGGAGTATTCCGTTCCGCGTCGACGTGCTGTAAGTATAGTCCTGGGAGACGACGACGCGGTCGGCCTGCGTGTCGATGATGCTGAACCAGCTGGGCTCCGTTGTCCCGTCGCTTTCGAATGCGCTGGCCGTGAACGTGGTGTTGCTCATGACAGGGAACGTGGTGACACCATCGTTGTAGGACAGGAACAATGTGTCGGCACTGGGCGCGAAAAGCGTAGCCTTCACATCGTCTTCGTTGAGCTGCAAGGTGCTCTGTGCCATGCCGGTCATCGGCAGGCAGAGGAGCAGGCTTACTCCTAAAAAGTGTGATTTGCTTATCATTGTTGAATAACTTTATTGTCGGGATTGTTTTTAATGGATGGCTGTGTGCGCGGGATCAATTAAGGCACGAGTACTTTCTTGCCGTTGACGATGTAAACTCCCTGTGGCAGCGTCCAGCTGTGCGTGCCGGCCGAGATGTTCGAGTTGACCATCAGGCTTCCGGCGGTGTTGTACACCTTGATTTGCGTCGCCGACGGGCTCTCGACGGTCAGCGTGCGGCTCGAAGTGGAGATGCACAGACCGTTGTCCGTGGTCACGTCGCTGATGCCGGTCGGTGTGACGACAGTCACAGTTGCCGTCTGGATGGGGTCGTCGTAAAGGGAGGTCGTGGCAGTGCCATACACACCCTGCGGGAACGCTTTCAGGAACGTGAAGCGGCCGGTCGTCCCGGCGGAGTAGTCCACATCTTTTTCGAGAGCCTCGTCCGTCGAGGCGTCATACCAGGTGAAGCGATTCGAAGAGAAAGCACCCGTGGTGCGTCCCCAAGCGTTCTGATAGAAATAATCGCGGATATTGAACTCCACACCAACCTCGGGCGAGATGCCAAGGTCGAACGGATCCTGGGGCGAGAGCGCGTAGTCGGTCAGACTGCTGACGGTGGGGAAGGAATTGAAGCTCAACGCGTTCTCGTGGGCGTAGAAGTACTTCAACGTGGAGCTGTTGCTGCTGCTCATCTCTATAAGATTGAGCTGGTTGTGGTCGACCACGATTTCTTTCAGTCCGGTGGCCGATTCGAGGTCAAGCTCCGTGAGGGCGTTCTGGTCCACCCAGATTTCGGTGAGGCTGGCCGGTACGGTGACGGAGGTCAGCGAGTTGTTGAATGCATAGAGCTTGCGGAGCGCCGTGTTGTTGGCCAAGCTAAGCCGGGTGAGGGAGTTGTCCTGGCACCACAGCGTTTCGAGGTTTGGCGCGGTCGTCAGGGTCAGGTTAGTCAACTGGTTGCCGGCGCAGATGAGCGTGGTGAGGTAAGACTGGCTACCTACGGAGAGCGCGCTCAGCTGGTTGTAGGCGCAGTTGAGCGACACGAGGTTCGTGCAGTACCTGACGGTGGTCAGGGTCGTGAGAGAGTTGTTCTGCACGTCGAGCACTTCCAGCGCATCGAGCGTGTTGAGGCTGAGCGAGGTCAGCTGGTTGTTGGGGACGATGAGCTGCTGGAGGTTCGTCATGTCGTCCAGCGAGATGCTGGTGAGCTCCGCATCGGGCGCATAGATGTAGAGGATGTCTCCCGTTGAGGACACGGAGAAAGTCGAACTCTGCAACTCGATGTCAATCGGAAGTCCTTTCGTCGTGACGGACTTCGTGCTTCCGTCCTCCCACGTGATGGTCAGTGAGGGCTTCGCGCAACCTATTGCCATCGTGATGGTTTCGCCGGCAGCCTTGGCGGTTGTCAGCTCAAAAGAGTCTGCCATGGCCGCTCCCGGCAGCAGACAACTTAAACATAGGGTAAAAAGATGAGCATTTCGCATACGTATGTGTTTTGTTAAAAGATAGATGGGGCAAAAGTAGTCTTTTTTTCTCAGAAATAGGTGGCAGGTTGGAAGATTATTAATATATGGTATGGAATGCTGTCGTAATGATATGAAAATTTGCTATCGGGATGGAATTTTATATAATCTGTAATCAAAATGTCGGCAAGCCGCCCGGCGGGGCGCACCTCCGTTTCGTTCCGGCGGGAAAGCCCTCGCGGTTTGGGCTTCGGACAGGCCGCAGGAAGCGGTCGGCGACTTGTCGGCAGCAGTCGCCGGACAGGCGCGACGGGTCGCCGGATAGGACGAACTATCCGGCGACCCGTCCGTTGCTCCCGCACAAGAATCATGCGCGGGGCAGGTCACAACATGGGGAGGGAGTTACCGTTGATTTTCCGGTACAGGTCGAGGGCGTACACGTCGGTCATGCCCGAAACGTAGTCCAGCACCGCCATCACGCGGTCGTAGAGGCGGGGCGCGCCGAGCTGGTACTGCGGCGACACCCTGCTGATGAGCAGTTTGCTGTACGCCTTTTCCGGCGAGAGCATCGCGTCGGTCATGAGTTCGAGCAGGGTGTAGATAATCTTGTAACCGGCGAGGTCGATGTCCACGACGTCCTTGCTTTGGTAGATGCGCCGGGCCGCCACCGCCTCGCACTGCCGGTAAGCATCCCGCAGCCGGTTCGGGAGATGGTCTATCAGGCTCCCTTCGAACCGGCCGCCGAGTATTTCCCCCTCGTGCTCGACGAAGATGCGCGTGCAGGCCTGTTCGAGGGCATTGATGACGCAGGAACGCAGGTAGACCACCCGCTCGTTGATGTCGGTGACCTCCTCGAACTTATCCGTGATGTCGCGCTGCGTCGCGTCGTCGAAGAACGCGAGGAGCAGTCCGACGGTTTGCTCCTCGGAGAGCAGGCGCAGCTTGTGCGCGTCCTCGATGTCCATCACCTCGTAGCAGATGTCGTCGGCCGCCTCGACCAGGTAGGCCAGCGGGTGGCGGACGGAGGAGACCAGCCCGTCCGCCCCGACTTCGTAAGGGATGCCCAGTTCGTCCGCGATGCGGCAGTAGGTTTGCTTCTCGCTCTCGAAAAATCCGAATTTGGCTTTCCGCCTGTTCCGTGACGACGAGTAGGGATATTTCACAATCGAGGCGAGGGTGGAGTAGGTCAGGACGAAGCCACCCTTGCGCCTGCCGTTGAAGTGGTGGGTCAGGAGGCGGAACGTGTTGGCGTTCCCGTCGAAGTGCGTGATGTCATCCCATTGCGCGTCCGTCAGGCAGTCGCCGTCGGGAGCGGCGTATGTCCTCAGACACTGGCCTTGCCCTTCCTTGAAGTAGCTGATGATGGCCCTTTCGCCCGAATGCCCGAAAGGCGGGTTGCCCATGTCGTGGGCCAGGCAGGCCGCCGACACGATGGCTCCGAACGGCTCGAACACGGCGGGGGCTATCTCGGGGTGCAGGCGTTGCAGGGCGCGGGCCGTGTCGTTGCCCAGCGAACGCCCGACGCTCGACACTTCGAGACTGTGCGTGAGCCGGTTGTGCACAAAGATGCTCCCGGGCAGCGGGAACACCTGCGTCTTGTTTTGAAGCCTGCGGAAAGGAGCGGAAAAGATGAGACGGTCGTAGTCGCGTTGGAACTCGGTGCGCATCTCCTGCCGGTGCTCGTGGCTGTCCTCCTTGCCGTAACGTTTGTCGGATATCAGTGATTCCCAAAACATAGTAACACGTGTTATGTCCCGCAAAAATAGGGACTTATTCTCGCTTTTTCGGTGCAAGGCGGGAGTATGTGCGCGGAATTGAGTACTTTTGTCACTCCCACGTTCAAGGAATCCTTTATGGAAATAAGAATAATCAACCGTTCGCACCACCCTCTGCCCGAATACGCCACGCCGCTGAGTGCCGGGATGGACCTGCGGGCCAATCTGGAACAACCCGTCGAGCTGCGCCCCCTGGCGCGGTGCGTCGTGCCCACGGGATTGTACATCGCGCTCCCGCCGGGATATGAGGCGCAGGTGCGGCCGCGGTCGGGGCTCGCCCTGAAAAAAGGCATCGGCCTGCTGAACGCCCCGGGCACGATAGACGCGGACTATCGCGGCGAGATAGGCGTGATACTTGTCAACCTGTCAGACGAGACGTTCGTCGTCAACGACGGTGAGCGGATAGCCCAGCTCATCATCGCGCGGCACGAGACGGTGGAGTGGAAGCCGGTCGAGTGTCTGGACGAGACGGAGCGAGGCGACGGGGGCTTCGGACATACCGGCGTGGAATAAGGAAGGAAAATGCGGACGAGCAGTTTTATGTATCGGATGATAGGGCGGGGATGGCGCATCGCCGTGGCCGTCTTCTGCGCCGTCGTGGTGGCTTCGTGCTCCGCCGGTCGGCAGACAGGGGACGGCGAGGCGGGGATGCTCACCTTCGACGTGCCGCACGTGGAAGCCGTGCAGCTCACTCCGGAAGCCCGGCAGAAATACAATGCACTCTTCCTTGAATCCGTGCGCCAGGGACTTAAAGGCAACGATGCGGCGGCTTACGAACTGCTGTGCCGGGCACTCGAATTGAATCCCGACGGGGCGGAAAGCCTGAGCCGCCTGGCCTATTACGTGACAGACACGGCAAAGGTCGTCAGTATGCTGAAACATGCCATCGCGGTGGCTCCGGAGAACGCCACATACCGCCTCCAACTGGTTTACAGCTACCTGCAACGAACCGAATACGACAGTGCCATCGCGGTGCTGCGGACGGCTATCGACCGTGAGGATTATCCTGTCGACGACCTCTGGATGCTTTACCGCTTGCAGGGACAGCAGGGCTACTATGAGGCGGCCGGCAAGACGCTGGACCGGCTTGAACGTCTGGAAGGGGGTGACGAGTATTTCTCCTACGAACGCATACGGCTCTATCTCAGTGCCGGGCAGCCCGAGGAGGCTTATAAGGTGGTGGAAAACCTTTGCGAGGAGAACCCGACCGAACTGAGGTATTTCATGCTCCTGGCCAGCCTTTACCTGGACAATGGCCGTGCCGACGAGGGGTATGCCATTTGCCGCGAGGTGCAGGCCAAGGAGCCCGGAAACAAGTTGGCGCAGATCTGGCTCCTCAGCTATTATGAGCAACAGCATGACACGACGGCTTTCTACGCGATGCTGGACAGCGTAATCCGTAATCCGGAAGTGGAGAACGCCACTCGTTTGCAGTTGCTGGCTGGTCATGTGGGCGCATACCGCAATGACACTACGCCGCAGACGGTCGGGCGCATCCTGTCGCTTTTCCGTTGCGCGCTCAGCTTCCCTCAGGATGACAGCTCCCTGGCCGAGTTATGGGAGCAGTATATGATGTACGCCCATCAGCCGGACGATTCCGTAAAAGTCGCCCTTTACAAAAACCTGTCGATAACGCCCGACAACAGCGCGGCGCGGACACGTCTGCTCCTCCGCCTGATAGAGGACGATGACGGCGAATCCATCATCAGCCTCTGCCGGGAAGGCGAACTGTATAACCCCACGCATCTGCATTATTACCTGTATGAGGCTCTCGCATTGGCGCAGAAAAAACTCGATCAGGAAGCCATCGAAGTCTTGTTGCGGGGACTGGAATACAAGGCCGACAACCCGAAAGACGGCAATCTGATATCGAGTATGTATGCCGTGCTTGGAGATTTGTTCCATAGCGAGAAACGCAAGGAGGAATCCTATGCCGCATACGACTCCTGCCTGGTGTATAATCCCGATAACCTGGGATGTCTGAACAATTATGCCTATTTCCTTTCCTTGGACCGTGTCCGGCTTGACGAGGCGGAGCGCATGTCGTTGCGGACAGTACGCAAGGATTCCCTGAATCCGACTTATCTGGACACCTACGCCTGGATACTGTACGAGACAGGCCGTTACGAACAGGCGCGGTTATACATAGACGAAACGTTGAAGTATGTCGATGAAACCGAGGATAACTCGAGTATTTACGACCATGCCGGAGACATCTACCTGAAATGCGGACTGACGCGCGAGGCCGTCGACTTCTGGAACCAGGCGTTACGCATGACGACAGACGCAGACGAACGGAAGGAAATAGAAAGCAAGATCAAAAAATATTCTCACCTATGAAATATTCCCCTCTACTTGGTATCTTGTTCTGCGTGGCTTCGTTGCTGGTCGGCTGTAAGTCCACGTCGTCCGTGCAGTCGGGCAGTAACGCCCCGGGCACGGCTTCGGTGTTCGACATAGACACTTACAAGAGCATGGTCGTATCGCGGTCGGAACGACCCGCCGCCTTGACGGCACGTGCCTCTATCACACTTGCCGCCGGTGGCAAGGACATTACGGTCAGCGGCAGTCTCAGGATGAAGCGTGACGACGTGATTCGCCTTACCATCACGTTCCTGGGAATGGAGGTCGGCTGTCTGGAATTCACACCGGACGACGTGCTCCTGCTGGATAAGTACAACAAACAATATGTCCGCGTGCCGTATGCAGAGATAGGCTTCATGGAACATGCCAACCTCGACTTCAACGCGCTTCAAGCCTTGTTCTGGAACGAGCTGTTCGTTCCCGGCGATTCAGCCGACACCGAGGAACTCCTGTCGCACTTTGAGGCCAGCGAGGACGGCGACCACGTGGAGTTCGTGCTCCCTGATGCAGCCGGATTGGAGTATCTGTTCCGCACAGTCAGAGGGAACGGCCTGCTGGACGAGACGACCATACACGCCGCGGCGTCGAGCGACACGACGAAGTTCACTGGGCGTTATGGCGGCTTCACCGAAGTGGACGGCCATACGTTCCCCGCGCATATCCAGTTCGCCGTGACCGGGTTGAGGCCGGGAACCTTTTCCTTGGATTTGTCCCTCAGCCGTTTCTCGACCTCTTCCGACTGGGATTCACGGACGGATGTGTCGTCGAAGTACAAGGAACGGAACGTCAATGATATCATGCAGCAGTTGATGTCGCTTTGAACACGCCGATGCTGAGGTTGTTCGTCATAGGGATTTGCGCAGTGGTGTTGTCGGGAGGGCTTTCGGCACAGACCACCAAGCAAATCCGTAGCTTACAGTCGCAAAGCGAAACCCTGAAAAAGCAGATTGCGGATTCGGAGCAGCTGTTACGTTCCACGAAAAAGGATGTCACGTCGCAGTTGAGCAACCTCGCGCTGATTAACGGGCAGATCGAGGCACAGCGCACCTACATCGAGCAAATGGAACGGGAGGTGAAGACGCTCGACAGCAGCATCGTCCAGCTTTCCGCCCAGTTATCGGAATTGAAGAGCGAACTCGACGAATGCAAGCGCAAGTATAGTCGTTCGGTCATGTATATGTATAAGAACAGGACGACGCAAAACAAACTCATGTTCCTCTTCTCCGCCAAGAATTTCAGCCAGATGTTCCGCCGGATGCGCTACATGGTGGAATATGCCAAGTATCAGCGTGCACAGGGGGAGATTATACGTGAAAAGGAGGCCGCCGTCAAAAGCAAGCAAGACGAGTTGTTGGCTGCCAAGGCGCAGAAGAACCGTTTGCTCGTCGCCGGGCGCGAAGAGCAGGCCAAACTCGAAGAACAGCAGAAGGAACGGGAAAGCCTGGTAGCCACGTTGAAGAAAAAGCAATCCCAGCTGCAAACCGCAATCAACAAGGACCGCAAGCGTTATAACGCACTCAATGCGGAAATCGAGCGACTCATCCAGAAAGAGATAGAGGCCGCCGAACGCCGCAGGAAGGAAGAAGAGGCTCGTCTCCGCCGCGAGGCCGAGGAACGTGCCAAGAAAGAAGCGGCCGAGAGTGCAAAGAAAGGCAAGTCGGATAAGAAAGCCGCCGACGCGTCCTCCTCCAAATCGAGCAAGAGCGACGCACTGAAATTCAATGCGGCCAGTGAGGCCGACGTGAAGCTGAGCCGTGACTTCTCGGCCAACAAGGGTCGGCTCCCGATGCCCATTACCGGCCCCTATGTCATCACTGGGCGTTTCGGCCAGTACACCGTGCCGGGGTTGAGCGGCGTGCAGCTGGACAACAAGGGCATCAACATCACCGGAAAGGCCGGGGCGCAGGCACGGTGTATCTTCGATGGCGAGGTGACTGCCGTGTTCTCTTTCGGGGGCTATCTCAACGTGATCGTCCGGCACGGGAGCTACATTTCAGTCTACTGCAACCTCTCGTCGGCATCGGTCAAGGAGTCACAGAAAGTAACGACAGGCCAAACCCTCGGTACGGTGGCGAACGACGGTTCCGGAAATTGCGTGCTCCATTTCCAATTACGTAAGGAGAAAACCAAACTCAATCCCGAGCAGTGGCTTGCCCGCTGACCTCCGGGCGGATATGAAATAAACGGACACCCTCCGTGCCAACTTCCCAAGGCGGTTGGCGCGGAGGGTGTCCGTTTTCCTATGTTGGCCGTCCCGTCTTATCCGAGCGAGAGGCCGTCAAGCAGTTGCAGGTACAGTGCTATGGCATCGCGTATCTCCTTCGGTTCGATGTACTCGTCGGGCGTGTGTGACCGGGAAGAGTCGCCCGGCCCCATTTTCAGCGACGGGAAGGGCATGAGTGCCTGGTCGCTCAACGTGGGCGAGCCATACGGGACACGTCCGAGCTCGACGGCGCGCCGCACAAGGGGATGCGACGGGTCGATGCGCGACGAGTTGAGCCTGAACGAGCGGGCATGGACTTCTCCCTTGACGTGGCGGCAGACCTCGTCGTATATTTCCTTGTTCGAATAAAGCTCGTTGCTGCGCACGTCGACCGTGTATTTGCACTCGGCAGGGATTACGTTGTGCTGCGTGCCCGCCTGAATCAGGGTCACCGTCATTTTCACCGCACCGAGCAGGGGCGAAACGTCCCTGAACCGGTAGGTGCGGAACCACTCGATGTCGTCCGCTGCCATGTAGATGGCGTTGACTCCCTCCTCGCGTGCTGCATGTCCCGCCTGGCCGTGCGCCGTGATGTCGAGCACCATCAGTCCTTTTTCCGCTATGGCGGGTTGCATGCCCGTCGGCTCCCCTACGATGGCCACGTCGACGGGCGGGAGCATGGGCAAGGCCATTTCGATGCCGTTCTTCCCCGACACCTCCTCCTCGCACGAAGCCAGGTAGACGAGGTTGTAGGGCTGTGCATGCCGTGACAGCAGGCGGAAAGTTTGGAGCAAGGCCACCAGTCCCCCGCCGCAGTCATTGCTCCCCAGTCCGTACAGCCGGCCGCCCTCATGCGTCGGGGCGAACGGCTCCCGTCGCCAGTCGGCCGAGGGGCGCACGGTGTCGATGTGTGCGTTGAGCAGCAGCGTGGGACGGTTCGGGTCGTGGCTGCCGGTTTGCACCCAGATGTTGTTCCCTGTCCGCCGGGTCGCCATGCCACGTTCTTTCATGAAAGCCTCCAAAGCGTCGGCGGCTTCTTTCTCCTCCCGGCTGAACGAGGGGATGGCGATGAGACTTTCGAGCAGACGCACGCCTTCGCTGGCGAAAGCGTCGATTTCTTCGGGCTGAAAGGCTGTTTGTTTTTCCATGGGCTTGTCCAGACCGTCTTGTGGCCTGCCACGACAAAATTAGCATATCTCCCGGAAAGAGCCAAACGCCGCTCCTCCCGTCCGCCGGATGGCGGGGCGGAGGCAGTCGGCGACCCGTCCCGTACGGGTCGGCTGACAGGAAAAACGGGGACACCGCCCGTTGCGACGGGTCGCCGACTTGGTGGAACCGGGCGACCGATGCTGTCCGGGACGGAGGCGACCCCGTTCCCCAACCCGGCGGAGCGGCGTTTTCCTCGATGAAACCGCGATTTTTTTCCGCCTCCTGTTCCCGTTTCGTATGCGTGACCGCCATGTCCGTCCGCGCCCATGGTGGTGCAGGCAGGGCGGAAAGTGGCCAGAAAAGGCGGATGGGATAGGGCAGGAAAGGAAAAATATTGTAAATTTGTGTCCAACAAGAAAAGTTCAGGCTATGCTGACGAATTGCCACATGTCCCGCTTGATTCAGGAGCAGGCGCAGCGTTATGGCGAGCGCACGGTGCTTTCCTATCGCGATTATGAGGCGGGGAAATGGATTCCCGTGTCGTGGAACCGCTTTGCCCGCACGGTGGATTCCGTGGCGCGTGCGTTGCTCTCCCTGGGCGTGGGCGTCCAGGAGAACGTGGCAGTCTTTTCGCAGAACAAGCCGGAAAGCCTCTACGTGGACTTCGGCGCATACGGCATCCGTGCGGTTACCATCCCGTTCTATGCGACGAGCAGCGGGGCGCAGGTGAAATACATGATTCACGACGCGAGTGTGCGGTTCGTCTTCGTGGGCGAGCAGGAGCAGTATGACGTGGCTTTCGGCGTGATGCCCCTTTGCCCGACCTTGGAGAGAATCATCATCTTCGACCCGTCCGTGCGGAAGAAAGCCAGTGACCATTTGTCCGTCTACTTCGACGAATTCCTCCGCTGGGGCGACGACCTTGCCCACGAGGCGGAGCGGAAACGCCGGCAGGCCGACGCCTCGTTCGACGACCTGATTAACATCCTCTATACGAGCGGGACGACGGGCAACAGCAAGGGCGTGATGCTCACGGCGGGAATGTACAATGAGGCATTCCGCTCGAACGGCCTCTTTCTTCCCCTCGGCGAAAAGGACATCCAGCTGAACTTCCTGCCATTCACCCATGTGTTCGAACGGGCCTGGTCCTACTTCGGACTGGCCGTCGGGGCGCAGCTGGCCATCAACCTGCGGCCGACCGACGTGCTCCAATCCCTGAAAGAAGTCCACCCGACGTGCATGTGCGCCGTGCCCCGTTTCTGGGAGAAAGTGTACCAGGCCGTGCTGGACAGGATGGAGAACGGGACGGCCACGGAGCGGCGGCTGATTGCTTCCGCACTCAGGAACGGGAAGAAGTACATGGAATACAAGTCGCAGGGAGCGGTGCCGCCGCTGGGGCTTACCATGAAGTTCAAGTTCTTTGAACGCACGGTCATCGCCTATTTGAAGCACGAGCTCGGCCTTGAACGCGGCCGTCTCTTCCCCACGGCGGGGGCTGCCGTCCCCACCGTGGTCGAGGAGTTCGTGCATGCCACCGGGCTGGGCATGGTGGTGGGCTACGGACTGACGGAATCGACGGCCACGGTGTCGTGCGACATACCCGGTAAACCCTATCACATAGGCTCTGTCGGGCGCATCATCGACGGGCTCGAGGTGCGCATCGGCGAGAATAGCGAAATCCTGTTGCGGGGAAAGACGATAACGCCGGGTTATTACCACAAACCGGCGGCCACGCAGGAGGCCATCGACGCGGACGGCTGGTTCCATACGGGCGATGCCGGCTACCTGAAAGACGGCGAGCTGTATCTGACAGACCGCATCAAGGACCTCTTCAAGACATCGAACGGGAAATACATCGCGCCCCAGCTAATCGAGACAAAACTTGTCGTAGACCGTTATATAGACCAGGTAGTCATCGTGGCCAACGAGCACAAATTCGTATCGGCTCTTATCGTGCCGAATTTCGCGTTGCTCGAACAGTTCGCCCACGAACAGGGACTGGATGCTTCCGACCACGCCCGGTTGTGCCGTGAGCCCAAGGTCATCCACCTCGTGGAGGATCGCATAAACACGCTCCAGCAAGACTTGGCCAACTATGAGCGTGTCAAGCGTTTCATCCTGCTCCCCGAACCGTTCACCCTGGCGAAAGGGGAGATGACGAACACGTTGAAGATTCGCCGCAAGGTGGTCTATGAGCATTATGCGGCGGACATTGCCCGGATGTATGCCGAGGCTGAGGCCGAGCACCCCTCATGACTATGAGGGCGGTGTGCGGCAGGCCTCTCCGTGCCTGTCTGTGCGGAGCAAAAGCCGGTTTCGCCCGTCCGGCCTTGGAGGTATATTCATCGTCATGCATACAGAGAAGAGAAGTAGAACAACTAAAAAGAACAGTTAAAACATACAACATTACTTCATGACTATCACATTATTGGTACTTGTCGTGGCAGCGGTCTTCTTCATGGCCGGACGTGTCCGTTCCGACCTTGTGGCGCTGTGTGCCCTCTTGTCGCTTGTCCTGACAGGGGTATTGACACCCGAGGAAGCGTTAGCCGGATTTTCCAGTTCCGTCGTCATCATGATGGCCGGTCTGTTCGTGGTCAGCGGTGCCGTGTTCCAGACAGGCTTGGCCAAGCAGATGAGCCATCAAGTCCTGCGATGGGCCGGCACGAACGAGATGAAACTCTACCTGTTGGTGATGCTGGTGACGGCTCTCGTCGGTTCGGTCGTGAGCAACACCGGTACCGTCGCCTTGATGCTGCCGATAGTTGTCAGCATGGCCAAGACGGCCAACGTGCCTGCCTCACGTCTCTTGATGCCCTTGGCTTTTTCCAGCAGTATGGGAGGAATGATGACGCTCATCGGTACGCCGCCGAACCTTATCATCAGTGACACGCTTGCCCAGGCCGGTTATGGCGAGCTTTCGTTCTTCTCTTTCACCCCCGTGGGACTGGTCTGCGTCGTCGTGGGGACGGTGTTGCTCATCCCGTTGACCCGCTGGTTCCTCTCAGGGTCGCGGGCGAAGAAAGGCGAACGGAAGAAAGGAAAGACCTTGAACCAGTTGGTGGACGAGTACCAGGTGACCGCCGGGCTGTCCCGCCTCAACGTTCCGGAGGGCTCTCCGATTATCGGGCAGACTGTCGTGACGCTCGACGTGTTCCGGCGTTATGGCTTGACGGTCATAGAAGTGCGGCGTGAGGATACGTCGCGTGGGCCGCTTTTGAAGCGTGTCCGCCAATACACGGCCGGTAGCGATGTCGCGTTCGAGGCTGGCGACATGATTTATATCATAGCCCAGGACCACTCGAAGGTCAAGGCATTCGCACAGGAATACGGCTTGCAGGCCGTCACAGAGAAGAAAGGCGACGGCGGACTGCATTTCTACGACGTAGGTATTGCGGAGATTGTACTGATGCCGACTTCCAAACTGTTGAACCGCACGTTGAAGGAAGTGGAGTTCCGAACCATGTACGATGTCAACGTATTGGGCGTGCGGCGCGATAACCACTACTTGCTCGACAACCTGAAAGATGTCCGTCTCCATAGCGGCGACGTGCTATTGGTTCAGGGCACGTGGGAAAACATAGCCCGCCTGAGCCGGCAAGGAGGCGAAGAGTGGGTCGTGCTGGGACAACCCGAAGACGAGGCCGCCCGCGTGACGCTCGACTACAAGGCTCCGTTGGCTTGCTTCATCCTTGTCGCCATGGTATTGGCCATGGCACTCGATGCCATTCCCGTGGCACCGGTGACGGCCGTCATGGTGGCTGCCGTGTTGATGGTGATAACGGGATGTATCCGGAACGTGGAGGCTGCTTACAAGACGATAAACTGGGAAAGCATCGTACTCTTTGCCGCGATGCTGCCGATGTCGACGGCTCTCGAGAAGACAGGCGTGTCGGACTTGGTGTCGGGCTCGCTGGTCAACGGGTTGGGTAGCTATGGCCCTTATATCCTGCTGGCCGGTATCTATTTCGTTACGTCGCTCATGACGATGTTCATCAGTAACACCGTGACCACCGTCCTGATGGCACCCATTGCGCTGAGTGCTGCGGTGGGCATGGGGGTGCATCCGGCTGCGTTCCTGTTCGCGGTCTCTGTTGCGTCGAGCATGTGCTTTGCCTCGCCTTTCTCCACGCCGCCCAACGCGCTCGTCATGCCGGCCGGACAATATACCTTTGCCGACTTCGTGAAAGTGGGACTGCCCTTGCAGCTCGCCATGGGCATCGTGATGGTTTTTGTCCTGCCCCTGTTATTCCCTTTTAACTGAAAATTGTAACTTTACAGCCAAAAACAGGACGATGATTACTGTCGAACAGTTGAAATCCGTCAAGGAACGCGCCGATGCCCTGGCGCGTTATCTTGATATAGACGCTAAGACCATCCAGCTGGAAGAGGAACAATTGCGGACGCAAGCCCCGGGGTTCTGGGACGACGCCAAGCGCGCCGAAGAGCAGATGCGCAAGGTCAAGTCGCTCGAAAAATGGATTACGGGCTACAAGGAAGTCAGGATGCTCGCCGAAGAGTTGGAACTGGCTTTCGAGTTCCACAAGGAAGGAACGGTCAGCGAAGAAGAAGTCGACGTTGCCTACCAGCACGCGACGGAGGCCGTCGAGGCTCTCGAACTGAAAAACATGCTGAGACAGGAAGAGGACTCGATGGATTGCGTGCTGAAAATTAATTCCGGCGCGGGAGGGACAGAGAGCCAGGACTGGGCGGAGATGCTCATGCGGATGTATATGCGTTATGCCGAAGCCCATGGTTACAAAGTCTCTATCTCCAACTTGCAGGACGGCGACGAGGCGGGCATCAAGACCGTGACGATGGAGATAGAGGGCGAGTACGCCTATGGTTACCTGAAAAGCGAGAACGGTGTCCACCGCCTGGTGCGCGTCTCCCCCTACAACGCCCAAGGGAAGCGGATGACCTCATTCGCCTCGGTGTTCGTCACCCCCTTGGTCGACGACACGATAGAAGTCTATATCGACCCCTCGAAAATCAGTTGGGACCTCTTCCGCTCGGGCGGCGCCGGCGGACAGAATGTGAACAAGGTGGAGACAGGAGTACGCCTCCGCTACCAATACAAAGACCCCGACACGGGCGAGGAAGAGGAGATCCTGATTGAGAACACCGAGAGCCGGAAACAACTTGAAAACCGCGAAAATGCCATGCGCCTGCTCCGTTCGCAGCTTTACGACAGAGCCTTGCAGAAACGGCGTGCCGAACAGGCCAAGATAGAGGCCGGGAAAAAGAAGATAGAGTGGGGTAGCCAGATACGCAGTTATGTGTTCGACGACCGGCGTGTCAAGGACCACCGGACCGGTTTCCAGACGAGCGATGTGAACGGCGTGATGGACGGCAAGATAGACGGATTCATCAAGGCTTACCTCATGGAGTTCTCCGGGCAGGATGCTGACGGACAAAAGGGGTAGGCGAAAAAATACACATACTTAAAAACTAATACCATGAGCCAGAAGAGCAAACTGAAAGCCACCGCCCGAGATGCCCGCCAGGCACGGCAGGCACGCAGGATAATCAACGGGATTTTCATCGGCCTGATTGTCCTGATGGTGCTCGCCTTGATTGCCTACTATCTCGTTGCCGGATAGATGAGTATAGAGATTGAGCGGAAATTCCTGGTCGTTGACGATTCCTATAAGCGTCAGGCAGTTTCGCATCACCGTATGGCGCAAGGCTACATATGCAGTGCGCATGGCCGAACGGTGAGGGTGCGGTTGTGTGACGACCGTGCGTTCCTGACCATCAAGGGACCGTCGGTCGATGGTGGCTTGTCGCGTTACGAATTTGAGAAGGAAATCACACTCGACGAGGGACTCTCGTTGCTTCGTCTCTGCGAGCCGGGCATTGTGGAGAAGGTGAGATGGCTGGTTCCCAGCGGCAAGCACACATTCGAGGTCGACGAGTTCCTGGGCGACAATGAAGGTCTCGTGGTCGCGGAAGTAGAGTTGGCGACAGCCGACGAGGCGTATGTCAAACCCGCTTTCATCGGTCGTGAAGTGACAGGAGATGAACGCTACTATAATTCGCGTTTGCGCGTGAATCCTTACAAAACGTGGGATAAGCATTGACGCTTACCCTTCTTGTTCCGCTGTGCCTGCCGGGAGGGCATGTCCACCTGCCGGGTCGGCGGATAAGTTCAAACAAGCAGGCGGATAGAATTTAGGGGTCGGCTGACAGATAAATCTGTCAGCCGACCCCTAATACATTAACGGCGCACTGTGAGGACGCAGGGCTGCTGCAATATTTTCCCGCAGCCTCTTTTCTTCTTTTACCCAAGGATGGATGTGCACAGACCTTCCGGGCAGAGAGATTCTGCCATGAACATCTGCCCATGGCAGTCGCTTTCCCCCGGCAGGTTACTTGCCCATGTCGATTTTCCAGTTGTCGTCGCTGTCTTTCCGCAGCTTGACGTTTTGTGTGCGGGTGTCTCCGTTTCCATACGTGACGTCCATCATGACAATTGCGCTCTCCCCGTCATCAGCTATCTCCTCCGAGACGATGGAATATCCGGTTATCCCGCCGTTCTTTTCCATGGATTTCGTGTACTTCTCCTCCAACAGTTCTGCGTAGGCCTCTTTCTCGTTTTGCAGCTTCTCCACATTGCTTTTCTGTGCGTCGCTCACGTAGATCAGGTCGACATATTTGTCAAATTTCTGCTCTTTGAGGTATTCGATGGACTTACCGGCAATGTCCGAAGGGGTGTTTGACGAGCAGGCGGTGAACATCAGTGCGGCGCAGAAGGCAGCCATCAAAGTCAGGATGTGTTTCATGATTTTGTTTTTTGAGTAAGGAATTAGAAATGATAGACAAGTTGAAGTTCCGGACAGGCGGCCACGTCCGAGGGGAACACGACTTCTTCCGCCACGCCCGGCAGGTGGACGGTGTGGCGGGGGACATCGAGGGGCAGTCCGGCTCGGGAGTAGGCAAAAGTGACGAGTTCTGTGCAGTAGAAGCTCGTCGTGTCGCTGTCGTCGTAGCAGTGGTCGAACAATACGCCGTTCTCGTGGGTGTTGAGTGCCACCCGGGCAGCCTTTTCCGCCAGTTTGGACGATGGATGGCGCATGACAGCACCCTCTGAGGCTCGGCCGTAACTGAAAAAGGAGTTTACCGGTTCCATTTTGACCCGGTCGACATCCCCGTCATAGTCCGGCTCGCCGGGAACGGCGTGAACCACCATCGGGCTGTCGCCTTTGAGCACAATTATTCCGATGTGCGAATACGCCGCGTCGCCATCGAGTGCCACGACGGTATGTCCGGCGATGCCCGTCCCGCGGCGGAACACGATGTCCCCGTCTTTCCAGTCAACGCATGAAGCCACGTCGCGCGGCGGACGCGCTGACCGCGAGCATGAGGCGGCGAGGCACATGGAGAGGAATAGGAAACATATTGCGAAACAGGCACTTCTCATGGACGGGAAGTATGTCAAATGTGTAAGCAAAAGTAGCAGGAAAAAACAGCATGGCAAAATGTATGCTGAAACCTGCCGCCATGAACGACTGTTGGAGGAAGCGGGGTCAGGAGTTGCCGGGAATGCTTTCGTGAGGGGCTTCCGCGTCCGACGGAGCGGCGTTTCCTCTTGTGGATGCGTCCTCCTCTTGTGCGGGAGCGACAACGGGACGATGCTTGTTGAACCATTCGGCCAACGGCACGTTCTCCATCCGCTCGAAGTTGGTTGATGCTGTCTTTATGGAGCGGAATCCGGCCTTGTCGCACTGTTGCAGGTTTGTGATTTCGCCATTCAGGATGAGGCGTTTCAGCTCCTCGACCCGGTATCGGTAGATGTATTCGTGCGTGTCGTTGTATCCTTGGCTCCGCAGGGCTTGCAGGACGAGGTGGCGGTTCAGCCCCGTATGCCGGCAGAGGCGGTCGCGCGTGAATTGGCTGTCGAGCCAGGGACGTTCGTGCTGCATGAGGAATTCAAGCACCTGGAAACGCTGCACGTTCGCCTCGTTGAAGTCGTTTTGCTCCGAATGCGAGATCTCCTCGACGGTTGGCCGCTTGTCCACTTCGCGGAGCGGCGGTTGGGGCAGGGCGTGGAACACGGGGGTCAGGATGCGGAAGAACAGGAACATGTTGACCAGCGTGAAAAGCAGGATATATACGATGAGCCCCGGCTGGCTGAAATGGATAGTCAGCAGGACGAACAGCAGGGCAACCAAGCCCAACACGATGCCGTAAGTGATAATCCAGCGGGGTAGCTCGATTTGCTGCGTCAGGCGGTGGGGCAGGCGGAAGATATTCACAATATAATATATGGAGAGAATGAGTGAGGCTATTCGCAGGATGATATCCCCGCTCAGAAGATACTCCCGGAAATCATAGGCGTCGTACACTCTCACCATGTCGCTGCCCGCAATGAAGCCTCCGGCGTAGAGGAGAATCAAGACGACCGCCGGCGATGCGTAGGCCCACATCCGTCCCCATTGCAGGTATCCGGGCATGCAGATTCCCAGAGGGTAGATGCTCTGCAAGAATGACGTGGCCACGAGGAGAAGCAACAGAACCGGGTGAAGGATTCCCAAGGGGGGAATGTCCTGAGTATATATATAGAAAAGGGCACCACAATATATCAGGCAGAAGATTAGCATAATCCAAGCCTGTGACAGATAGCTCACTCTCCGGCGGGCAAAGAAGAAAAGGACGAGGCTCATCATCAGGTGAGCTGCCGCCGCGAATTCTATGGTTACTAATGTTAAGGTGTGCATCCAGAGGCAAATGTAGCGAAACTTTTGTGGAGATGTAGACGGGACGCTCAATAAAATTGCTTAATTTTGCGCGGCTCTTAATCGTAACGGAGAATGAACGGTAGTACGATTTTCACAGTTGACGTAGAGCAAATCTTACGGGAAAAAGCCGGGGAGAAGGCTCGGAAAGTACCAGGGTGGGTCGTCTCGTGGTTAAAGAAAATCATTCATCAAGAGGAAGTAAACCGGTTTTTGGAACGTTCTTCCCATTTGTCGGGCGTGCCTTGGCTGGAAGCCTGTGTGGAATACCTCGACATGGATTTGCAAGTGGAGGGTCTGGAAAACTTGCCCTCCCCGGACGACAACCGTTTATATACATTCGTGAGCAACCATCCGCTCGGTGGTATTGACGGGGTTGCGCTGGGAGCCATCCTCGGGCGGCACTACGACGGCCGGGTTCGCTATCTGGTAAATGACTTGCTGATGAACCTCCGGGGACTGGCACCATTGTGTATCCCGATAAACAAGACGGGTGCCCAAAGCCGTGATTTCCCCGCGATGGTCGAGGCGGGCTTCCGGGGCGACAACCACATCATCATGTTCCCCGCAGGACTGTGCTCGCGGAGGCATCGGGGTGTGGTGCGGGACATTGCCTGGCGCAAGACTTTCGTGACCAAAAGCATAGAGACGCAGCGTGACGTGGTTCCTATACATTTCGGGGGGAGGAATTCCTCGTTCTTTTATGGTTTGGCCAATGTATGCGAATGGCTGGGCATCAAATTCAACGTCGCGATGCTGTTCCTGGTCGACGAAATGTACAAGAATACCCATAAGTCATTTCCGGTGAAAATCGGCACTCCCATCCCGTGGCAGACTTTCGACAAGTCGCGCACTCCGTCCGAGTGGGCGGCATGGGTGAGAGAACGGGTGTACGAGCTGTGAGAAACGCGACGGATGGAGTTTTAACTGGAAGTTGTTGTAAGGAGACAATAATATAACAATGGAAGAGATCATATTGCCAGTCGACCGGGAAGTCCTGAAATCGGAATTGACCCCAGAACGCCGGTTGCGAGCGACAAATAAAAGCAATAATGAAATCTACATCGTGACGTATAAGCAAGCGCCCGGTGTCGTGCGTGAGATAGGACGCTTGCGCGAAATCGCTTTCCGGGCAGCAGGCGGAGGTACGGGAAAGTCGTTGGACTTGGATGAGTTCGACACAGGCGAGAATGCGTATTACCAGCTTATTGTTTGGAGTCCGGAAAGTGAGGAGATATTGGGAGGCTATCGTTTCCTGCCCGGACGTGAAATCCGTCTGGATATTTCGGGGCAGCCCATATTGGCCACGAGCCATATGTTCCATTTCTCGGACGAGTTCGTGAACGATTATATGCGGAATACGGTCGAACTCGGTCGCTCGTTCGTCACGTTGGAGTATCAAAACACACGGCAGCAGAGCAAGGGGCTTTTCGCTTTGGATAACCTGTGGGACGGACTGGGAGCCTTGACGGTCGTCATTCCTGGCTTGAAGTTCTTCTTCGGGAAAATGACGATGTATCCCTCGTTTAACCGGGTAGCGCGTGACATGATACTTTTCTTCCTTAACAAGCATTTCGGAGACAAGGATGCTTTGGTCGTCCCGATACATCCTATTTCCTACGAAACGCCGGTCGATCGACTGAAAGACCTGTTCTGTGAAGATGACTTCAAAACTGATTACAAGATACTGAACCGCGAGGTGCGCCGTCTTGGATTCAATATCCCCCCCCTGGTGAACGCTTATATGGGGTTGAGCCCGACGATGCGTATGTTCGGAACGGCGATTAACCATGATTTCGGGAATGTAGAGGAGACGGGAATCCTGATCGCAGTGAACGAAATTCTGGCAGAGAAACGTATCCGGCATATAGATACGTTTGTGCAGCAGAATCCGGATTCTTTGAAACTCTTGCGGGATGT
>CAZYHW010000024.1:0-3486 GCA_964647405.1 uncultured Prevotellamassilia sp.
GCGACTTCCACGCCATCACCTCGGCGCACAACATGATTTCCGCCCTGCTCGACAACTACATCTACCAACACCAGGCCGACGGATTCGCCCTCAAAGAGGTGCTGTGGCGGCGCGTGCTCGACGTGAACGACCGCTCGCTCCGCTCCATCGTCACCGGGTTGGGGCCACGAACCAACGGCGTCACCGCCGAGAGCGGTTTCGACATCACGCCGGCCTCGGAGCTGATGGCCATCCTCTGTCTGGCGGAGGACGAAGCCGACCTGCGCCGCCGCGTGGAGCGCATCATCCTCGGCTTCACCTACGACGACCGCCCCTTCACCGTGGGCGACCTCGGCGTGGCCGGAGCCATCGTCGTACTCCTGCGTGACGCCCTGCGGCCTAACCTCGTGCAGACCACCGAACGCACCCCCGCCCTCGTGCACGGCGGCCCGTTCGCCAACATCGCCCACGGCTGCAACTCGCTCGTCGCCACGCGCATGGCACTCAGCCACAGCGAATACACCATCACCGAGGCAGGCTTCGGTGCCGACCTGGGCGCGGAAAAGTTCTACGACATCCTCTGTCGCCAAAGCGGACTGCAACCCGACCTCACCGTCATCGTCGCCACTGCCCAGGGACTGAAAATGCACGGCGGCGTACCCCTCTCGGACATCGCACAACCCAATGCCGACGGCCTCCGCAGCGGGTTGGCCAACCTCGACCGCCACGTGCAGAACCTCCGTTCCTTCGGGCAGACGGTCGTCGTGGCTTTCAACCGCTTCGCCACCGACACCGACGAGGAGATGGACATCCTGCGCCGCCACTGCGAGGACGTGCTCCACGTCCCCTATGCCGTCAACGAGGCCTACGCCCGGGGCGGAGAGGGTGCGGAAGAATTGGCACGCACCGTCGTCCGCGCCATCGAGGAGCAGCCCTCGGCTCCGCTGCACTTCGCCTACGACGACGAGGACACGCTCGAAGAGAAAATCACCAAGGTGGCGCAGAACATCTACGGGGCAGCCAACGTCATCTTCGCCCCTGCCGCACGTCGCCGCCTGGCTCAGGCCGAAGCCCTCGGGCTGGGTCGCCTGCCCGTCTGCATCGCCAAGACGCAATACTCCTTCTCGGCCGATGCCAAACAATACGGCGCGGTCAGCGGGTTCGACTTCCACGTGCGCGATGTCGTCATCAACGCCGGAGCGGGAATGATTGTGGCCATCGCGGGCGACATCCTGCGCATGCCCGGACTGCCCAAGTCGCCACAGGCTCTGCGTATCGATTACGTGGACGGCGAAATCGTCGGTCTGAGCTGACGTTTCCGTTGTTCCAAAACATACATCACAACGCCCGGCCTCACCCACACGCGGAAGAGGTCGGGCGTTGTGTTTTCCTTCCCGGACAAGCCCGGCAAGCGGGCGCACCGGCAGACACGTCGATGGCAGCGGTGTGCCCGCCTATCTTACTGTAATCCAGAATTAACGACACCGCGCGACATCCCCGGCAGGCCAAGCGACCGACGGGGACGACGCGCGTGATGAAACAGAAGCGGGAAAGGGACTGCGGGCTCACTCCTCCGCGGGCGCATCCGTCTGCTCGCGCGGCCAATTGACGAGGTAGAGGCGGTCGGAGGTGCGCGTGACGGCGGTGTAGAGCCAGCGCAGGTAAGCATCGTCGGGCGGCTGCGCACCGAGATAGCCCTGGTCCACGAAAACGCGGCTCCACTGCCCGCCCTGTGCCTTGTGGCAGGTGACGGCGTAGGCGTACTTGATTTGCAGGGCGTTGTAATAGGGGTCGAGGCGTATCCGTTTCATGCGCTCGCGGCGGCTATGGATGTGGGCATAGTCGGCCTCGACGGCGGCAAAGAGGCGGTCGCGCTCGTCGGTCGTCATGGCGGGTGCTTCGCTTTGGAGTGTGTCGAGCACCACGCGGCACGTCAGTTCGCTGTCGCCGTAGTCGGGAAAGCGCAACGTGGCATCGGCGAAACGGAAGCCGTGCATCTCGTGTTCGTTCCGCAGTCGCACCACCTCGGCCGTGTCGCCATTGGCCACGAAGTCGAACGGCAGTTGTTCCCCCTCGGGCAGGTCGGCAGCAGCCCGCTCCGTCCAGTGATAATTGTTCTTCACCGCCATCACCCAGTCGCCCCGCACGAGCTCGCCCTCACGGTCGAAGATGCGGGCGCGGATACCGTTGTTGTAAATGACGGCGCGGCGGTTCGAGCGCGTGACGACGATGGTCTCGTCCACCCCGCCGTAGGCATAGGCTGCCACGAGTTCCTCGATGAGCTCGTCGCCCGGCACGACGCGCACGTCGGCGAATCCCGCCGTGCGGAGGCGGGGATAGTCCGCCACCCCCTGCCCCACGAGGCGGCGCAGGCGCGTAGCGTTCCAGAGCACGCCCGACGTCTCGGCCTGGCGCACCACCTCCGACAGCTCCACGCCCGAGGCACGCAGTCCGCGGCGTGCCAGCGCGTCGGCCGAGAGGGCGGGGCTTTCCATCTCGCCCACCGGGGGCAACTGGGCCGTATCGCCCACGAAGAGCAGGCGGCATCCTTCGCCCTCGCCGACATAGCGCACGAGGTCGTCGAGCAGGCAGCCCGTCCCGAAGACGGAAGCCGCCGACGGGCGGCCGGAGAGCATCGAGGCCTCGTCGACGACGAACACGGCATCGCGCAACTTGTTGTAGCCGAGCTCGAAGCGTGTGTCCTCACCGTTGAATGCCTCCTGCCGGTAGATAGCCTTGTGGATGGTATAGGCGGCCTGCCCCGCATGGCGGGCGAACACCTTGGCCGCACGTCCCGTCGGGGCAAGCAGCACGACAGGACGACCCACGCGACGGAGCGCACGGACAAAGGCGGACACGAGCGACGTCTTGCCCGTACCGGCATAGCCCCGCAGGACAAAAGCATCGCCCACGCCGGCCGACGTGGCAAAGCGCGAGAGAGCCAGCATGGCGGCCTCCTGCTGGACGGTCGGCTCGAAAGGGAACTCTGCCCGGACAAGCCGGAACAAGGCTTCGTGTATCATTACGGCAAAGGTACGGAAAATAAGGAACAATCCGCCGTTCCGCCCCGGCTGTGCAAAAAATCTATCAGCCGACCCGTCAAAACGGACAGCCGACCCGTGACGACGAGTCGCCGGATAGTCGCGACAAGTCGCCGACCTGTAAATCCCGTCTGTGCGACAGCAATTTCCACGACAGGAGGGAGAACAACCGGGAATGCGGACAAACCCGTCCGGAAGCACATCCCGAAAAAGGACTACCCCGACAACCCTCCCCGTGGCGGGCGGCGAGGCCACTGCTCACAGCCCGAATCGTGATTTTCCGGCTAATTAAATTCTTTTAACTACCCCCCCCTAAACGCTTCAATAAAACAAGTTAAATTTGCGACATAAGTCTGTCAAGAATAACAAGCCGTTTCTGTCAGAGGACTAGGAAAGGCAGCATCCCCGGAAGCAGACTTCGACACACAACCACCTATAATAACGAGAACCACTTATGACAAGGAAA
>CAZYHW010000024.1:3586-5672 GCA_964647405.1 uncultured Prevotellamassilia sp.
TTCATCCTCCTCGAACGGAGCGACCTGTCCTCCCTGCTCGAAGAAAGCCAGCGTGGCGAGGGGGCACTCTCCACCATCGGGGCGGACTACCTGATTATCGGTTCAATCACCGAGTTCGGACGGAAAAATACGGGAACGTCGGGTGTGTTCAGCACGAGCAAGACACAGACGGTCGAGGCCGCTGTGGCCATCCGCCTGGTTGAGGTGCAGACGGGAATGATCATCTACTCCGACGAAGCGCGCGGGACAGCCGAAGTGACCAGCAAGACCACCATGGGGATAGGTGGCAAAGCCGACTATGACGCCACGCTGAGCGACAAGGCTATCTCGCAGGCCATCGGCCAACTGGTGGAGAACATCATCAACAAATGCACAGACAAGCCGTGGCGCACGTTCTTCCTTGCCTACGACGACGATGCCGTGCTCATCGCCGGGGGCGAAAGCCAAGGCATCACCGTAGGGGACACGTTCACCGTGCTCACACGGGGGAAGAGCGTCAAGAACCCGCAAACCGGCCTGACCATAGAGCTGCCGGGCAAGGCCATCGGGACGGTGACTGTCATAGCCACGGGCGGCGACACGGCGGAAAGCGAATATGCGTTCGTCACGGTGGACACCACGACACCCGTCGACACGGAACACCTCGAAAACTACATCATAGAAGAAAAGAACTGATAATAACCCATGCCACAAATGATGAAAACAAGATTAGCCCTTATGGGCGGACTGGCACTCCTCCTGTGCAGCTGCCGAGCCTATCCGCCCGTCGAGCAGGCCAGCGGAAGCGAGGACATAGCCTACCTGCTCTTCGTCAGCCCGGGACAGAACGCCGGGCAGACCGTCACGGTCAAGGTGAGCGGCCAGTGGCCCTTTGATGCCAAAGTCGTGAAAAGCAAGAAAGCCAACCGCAAGGGCAAGGCATATGCCGTCCCGACGGGCAGAAGAAGGATTTCCGTCACACGCGACGGCAAAACGCTCTACGAGAAAGAGATATTCGTATCCCCACAAGAAACTAAAACAATTCTTCTCCCATGAAAAAGAAACTGACCCTCCTGGCAATAAGCCTGGCCGCCATGGCTTCATGCACAACGACGAGCAACCTCTATTCGTGGTACGACTACGAGGATGCCACCTACCAGTATAGCAAGAAAAGCACGGACGAGCTTCAAGTCCGCGTGGCCGAAGTCTACCAGAAAATGGTAGAAAAGCAGAAAGGCACGCGCGGCATTGTCCCTCCGGGGCTCTACGCTGAATATGGCTACCTCCTCTACAAAACAGGAAAGACCGAGGAAGGACTTACCTACCTGCGCGCCGAAATCAAGAACTATCCGGAAAGCGAACCCTTCATCTCACGTATCATCAAACAAATCGAAGAATGAAAAAGATATCCATCCTCCTGTCGCTTGGCTTGGCCGCACTGCTGACATCGTGCACCAGCAGCGCAACGCTTGGGACAAAGTATGCCCAGCTATATGACGAGAAGCCCGTATCCGTGGTTATCATGCCACCCATCAACCGGACAAATGCCGTAGAAGCGAAAGACTATTTTTACACGACGCTCTACATGCCACTTTGTGAGAAAGGCTATTACGTTTTCTCCCCCTACCTGACGATGGAATTGTTCCAAAGCGAAAGCGCCTACGACAGCGAGCCATTCCTCGAAGCCGACCTTTCCACATTCCGTCAAGTACTCGGAGCCGACGCGGCCATGTTCACCATCATCAAGTCGTGGAAGAGGAACAATATCGGCGGCAAGCTCACCGTCGATGTCGAATATATCCTGCGCTCCACGAAGACGGGCGAAACGCTCTACCAGCGCGAGGGACTAATCAAGGTGGACACCAGCACCGGCGGGAACGGCTTGATGGGACTTATTGCCACAACAATTAACACGGCACTCACGGACAAGGTTGTCGCCGGACGTAAATGTACGGCCTATGTCCTCTCCGACATGCCGGCCGGTAAATACAGTCCAAAATACGAGAAAGACAGCGAATCGCCTGCGGGAAAGTCTTACGTCAAAGCGACGGTAAAATAGACAAGTATTCTATTATCCCCGCTGCCCGTCATCACTAATCTCTACAAG
>CAZYHW010000024.1:5772-12318 GCA_964647405.1 uncultured Prevotellamassilia sp.
AAAATAGACAAGTATTCTATTATCCCCGCTGCCCGTCATCACTAATCTCTACAAGGCGAAGCCCCGTTCCTCATGCGGAATGGGGCTTCGCTTTTTCCCCTCCGGATTCCCGATGTAAAAAATCCCGCCTCCATTGGCCATGCGTCTGCCAGGAAATAAGTATGTTTGTAAACGACAATAAAAAACAAGCCATCATGAAACGAACGATGCACGCAAAACTGTTCCTCACGGCGGTCGCCACCATCCTGCTGTCCGGTTGCGTGGCAACCCCTCCCCTCGGACACGGCGACGGGGGCGACATGGCAAAACTGATTTTCGTCAGCTCCGACAAGAACGCCAAGGGCAACGTAAAAGTCAAGGTAAACGGGAAGAACGAGTTCGACGCGAAAGTGGCGAAAGCGAAGCCCGAGAAGGAATCGAAGTCGAAGAAGACGAAGCAGAAGGGTCGGACTTACTCCGTCCCGAGCGGGCGGCAGACGATAACCGTCACACGCGACGGGAAGACCGTCTACGAGGGAGAGATAACCGTATCGCCGAAAGAGACGAAGACCATCGTCCTGCCGTAAGACGTAAGGCCGTAGTTCTTTCTCCCCTGACAATGCCACACCCTTCCCCGGTCAATATGCCGACATGGCCGGGGGAGTGTAATAATGTATGTGCTCAAAGCAAGGGAGAGAGGATGCGCGTGAACGATTCGAGCAGGCGGCGGCGTATGGGGCGCTCCCGCCATTCTTCGAGGCGTATCTCGGTGCACGAGGCCAGGTCGGCCTCGAAGATGGCCTTGACACGGAGTGCCGTGGAGCGGCCATAGATAAAAGCGTTGGCCTCGAAGTTATTCTCGAAACTGCGGAAGTCCATGTTTGTCGACCCCACGGTACACCAGTCGTCGTCGGCGACGATAGCCTTGGAGTGAAGGAAACCCGGGCCGTAGGCAAAGACGCGTATGCCCGCCGTGAGGACATCAGTGAAGTAGGAATCGTTGGCCCAGCGTAGCCAGAAGCCATCGGGCTTCAAGGGCACCATAAGCCTGACGTCGACCCCGGAGAGAGCAGCCGTCTGCAAGGCTTGCAGGACAGGCTCGGTGGGCATGAAATAAGGCGTCTGGATGTAAAGATAGCGGCGGGCGTTCTGTATGACCCACGTCAGGCCGTACATAATGTCGGGCCAGCGGCCGCCGGGGTCGTTCGTGACGATTTGAACGATGTCGCCCCCGGTCGTATCGGCCAGCCGGATGTCAGGATAGTAGATGCTGTCGGTTCGCAAGCGGTGTCCGACAAAGCCCCAGTCCAAGAGAAAGACACGTTGCAGGCCGAGGACGGCGGGGCCTGTGATACGCAGATGCATGTCGCGCCAGTCCGTGCCGTCGACACCGCTCACATAACGCCGCGCCAGGTTCATCCCGCCGACGAAGCCCACCCGTCCGTCCACGATGCAGACCTTGCGGTGGTTGCGGTAGTTCACCCGGTGCGTGAGGCTCGGGAAGCGCACGGGGCGGAAGGCCTCGACTTCCACGCCGCCCGCCATGAGGCGGTCGAAGAAGGCATGCCCCACATTCCAGCAGCCCACGTCGTCGTAGACGAGGCGCACCTCGACCCCCTGCGCGGCCTTGTCCAGCAACGCGTCGGCCACCAGTCGCCCCACACAGTCGTCGTCGATAATGTAGCTCTGCAAATGGATGTGGTGGCGCGCCTCACCGATGGCGGCGAGCAGGGCAAGGGTAAAGGAGCGGCCGTCGGAATAAATGTCGATGCGGTTGTCGCTGAACGGCACGGCCAGGTTCAGCTGCTCGAAGAGCTGAACCACGGGGGCATAGTGCGCGGGCAGGGCGGCCGACGAGCGGTGTATGGTGGCCGCGAGGAGCTTGCGCAGGCTGAGCGGCGGCGTGTGGCGGTGGATGATGCGGTCCTTGCGGACGTTCTGTCCGAAGAAGTAGAAGAACACCAGCCCAATGACGGGCAGCGTGACCAGCACGAGCGTCCAGGCGATAGTTTTGACGGGCTGGCGGTTCTCAAGTACGACAACGAGGACTGTACCCAAAACGATACAGAGGTAAATGGCCAGAACGACCCAGAGGATAACAGTCAGCCACATGGTATGCCGTTTTATATACGATAGGATTCCCGACAAATATAAGGAATTATCCGGAATCCCCGTACGCGAAACAAGAGAATACGTCCCGCCGACCCTGTGCGCAGGAGGGCGGACGGGGCGGTCGCCTCACCGGTCGGCCGGTGCCGGAGGCGTGCTCCGCGGATATTTCTTCACGAAAGCGTCAATCAGCCGCTGCCCTTCGGGCGTGGCCAGCCCACGCAGGCTGACGGGGATGGAGTTCAGGAAAAGATGGCGCAGGTTGTGGCCGTTGTTGACGTGGTAGCCGACGATTTGCTTGACCTGCGCGCTGATCAGCCAGAAGAAGAGGCGCAGGTCGACGTCGTCGCGGAAGAAGCCCTGCTCCACGCCACGCTGCAAGAACTCCACCGCACTGTCGGCATCGGCGCGCTCGCAATCGTCCAAGTAGCGGATGACGCGCTCGTACTTCAACACGTCCTGGAAGAACACAAGGTTCATCGACTCTATATCCTGCATTCTCCTCTCCAAGGAGATGAGCAGGATTTCGAGCACGTTGGACGACATCTCCGTTATCCGCTCCATCTCTTCCCGCTCCGCCTCGCGGGCACGTTGCATGGCCTCGACGAGGAGCGTCTCCTTGTCGCTGAACATCTGGTATATCGTCCGTTTCGACACGCTCAGGGCATGGGCGATGGAGTCCATCGTGACCGCCTTGATACCGTGCTGACGAAAAAGGTCGAACGACTTGTCGAGTATGCGGGCACGTTGAACCGCAGCTGAATGGGCAGAGGGCGTTACGTCCATATCGTCATCTCATGTTGCTTGCTGCAAAGATACAAATAAAAACTATTTAAGTAGACAAAGTTTTCACTTAAAAAAATTCCCCGAACCTCCCGGCACGCCATTCATCGCTCCCAGTCCGTTGCCTCTTCTCGCAAACGCCAGAGGCGGGAAAGCCCCTGCGTCCGCCAAATGCGGCGTGCCTCGTCCTACCGTCCGGCGACGTGGTGTGACGCATCACGCCTCCGGCAGCAAGGGAAAGTCCAAACAGAAAAGAACGTTACCCTGCCGGGACACATCCTCCGGAACGTGGAAAAACACGGCGGGGAAGCCGGGGCGACGGGGCGGAAACTGCGGAAAGACGGGTCGGCTGTCTGCCGTGACGGGTCGCCGACTAATCGCAAGGGGTCGGCGACTTGTCACCACGAGTCGCCGACTTGACACGGCTTCCCCGGGAAGCGACAAAACTCCCCCGGATGACATTTCCGCCCCGGCGACGGCAAGATTTGCGTTCCTTTTTTATATCTTTGTAATCCGTATAAGGACTGTTCAATATTAACTCACTTAATTAAACCAACATGAAGAAAACGATTTTCTCCCTGCTGTTCGCGTGCATCGCGCTCACCGGCTGGGCACAACGCACCCCGCACGCCCTGGGTCTGCACTTCGGTGGAGCCACGGTTGATTTGGAATACCAATATCATTTCAGCCAGCGCAACTTCCTCGATGTCACTGCCGGAGTGTTCAACTTCGGCGACGGCTTCTCGGCCAGTGCCATATACAACTGGAACATACGCGAATGGAGCAACTGGACGCCACGCGGCGGCACGTGGAAGCTCTGGGGTGGTGTCGGAGGTGCCGTGGGCGGCCTCTCCAACCACGACCACGAGGGATTCCTCTTCGGCCCGACAGCCGACTTGGGCTTCGGCATCACGTTCAAGGGCGCACCCGTGACGCTCGGACTGGACTACCGTCCCATAATCGCTATCGTCGTGGGCAACGATTCCGGTATCGTCACTCAGGGATTCTGGAACTTCGGCCTAACGGCCACTTATCGCTTCTGACCCGGGCGGAGACACGCCGGGTTTATCCTAATTTAACGGGGACAGCTGTAAAAGAGCGTCCCCGTTTTGTTGTTGTCGTCAACTTATTGCCTAACTTTGCACGCAACGAAAGACGAATAATCAGATCTATCATCACATATGGTAAAAATCACAAGAGAAGCCGCCCTGCGCTACCACGCCGAGGGCAAACCGGGGAAGATAGAAATCGTCCCGACAAAACCCTACCGCACCCAGACCGACCTGTCACTGGCCTACTCGCCCGGTGTGGCCGAACCGTGTCTCGAAATACAGAAAACTCCTGACGACGCTTACCGCTACACCAACAAGGGGAACCTCGTGGCCGTCATCTCCAACGGAACAGCCGTACTCGGACTTGGCGACATCGGAGCCATGGCGGGGAAACCCGTTATGGAGGGCAAGGCTCTGCTCTTTAAGATTTACGCCGGAGTCGATGCCTTCGACATCGAAGTGAACGAGAAAGACCCCGAGAAGTTCATCGAGGCGGTCAAAGCCATCGCCCCGACCTTCGGAGGCATCAACCTCGAGGACATCAAAGCCCCGGAGTGCTTCGAAATCGAACGCCGGCTCAAAGAAGAACTCGACATCCCCGTCATGCACGACGACCAGCACGGCACGGCCATCATATCGGCCGCCGGACTGATCAACGCGCTCGAAGTGGCCGGTAAGGACATCGCCAAAGTCAAAATAGTGGTCAACGGCGCAGGTGCCGCCGCCATTTCCTGCACCCGCCTGTACTGCTCGCTCGGCGCACGGAAAGAAAACATTGTCATGCTCGACTCGAAAGGTGTCATTACGACAGACCGGCCGAACCTGACAGAACAGAAACGTGAGTTCGCAACCGACCGCCGCGACGTACATACTCTCGAAGAGGCCATGCGGGGGGCTGATGTCTTCGTCGGACTCTCGAAAGGCAACGTGCTGACGGCCGACATGGTTCGCTCCATGACCGAAAAGCCCATTATCTTCGCCTTGGCGAATCCCGTTCCCGAAATTTCCTACGAGGATGCCAAGGCTGCCCGCCCCGACGTACTCATGAGCACCGGGCGCACCGACTATCCCAACCAGATTAACAACGTCATCGGCTTCCCTTACATCTTCCGCGGCGCGCTCGACACGGCAGCCACCGCTATCAACGAGGAGATGAAGCTGGCTGCCGCACGCGCCATAGCCGACCTGGCAAAACGCCCCGTGCCCGATATCGTCAACCGCACCTACCACGTGCGTAACTTCACCTTCGGGCCGGACTATTTCATCCCGAAACCCGTCGACCCGCGCCTTATCACCGAAGTGTCCATGGCCGTGGCAAAGGCAGCCATGGAGAGTGGCGTGGCGCGCAAACCCATCACCGACTGGAAGGCCTACCGCACCCGGCTGCGCGAACTCATGGGACAGGAAAGCAAGTTCACCCAGAACCTCTACGACACGGCGCGCCTCAATCCGCAACGCGTCGTCTTCGCCGAGGGGACGCACCCCACCATGCTCGAAGCCGCCGTCAGGGCACACGAGGAAGGCATCTGCCACCCCATCCTCCTGGGCAACGACGTGCAGATACGCAACATGGCCGAAGAACTCAAACTCAAGCTCGACGGCATCGAGATTATCAACCTCCGGAACGACGACCAGTCCGAACGCAGGCTCGAATATGCCAAGATTCTCGCCGAAAAGAAACAACGCGAGGGCTACACGCTGCAAGAGGCCATCGACAAGATGTACGAACGCAACTACTTCGGCATGATGATGGTCGAGACGGGCGACGCAGATGCCTTCATCACGGGACTGTACACCAAATACACCAACACCATTAAGGTGGCCAAGGAAGTCATCGGCATACGCGAAGGATACGAACACTTCGGGACCATGCACCTCATCAACTCGAAGAAAGGCACGTACTTCGTGGCCGACACACTCATCAACCGCCATCCCGACACAGCCACCCTCCTCGACATCGCACGCCTGAGCGCGTCGACCGTGCGCTTCTTCAACCGCACGCCGGTCATGGCCGTCATCTCCTACTCCAACTTCGGTGCGGACGAGTTCGGAAGTCCCGCCAGCGCACACGAAGTCGTCAGGAAGATGCAGGAAGAAAATCCCGACCTGGCCATCGACGGGGAGATGCAGGTCAACTTCGCGCTCAACAAGGAGCTGCGCGACGAGAGCTATCCGTTCACCAGACTGAAAGGACTGGACGTGAACACCCTCGTGTTCCCCAACCTCACCGCCGCCAACGCTTCCTATAAGATGATAAAGGCTGCCACGGACGACGCTGAGGTGCTCGGCCCCATCCAGATGGGTCTCAAAAAGCCCATTCACTTCACCGACTTCGGCTGCTCCGTCCGCGACGTGGTCAACATCACCGCCGTGGCCGTCGTCGACGCCATCGTGCAGCACAAGAAAGAGAACCAGGATTAACCACTGCGGCACGAGGCTGATTCCCTCGCCGTAAACACCCGATACGCCGGTATGCCCCACAACGGGCACCGGCGTTTTTTTGTGCCTCATGGGAACTTCGGTATGACGGGTCGCCGGATAGTTTGAACAAGTCGCCGGATAGACAGAACGGGTCGCCGGACAGTCAAAACGGACGGAAAGTGGGAAAAACGTCCAATACCTT
>CAZYHW010000024.1:12418-22821 GCA_964647405.1 uncultured Prevotellamassilia sp.
ACGGGTCGCCGGACAGTCAAAACGGACGGAAAGTGGGAAAAACGTCCAATACCTTCTCAGTTTTTCACCTTTAACGGGAAAACATTTTACAAGTATTCACTACCTTTGTCTTAGGAACTATGCGCAAACGAAGACTGATACGCAAAATATTCAAATGGGTGGGCATCATCGTGGCCACGCCCATCGTGCTGTCCCTCGTGCTGGGCGTGCTCGTCTACATCCCGCCCGTGCAACGTTTCGCCGTGGAGCGCACGACGCGCGCCCTTTCCGACGACACGGGCATGGACATCCACATCGGATACGTCAGGCTGGCTTTCCCGTTCGACCTTGCGTTGGGCGACATGCAAGCCATCATGGGCGGCGACACCCTGCTCGATGCCCGCTCCCTGCGACTGGGCGTGCGTCTCTGGCCGCTCGTCTACGGACGCGCCGAGATGAAAGTGGCCTACCTGACAGAAGCCCGCATCAACACCCTCGACCTCATCCCCGACACCCACATACGCGGCTACGTAGGCCAGCTGCGCACCGCCCTGCCGGGAGGTGTGAACCTGAAACAGGAGCTCGTGCTCATCGACCGTATCCTGCTCAAAAACACCGACCTCCTGGTGGAGCTTGGCGACACTGCCCGCGAAGACACCACCCCCTCGGCACCCAGCCAATGGGACATCCACCTGCGCCGTGCCGACATCCTTGATACGCGGGTGGCGCTCCGGATGCCGGGCGACTCCATGCACATCGGTGCTTACATCGGGCGGGGAACCGTGCGCGGCGGGCGTTTCGACACGGGGCGCGGCTACTACGGCGTGCGCACTCTCGCCCTCGACCGCTCCTCCGCCACCTACGACGTGCCGCAGGCCATCTGCCTGATACGCGGCCTCGACCCGAACCACATCGCCGTCGACGAGCTCGACCTGCGCGTCGACTCCGTTTCCTACGACTCCGCCGGGACACTCGGCCTCAACCTCCGCCGCCTGGCCTTCGTCGAGCGGAGCGGCTTCGCCGTCGGGTCGCTCACGGGAAGCGTCCGCATGGACACGGCATCGCTCTCCCTGCCCCGGCTCTCCCTTATCACACCCCACTCCTGGCTAGAAGCCAGTGCCGCCGTCGACTGGGCGGCACTCGAAGAGGGCAAGGGCGGATTCCTCGCCGCACGGCTCGAAGCCGACCTCGGGCGGGCAGACCTGCTGACACTGGCCGGGGGTATGCTGTCGCCCGACCTGCACAGCCTTGTCCCGGCCGGGGGCATCAGCGCGTCGGTCATGGCCGAGGGTAACATGGACTACCTCGCGCTCAACCGCCTCGACATCACGGCTGGCCGCCTGGCACAGCTGACCGCTACCGGACATGCGGAGCGCGCCATGTCCGACGACCGCAGCGGGCAGGCCGTTTGGAAACTCTCCACAGGCGACCTCTCGACGCTCGAAGCCCTCATGCCTTCCGCCGTGACCCTGCCGCCGCGGACGAACGCCGAGGGCGAAGTGGAGTTCCGGGGCGACGACTACCGGATAGACCTCGCGCTCGGCGTGCCCGGCGGAAAACTCACCGCCACGGGCGGGGTGAACCTCACGACCGAGCAGTACGACATCCAGCTCGCCGCCCACTCGTTCCCCCTCGCCGCCTTCGTGCCCGACATGGGGCTGAGCGACCTGACAGCCGCCCTGTCGGCATCGGGACGCGGCTTCGACCCTTTGGCCGCGACGGCCATGCTGCGAGCCGAGGCGGCGGTCGACACGTTCCGCTACGACACCTATCCCCTTGACAACCTGAGCCTCAACGCCGACCTCGACGGAGGGAAAGCCCGGCTGGCTTTCACGGCCGACAATCTCCTCGTGCAGGGCAACGGCACCGTCGATGCAGCCCTCACGGACACCCTCGTCTCCGTAGCACTCGCCGCCGACATCCCGCTTGTCAATATGCAGCAAATCTCCGGCGGGGAGGACAGCACGAACATCGGGGTGAACATCGGCATCGACCTGACGGCAAAACCGGATTTCAAGGCGTTCGACATTAGCGGAAAGCTGGCGGACATCCGCTTCATCACTTCCGGACAGAGCGTCGCGATGAAAGACATTGCCTTTGCGTTCGGCACAGCTCCCGACACGACGCGCGTCATGGTGAAATCGGGCGACCTCGACCTCTGGCTGCTCTCCGGCGACGGTTTGGAAAGCCTCGGCACACAGGCGGGACGCTTCGCGGATACCCTTTTCGCACAACTCGAAGCCAAACATCTCGACCAGGAAACGCTACGCGGCCTGCTGCCTCCCTTGTCGCTCTACGTCAACGCCGGGAAGGAGAATCCCGCCGTCAAGTATCTCTCCATGAACGGTATCGGAGTGGACAGCATCTTCGTTAATCTGAACGCCGATGCCGTCAACGGCCTGAACGGCCATGCCGACGCCTTCACGGTGCGTTCCGGACAGTTGCAGCTCGACGACATCAAGCTCGTGGTGAGCCAGGACAGCACCGGTGTCAAGCTGGATGCCAGCGTCATCAACTCCGCCGCCGACAACCCCAACCAGTTCAAGGCCTACGCCAACGCCTTCCTCAAACCGCGCGGCGCGGGAGTGGCCTTCCAGTTCTACGACAGCGAAGGCGTGAAAGGTGTCGACGTGGGTGTCGAGGCCATCCTGGCCGACAGTGGTATCGCCGTGACGCTCTTCCCCGAAAAGCCGGTCATCGCTTACCGTGACTTCACCATCAACGCGGGCAACTACCTCTACCTGTCGAACAAGCAGGCGTTCCATGCCAACGTGAACCTGCTGGCCGACGACGGGACGGCTTTGCTCATCAGCGGGCAGCCCAAGGATTCCGTCAACGACGTGACACTGAGCATCGAGCACCTCAACCTGGGCGAGTTGTCGAACGTCCTGCCCTACATGCCCCGCCTCGGCGGAAAGCTCAACGCCGACATCCACGTCCTGCAAAGCCCCCATGACCTGACGAGCATGGGAGCCGTCGAGGTGGACAGCATGGCCTACGAAGACATCGCCCTGGGCGACATCAGCCTCTACGCCTCCTACATGCCCGAGCAGAACCACCATCTCTTCGACGCGACGGTGCAGCACAACAACAGGCAGGTGCTCGAATGCGCAGGTGTCTATGCCGACACGGCCGGTGGCTTCTTCGCCGGACGCGCCGCCTTGACGAACTTCCCCCTGCGCATGGCCAACGGCTTCCTGGCCGGCACGGATGTCCTGCTTGACGGATGGTGCAACGGACAACTCTCCCTCCACGGCCCGGTCGACGGGCTGCTGGCCGACGGGCAGGTGACGTTCGACTCGGCGCGCGTCTTCTCCCCCGCCTACGGCTTCGACCTGCGCATGGACACCATCCCCATCGTCATCTCCGGGAACCGCTTGTCGCTGACCGACTTCTCCCTCCACTCCACCGGCGAGAACCCTCTGCTGCTCAACGGGGCGGTCGACTTCACCGACCTCTCGCGCGTCACGATGAACCTCGACGTGCAGGCTTTCAACTACGAACTAATCAACACAAAGCGCAGGCGTGAGTCGCTGCTCTTCGGCAAGGTCTACACTAACCTGCGTGCTTCGATGCGGGGGACGATGGAGCACATCTCCGTCGCCGGGCAGCTCGACATCCTCGGTAATACGGACATGACCTACGTACTCAAGGACTCGCCACTCACCGTCGACGACCAGCTCGAAGGCCTCGTGCAGTTCGTGGACTTCTCGGACACGACAACAGTCGACGAGCAGGAACAGTCGGTCATGGGCATGGACATCGCCATGGCCATCAACATCAACGAGGCCGCACACTTCCGATGCGAGTTGAGCGATGACAAGTCGAGCTACGTCGACCTCGAAGGCGGCGGGTCGCTCACGTTCCGCCTCGACAGGCAGGGCGACATGCGGCTCACCGGCCGCCTGACGGTGAACAGCGGCGAGATGAAATACGCCCTGCCTGTCATCCCGCTCAAAACGTTCCAAATCGTACAGGGAAGCTATATCGAATTCCTCGGCGACATCACGAATCCCACGCTCAACCTGGCGGCGAAAGAGCGCGTCAAGGCCTCCGTGACCGAAAACGACGCCACGCGCTCGGTGAGCTTCGACGTGGGCATCGCCGTCACACAGCCGCTCAATCAGATGGGACTTGAATTCACCATCGAAGCACCCGAAGACCTCAGCGTACAGAACCAGCTGGCCGCCATGACCGCCGAACAACGCGGAAAGACCGCCGTCACCATGCTGGCCACCGGCATGTACATCAACGACGAGGCCAGCGGGTCGGGGAGCGGCATCAAGGCCAACGATGCCCTCAACGCTTTCCTGCAAAGCGAGATACAGAATATCGCGGGGAGTGCCCTGAGCACCATCGACATCAACTTCGGTGTCGAGAGCGGAACCTCATCCAGCGGGACGGAACAGACGGACTATTCCTTCCAGTTTGCCAAACGCTTCTGGGGCAACCGTATCAGCATCATCATCGGAGGGAAGGTCAGCACCGGGAGCGACACCGAGAACTCGGCCGAGAGTTTCATCGACAACGTGTCCGTTGAATACCGCCTCGACAAGAGTTCGACGCGCCACGTCAAGGCTTTCTACGACCGCAACACCAACGACCCGCTCGAAGGGCAGCTGACCAAGACGGGAGCCGGGCTCGTGCTGCGACGGAAGACCAACAAACTCGGCGAACTCTTCATCTTCCGCACGCCGAAGCCCAAGAAAACGGAGGAAACGCCAGCCACGACCGAAAAATGAATGAGATGAAAACCATCAGCAAACTGCTTCCCATCATACTTTGCGCCTGGCTGGCGGCATCGTGCTCGCTGACCGACAAGATTCCCGAGGGAGAAACGTTCTACCTCGGCACGGCAAGCATCACTTATGACGACCCGCAAAGCCGCCGGAAGGAAGCCGCCGACACGAGCGGTGTCATCACGTCCATCGCGGAAGCCGTCGAAGCCGTCGACAAGTTAGTCGACAGTGCGCTCACGCCGGCCGATTCCGCCCGTCAGGCACGCGCCGAGGCCGAGAGGAGCCGCCGCGAGGATGGATTCCGCATCGCCAAGAAAGCCTTCGAGACCGTCAAGCCCGAAATCGACGCCGTGCTCTCCTACCCGCCCAACGGTTCGCTCTTCGGCTCTTCCAGCCTGCGCTGGCCCATACAGCCGCGGCTCTGGATCTACGCCGGGATGGCCGGCAAGCGGGGCAAGTTGGCTCGATGGCTCTTCCGCAACTTTGCGTCCACGCCCGTCTACATTTCCACGGTGAACCCCGACGTGCGCGTCAAGGTGGCCGCGAACACGCTCCGTAACTATGGCTTCTTCCAAGGCTCTGTCACCTACGACACCATCCCCTCCAAGAATCCCCGGAAGGCCAAGCTGGCCTACTCCGTGCACATCGGCCCCCTCTACCGCCTCGACTCGATAGCCTACGTCGGCTTCCCGCCCGAGGCCGACAGCCTCATCCACCGCTGGAACCGACGCACCTACCTCCACCGGGGCGACCCGTTCAACGTGGTCAACCTGAGCAGCGAGCAGAGCCGCATCGAACGCCTCCTGCGGGAGAATGGTTATTACTTCTACTCCGCCTCCTACGCCACCTACCGCGCCGACACGTTCCTGGTGAAGAACCGCGTGCAACTGCAAATGCGTCCCATCGACAACCTGCCGGAACGGGCGAAACGCCAGTGGTACATCGGGAACACCTACGTCAGCGTCCGCAACACGCAGCGCGACTCCCTCACCCAGCATGTCACCCTCAGGGACTACACATTCAACTTCCCCGACGGCGACATCCCCCTCCGTTTCCCCCTCTGGCGTCAGGGTGTCGCCCACCGGCATGGCGACAAGTACAGGCTGCGCCTGCAAGAAACCACCTTGGAGAAGCTGAACGGCTATGGCGTGTTCTCGTCGCTCGATGTCAACTACGTCCCGCGCGACACCTCCGCCACGTGCGACACGCTCGACATCTACATCAACGCCATCATGGACAAGCTCTACGATTGCAGTTTCGAGATGAACGCCACGTTCAAGAGCAACCAGCAGGTCGGCCCGGGTGTCAGCTTCGGACTGGCCAAGCGCAACGCCTTCCGGGGCGCGGAGACCGTGTCGTTCGACATCCTCGGCTCCTACGAGTGGCAGACGGGCTCCGCACGCCGCGGCAACAACTCGCTGCTCAACTCCTACGAAATCGGCACGAAGCTCTCGTTCGAGTTCCCGCGCTTCGTCTTCCCTTGGATTAGCAGCCGCCACATCCGTTTCCCGGCCTCGACTATCTTCGCCATAGATGCCGACTGGACAAACCGTGCCGGTTTCTTCAACATGGTCACCGCCGGCATCAGTGCCACCTACAAATGGCACCTCAACGCCAACTCGCGCCACGAGCTCAACCTGCTCGACATCGAATATGACCACATGCTCAGCACGACGACGGAGTTCGACTCCATCATGGATGCCAACCCCGCCCTCGCCGTCAGCATGCGTAACCAGTTCATCCCCTCCATCTCATACACCTACACCTACTCCTCGCCGTCCCGCAAGCGTCATCCCTTCTGGTTCCAGGGCTCGATCAAAGAGGCGGGCAACCTGACCTCGGTGCTATATGCCATCGGGGGACAGAAGTTCAGCCAACGCGACAAGGAACTCCTCGGTAATCCTTTCGCGCAGTATGTCAAGGCCACGGCCGAGGTACACAAAACATGGCGGCTCACACAGAAGATGAGCCTTGCCACACGTTTCTACGGCGGGGTCATCTACTGCTACGGAAACAGTGAGAGCGCGCCCTATGCCGACCAGTTCTACGTCGGCGGGGCAAACAGTGTGCGCGCCTTCACCGTGCGCACGGTCGGCCCGGGCAGCTTCCGCACCGACCAGAGCCAGTACTCCTACATGGACCAGACCGGCGACATCAAGCTCGAAGCCAACGCCGAACTGCGGTTCCCCATCTTCGGCTCGCTCTACGGCGCAGTGTTTGTCGATGTCGGCAACGTGTGGCTGATGCGCGCCGACGAGCAACGGCCGGGAGGGCAGTTCAGCCTGTCGAACCTCAAACGGCTCGCCGTGGGCACGGGATTCGGCGTGCGCTACGACCTCGACATCATCGTCATCCGCCTCGACTACGGTATCGCCCTGCACGCTCCTTACGACACCTCGCGGAAAGGCTGGTACAACATCGAACGCTATTCCGACGGAAACGCCATCCACTTTGCCATAGGCTACCCGTTCTGACCCTCCCCGGCCACGTGCGCGGAACAAGTTGCCGACCCGTTTTCACAAGTCGCCGACCCGTTTTCACGGGTCGCCGGACAGGCACGACGGGTCGCCGTCCCGTTTTTCTTCCCACAGGACGACGGAAAACGACCGGCCTCCCGACGGACATCTGGCGGCAAATCCGTACCTTTGCCTCTGGACGGAGGGGCGGAGGAAGCCGGAACGCGGCAGCCAAGCTACCTCCCGCGCCGACCGCCCGACACCCGTACATCTCACCATGCCACCACGCGAAATCGAACTCCTCGCCCCGGCTCGCGATGCCGCCACCGGCATCGAAGCCATCCGCCACGGTGCCGATGCCGTCTATATCGGCGGCCCAAGTTTCGGGGCACGCGCGGCGGCCACGAACAGCGTCGACGACATCGCACGGCTGGCCGGTTACGCCCACACGTTCGGCGCGCGCGTCTACGTGACGCTCAACACCATCCTCTACGACGACGAGCTCGCGCGCGCCCGCGACCTCGTCTGGCAGCTGCACCGCGCGGGAGCCGACGCGCTCATCGTGCAGGACATGGGGCTGCTCGGCCTCGACCTGCCCCCCATCGCCCTCCACGCCTCGACCCAGATGGACAACCGCACAGCGGAGAAGGTGGACTTCCTCGCCCGGGCGGGATTCGAGCAGGTGGTGCTCGCACGCGAACTCTCGCTCGCCGAAATCCGCGCCATCCATGCCGCCACGCCCGTGAAGCTCGAAGCCTTCGTCCACGGCGCGTTGTGCGTGAGTTACAGCGGCCGCTGCTACGCCTCGCAATACTGTTTCCGCCGCTCGGCCAACCGGGGCGAATGCGCACAGTTCTGCCGCCTTGCCTTCGACCTGGTCGATGCCGCGGGGCGCACCCTGATACGCGACAAGCACCTCCTCTCGCTCCGCGACATGAACCGCACGGCCGACGTGGAAGCCATGATGGAGGCCGGCATCAGCTCGTTCAAAATCGAGGGGCGGCTCAAAGACACGGCCTACGTCAAGAACGTCACCGCCCACTACCGCCGCGTCATCGACGAAGCCATCCGCCGCCATCCCGGCGACTACCGCCGCGCCTCGTTCGGCACTTCCACTTACACCTTCACCCCCGACCCGGCCAAGAGTTTCAACCGCGGCTTCACCGACTACTACCTGCATGGCCGCGGACGGGCGGACGTGACCTCGTTCGACACGCCCAAGGCGCGCGGCGAGGAGGTGGGGCGCGTCGCCAGCGTCGACCGCCGCTCGTTCACGGTCGAGGGTACGGCGCGCTTTGCCAACGGCGACGGCCTCTGCTTTGTCGACGCTGGCGGTCGCCTGCAAGGTTTCCGCCTGAACCGCGTCGAGGACGGCAGGCTCTATCCCGCCGCTATGCCGGAGGGACTGCGGCGCGGCCAACGCCTCTACCGCAACGCCGACCAGGCTTTCGAGCGGCTCCTCAGCCGTCCCTCGGCCGAACGCCGCCTCTGCCTCGATGCCGTGCTCGACGAGACACCCGGCGGCTATCGCCTCACGCTCCGTGACGAAGCCGGCCGCCACGCGGAACACGCCGCCGACGCGCCGCACGAAGCCGCACGCAGACCGCAGACCGACAACATCATGCGCCAACTCGCCCGCCTGGGCGACACACCCTACGTCCTCCGCCACGCCGAAGTGCGCACGGACGGCGAGCGGTTCATCCCGCAGTCGTCGCTGGCCTCATGGCGACGCGCCGCCGTCGCGCAACTGCTCGCGCAGCCCATCCCGCGCAGCGGGGACACGCCAGAGACAGAAGCCGAAGAGCACACACACGCCCCAAAGGGCGACGGAAACGGAGAAACACCCCGTTACACCACCACGCGGCTGGACTATACGGGCAACGTGGCCAACCGCCTGGCACGCGAGTACTACGCCCGCCACGGGGTCGACGACATCGCACCCGCGTTCGAACTCCGCGTGCCCCGGGAGGCCGTCCTGATGACCTGTCGCCACTGCCTGCGTTACAGCCTCGGCCATTGCCCGCGCCAGACCACCGACGCGCCGCCCTGGCGTGAGCCCCTCGCGCTCCGGCTGCCCGACGGGAGGCTCTTTCCCCTGAGTTTCGACTGCGCCAACTGCCAAATGCTCGTCCATGCACCACATTAAATACATCCTCCTCACGTTCCTTGCCACGCTCATGGCGGCGGGGTGCAACTACCCGGCTCCTGCGGGCAACGACAGGTGGAACACGAACGACGACACGCTCGACACAGTGGCTTTCGTCCGTCGGCACCACTACGGAACGAACTTCAACTTCAAGGTCACGGCCGACTCGCTCTGCCTGGTGCCCGCCCGGCCGGACGGCTCCGCACCGGCCAGATGGGCCGATACGGTCACGGTCTGGCGGGGCGACAAGCTCGTCGTGGCCGACATAGCCCTCACGCCGAACGACACGACGGACAGCGTATGGGTCAAGGTGGCGCGCGACCAGCTGACCATGGGATGGATTGGCGAACAGCACCTCACGAAGGGCGTCGTGCCCGACGACCCCATCTCACAGTTCATCCACGCATTCAGCAGCAGCCGCACCATCGTGGTCATCGCCGTGGCGGGACTGGCGGTGCTGATATTCCTCATACAGGCCGCCTGCAAGCACCGCCTGCGGATGGTGCATTTCAACGACATCGACAGTTTCTATCCCACCCTGCTCTGCCTCACCGTTTCGGGAGCCGCCACGCTCTACGGGAGTATGCAACACTTCGTCCCCGAGACGTGGGTGGAATTCTACCACCACCCCACGCTCAACCCGTTCGGCCTCCCGCTCGTGCTGGCCGTATTCGTGTCGAGCGTGTGGCTCATGCTGGTCACGGCACTCGCCGCACTCGACGACATCCGCCGCCACCTCGACTGGACCGACATCCCCGCCTACGTCGTCGGGCTGGCAGCCGCCTGCACGCTGCTCTACCTCTTTTTCTCCTTGTCCACCCCCTCTTATGTGGGATACCCCTGCCTCATCGCCTATTGGACGTTCGCCATTGTCCGCTACGCCCACCGCCACAAGCCGCACTACGTCTGCGGACGTTGCGGAGCCGTCCTGTCCAGCCTGGGACGCTGCCCGCGCTGCGGGGCGGTGAACAGGAGGAATGGGAAAGAATAAATATTGTAACGACTGAAAGGAATCCCCTTCATAATGGTCCTGAAAAGGTTTTCACCGGATTACCACGCTGGAGCGATGTGTGCTTGCCCCAT
>CAZYHW010000025.1:0-22271 GCA_964647405.1 uncultured Prevotellamassilia sp.
AAAAATAATTTGCCAACTCCGCTTTACATTTTTGGGAATAGTCGTAACTTTGCCACAAACGGCACGAACGATGGAAACCTTTTTTCAGACGCACGCTTACCTCATCGAGCAGACAAACGCTCCGGTCAGGCGTGCCCTGATGGACAGCATCGACTGGAACTACCGGATGATAGGCATCAAAGGGCCGCGCGGGGTAGGCAAAACGACGTTCCTCCTGCAATATGCGAAGGAACATTACGAGCCCGGTATGCGGCAATGCCTGTATGTCAACATGAACAGCTTTTATTTCCAAGGCCGCGGGCTGGTTGACTTCGCCGACGAGTTCTATCGTGCGGGCGGGCAGGTGCTGCTGGTGGACCAGGCGTTCAAACTGCCCGACTGGCGGCGGCAGCTGTGTGAATGCTACCACAGGTTCCCTCTGCTGCGTGTGGTCTACACCACGTCGTCGGTCGGGAACGCCGCCGAGCAGGACGACGAGCTGTCGTCCATCAGCCGGTGCTACGTGCTGCATGGCTTCTCGTTCAGGGAGTTCGTCAACTTGCAGACGGGCAACACGTTTCCCACATGCAGCCTGGACGAGGTGCTCCACGACCATGGCCGCATCCTCAAATCAATCCTGCCGAAGGTGCGCCCGTGGCAGTATTTCCACGACTACCTGCACCACGGGTACTACCCGTTCTTCCTGGAAAGCCGCAACTTCACGGAGATGCTCCTGAAAGCGATGAACATGATGATAGAGGTGGACATCCTCTTCATCAAGCAAATCGAACTGAAATACCTCTCGCGCATCAAGAAGTTGCTCTACCTGCTGGCAGCGGAGGGGACGACGAGCCCCAACGTGAGCAGCCTGGCAGCCGCCATTGGCACGTCGCGCGCCACGGTGATGAACTACTTGAAAAACCTCGAAGAAGCCCGGCTCATCAACATGGTCTACCGGGAGGGCGAGGCTTTCCCGAAGAAACCGTCGGTGGTGATGCTCCACGACACCAACCTCATGTATGCCGTGTACAGCCCCGGGCTCAGCGAGCAGCACATCATGGAGTGCTTCTTCGTCAACAGCCTTTGGCGGCATCACAACGTCCACCGCGGGCGGCGCGACGGCATCTACCGCATCGACATGGCCAAGGACATCTGCGTCTGCGACAAGAACCGGCGCATCAAGGTCGACCCGTCCCTCTATTACGCGCGGTACAACACCGAGGTGGGGCATGACAACGAAATCCCGCTCTGGCTCTTCGGCTTCCTGTACTGACGGGAGGCCGACGACAGCAGACCAATCCAATCCATACAGAGAAAGAGACAACAACGCACATAACAATTTTAAGTATTATGGCAAAGGAAAAGAAATTCATTACGTGTGATGGAAACCAGGCCGCCGCGCATATCGCGTATATGTTCTCGGAGGTTGCCGCCATCTATCCCATTACCCCGTCGTCGCCCATGGCCGAACATGTGGACGAGTGGGCTGCTCAAGGCCGGAAGAACCTTTTCGGCGATACTGTGACGGTGCAGGAAATGCAATCCGAGGGCGGAGCCGCCGGCGCAGTCCACGGCTCGTTGCAGGCCGGTGCCCTGACGACCACGTTCACTGCCTCGCAGGGTTTGCTGCTGATGATTCCGAACATGTACAAGATAGCGGGCGAGCTGCTTCCCTGCGTGTTCCATGTATCGGCCCGCACACTGGCCACTCACTCCCTTTGCATCTTTGGCGACCATAGCGACGTGATGGCCTGCCGCCAGACCGGCTTTGCCATGCTCTGCGAGGGTTCCGTGCAGGAAGTGATGGACCTCTCGGCCGTGGCTCACTTGTCGACCATCAAGAGCCAAGTCCCGTTCATCAACTTCTTCGACGGCTTCCGCACATCGCATGAATACCAGAAGATAGAGGAGATTGACCAGGAAGACCTCCGCCCACTCGTCGACCAGAAAGCACTGGACGAGTTCCGCGCACGTGCCCTGTCGCCCGAGCATCCGGTGGCGCGCGGCATGGCAGAGAACCCCGAAACGTTCTTCGCACATCGCGAAAGCTGCAACGCCTACTACGATGCCGTGCCGGCCGTCGTCGAGCAGTATATGGCCGAGATCTCGAAGATAACCGGCCGGGAATACAAGCTGTTTAGCTACTACGGCGCAGACGACGCCGACCGCGTCATCATCTGCATGGGCTCCGTCACCGAAGCCGCCCGCGAGGCCATCGACTATCTCAACCAGAAAGGACAGAAAGTCGGCATGGTCAGCGTACACCTCTACCGCCCGTTCTCTGTAAAGCACCTGTTGGAAGCCGTGCCGGCCACCTGCAAGCGCATCGCCGTCCTCGACCGCACGAAAGAGCCCGGCGCGGCAGGCGAACCCCTCTACCTCGACGTGAAAGACGCTTTCTATGGACAGAAGGACTGCCCGCTCATCGTCGGTGGCCGTTACGGCCTCGGCTCGTGCGACACGACCCCGACCATGATTATCTCCGTCTACGACAACCTGGCTCTGCCTACGCCGAAAGACCACTTCACCCTCGGCATCGTCGACGACGTTACTTTCACCTCGCTTCCCCTCGAAAAGGAGATGGCTCTGGGCGGCGAAGGAATCTTTGAAGCCAAGTTCTACGGCCTTGGTGCCGACGGTACGGTGGGCGCGAACAAGAACTCTGTCAAGATTATCGGCGACAACACCGACAAGTATTGCCAGGCCTACTTCTCCTATGACTCCAAGAAGTCCGGCGGCTTCACCTGCTCGCACTTGCGCTTCGGCGACCACCCCATCCGTTCGACCTATCAAATCAAAACGCCTAACTTCGTGGCATGCCACGTGCAGGCCTACCTGCACATGTACGACGTGCTGCGCGGTCTGCGCGACGGCGGGACATTCCTGCTCAACACCATCTGGGAAGGTGACGAGCTGGCCGCCAACCTGCCGAACAGCGCCAAGCGTTATTTCGCTGAACACCACATCACGGTTTACTACATCAACGCCACGAAGATTGCACAGGAGATTGGCCTCGGCAACCGCACCAACACCATCCTCCAATCGGCTTTCTTCCGCATCACGCAGGTCATCCCCGTCGACCTCGCCGTCGAGCAGATGAAGAAGTTCATCGTCAAGTCCTACGGGAAGAAGGGACAGGATGTCGTCGACAAGAACTACCAGGCCGTTGACCGCGGCGGCGAATACAAGGAGCTGGCTATTGACCCCGCTTGGGCTGAACTGCCGGCCGACCCGAAGGTGGAACGCGACGAACCGGCTTACATCAGCGACCTCGTGCGCCCCATCAACGCACAGAACGGCGACCTGCTTCCCGTATCGGCCTTCAAGGTATCGGTAGACGGTACGTGGGAACAAGGCACGGCCGCATACGAAAAACGCGGCGTGGCCGCCTTCGTGCCGGAGTGGGTTCCGGAAACCTGCATCCAGTGCAACAAGTGCGCCTATGTATGTCCCCACGCCTGCATCCGCCCGTTCGTCATGGACGACGAAGAGGTCAAAGGCTTCGCCGCCACGACGCTTGAAATGAAAGCACCTGCCGCCATGAAGGGTATGCACTTCCGCCAGCAGGTCGGCGTGCTCGACTGCCTGGGCTGCGGCAACTGCGCCGACGTTTGTCCGGGAATGCGTGGAAACAAGGCTCTCGTCATGAAGCCACTCGAAACACAGATGGACGAAGCCGGGAACTGGGACTACTGCGTCAAGAACGTGAAGACGAAGCAGCACCTCGTCGACATCAAGCAGAACCCCAAGAACTCGCAGTTCGCCACGCCGCTCTTTGAATTCTCCGGTGCTTGCTCCGGTTGCGGTGAGACCCCTTACGTCAAGCTCATCTCCCAGCTCTTTGGCGACCGCGAGATGATTGCCAACGCTACGGGATGCTCCTCCATCTATTCCGGTTCCATCCCCTCGACACCTTACACGAAGAACGAGAAGGGACAGGGTCCCGCATGGGCGAACTCCCTCTTCGAGGACTTCTGCGAGTTCGGTCTCGGTATGACTTTGGCCAACAAGAAGATGCGCAACCGCATCCAGGGTCTGTTCGAGCAGGCTCTCGACGACGAGCACGTGCCCGCCGAGTTCAAGGAGGCCGCCAAGGAATGGATTGCCGGACGCGAGGACGCCGATGCCAGTCGCGCAGCCGCCGAGAAGCTCGTCCCGATGATTGAGGCGGCCAAAGGCCAATGCCCCATCTGCGGACAGTTGTCCGGACTGACCCACTACCTGACCAAGCGCAGCCAGTGGATTATAGGTGGCGACGGTGCCGCATACGACATCGGCTACGGCGGCCTTGACCACGTGCTGGCCTCGGGCGAAGATGTCAACATCCTCGTGCTCGACACCGAGGTTTACTCCAATACCGGCGGACAGGCTTCCAAGTCGACGCCTATCGGTGCCATCGCCCAGTTTGCCGCCGCCGGGAAACGCGTGACGAAGAAAGACCTCGGCCTCATGCAGACCACCTACGGCTATGTGTACGTGGCGCAAATCGCCATGGGAGCCGACCAGGCGCAAACCCTCAAAGCCATCCGCGAAGCCGAAGCCTACCACGGCCCGTCGCTTATCATCGCGTATGCTCCGTGCATCAACCACGGCCTTAAAGCCAAAGGCGGAATGGGCAAGAGCCAGGCCGAGGAAGCCAAGGCTGTCGAGTGCGGTTACTGGCAGCTCTGGCGCTTCAATCCCGCCCTCGAGGCCGAAGGGAAGAACCCCTTCACCCTTGACTCCAAGGAGCCCGACTGGTCGAAGTTCCAGGACTTCCTCAACGGCGAGGTGCGCTTCCTTTCGTTGAAAAAGGCACGCCCGGACGAGGCACAGGAACTCTTCGACAAGACCGAGGAGGCGGCCAAACGCCGTTACGCCAGCTACGTGCGCAAGTCGAAAGAGGATTGGAGCATCTGATCCGACCCGTTAAGCATAGGAAATCCCGGCAAGCGAATCCCGTCCTTGCCGGGATTTCTTTTTTTCAATTAATATCTGCCTCTCCCGGCAGTAGAGAGTGCGTTCCTGATGGTCGGGATAGGTGAACAGTCCCGCCCGCTGCTGTGGCATGGGCTACCAAGGTATTGCTTCTACTCCCGGGAAGCTGCGCGGGGTCGCCGACTTGTTACGCCAGGTCGCCGACTCGTTGCATCAGGTCGGCGACCCGTCACGACGAACAGCCGACCCGTCTTCGCCGTCCGTCCCACCGCCCGGATTTTCCGTAGTCTTTCGATGTTCCGGAGCCATGCCCGGCCGGAAAGCGTGGCGTTTCCTGTTTGGACTTAGCCGTTCGGGCGGGACGTATGACCCGGTATGCCGGCCGGTTGCTTGTGGTCGTCGCATCATGTCGCCCTTTGCGGGAAACGAGCCGGCCTTTCGCCGCACGGGAGGGGCTTTCATGGCAGGCGCGGTCAACTTTGTCGCGTTTGTGTTGGCCACGAGAAAAAATAGTCGTACTTTTACACTTCCAGAATCTGTAAGAAACAGACAAACGATTTTATGCAACAGAAAATCATCATCCTGGACTTCGGTTCACAAACGACCCAACTTATTGGCCGGAGGGTACGCGAGCTCGATACGTTCTGCGAAATCCTTCCTTACAATAAGTTCCCGCATGACGACCCGACGGTGATTGGGGTCATCCTCAGCGGTTCGCCGTTCAGCGTGTACGACCCCGAGGCATTCCGCCCCGCCCTCGACGGCATCCGTGGCCGTTTTCCCATCCTCGGCATCTGTTATGGCGCGCAATACATGGCGCAGCTTTATGGCGGCAAGGTCGAGCCCGCCGGAAGCCGTGAGTATGGCCGTGCGTTGCTCAGCCGGTTCGATGCCTCCAATCCGCTGTTGAAGGGGCTTGACCCCGAAACCCAAGTATGGATGAGCCACGGCGACACCATCACCGCCCTTCCCGCTGGCTTCCACTCCATAGCCTCGACCGACAAGGTGGTCAATGCCGCCTACCAGGCAGTCGACGAACCGCTTTGGGGCGTGCAGTTCCATCCCGAGGTGTTCCATACGACACAAGGAATTGAGCTCCTGCGCAATTTTGTCGTCGACATCTGCGGCAGCCGACAGGATTGGAGTTCGGCGTCGTTCGTGGAGACCACCGTGGCAGAGCTTCGCGACCAACTCGGGGAGGATCGCGTCATCCTGGGACTGAGCGGGGGCGTGGATTCGTCCGTCGCCGCCGTACTGTTGAACCGTGCGATAGGCGAGCGTCTGACCTGCATCTTCGTAGACCACGGAATGCTGCGCAAGAACGAGTTCCAGAATGTCATGAACGACTACCGGAGCCTCGGGCTCAACGTGGTGGGAGTCGATGCCAGCCAAAAGTTTTTCAGTGAACTGGCCGGCGTGGAAGACCCGGAGAAGAAGCGCAAAATCATCGGCAAGGGCTTCATCGACGTGTTCGAGGCGGAGGCAGCGAAAATCAAGGACGCGAAATGGTTGGCGCAGGGAACGATATACCCCGACCGTATCGAAAGCCTGAACATCACCGGAAAGGTTATCAAAAGCCACCATAACGTGGGCGGCCTGCCCGAAAAGATGCACTTGAAGCTGTGCGAGCCCCTGCGTTGGCTTTTCAAGGACGAAGTGCGCCGTGTGGGGCGTGAGCTGGGTATGCCCGCGCACCTCATCGACCGCCATCCGTTCCCGGGGCCGGGGCTTGCCGTGCGCATATTGGGCGACATCACGCCCGAGAAGGTGCGTATCCTCCAAGATGCCGACGACATCTTCATCCGGGGCTTGCGCGAGTACGGGCTCTACGACAAGGTGTGGCAGGCCGGTGTCATCCTGCTGCCCATCAAGAGCGTGGGTGTCATGGGTGACGAACGGACTTACGAGCGCGCCGTCGCCTTGCGTGCCGTGACGAGCACCGATGCCATGACGGCCGACTGGGCTCATCTTCCCTATGACTTCATGGCGAAGGTAAGCAACGACATCATCAACCATGTGAAGGGCGTGAACCGCGTATGTTACGACATCTCGTCGAAACCGCCCGCCACGATAGAGTGGGAGTGAGCCACTCCTCGCAGAAAAGTAGTGAGTTCCCCGCCTCCTTTGTCCCTGTCACACGGACAAAGGAGGCGGGGAAATTTTGTAATCCTGCTTTTGAATAAGAGGCAAGGCGGAAACCGCTTTCCGGACTTGCCCGTGCTTCTTCTTGCAAGCGTTGTCGCGCGTGTCATGTCGTACAAAAATCCAAATTGAGAAGCAACGCTTGCCAACCAGTGCATAGTTCCGTAACATTGGAGAACTACGGAAAAGCCGTGCGATGGGCCGGACGGCAGAAACGGGTCGGCTGTCCGTCGTGACGGGTCGCCGACTTGATGCAACGGGTCGGCGACTAAGCCGGAACAAGTCGGCGACCCCGTGCGGCTTTCCGGGAAGTCGGTTCCGTCCCTTGGCGGCCTGTTCTGCGGCAGCGGGCGGGGAGCAGGATGCGCGGGGTCGCGGTGTCTGTTCAGCTTCGGGTGGGTACGGTGTCCTGTCGGGATGGATGAGGCCTGCACCTTGCCGCATTTGCCGACAGGCTCTACACGCACGTTGTGTCGCCATCTGCCGATGAAGTTTTTCCCGATTTTTTTGTCCGTTTCTTGGATAGTTCTTAACTTTGCACCGAAAAATGGGTAAGTGCTGCACGGCCAGCTCCCTTCGAATCCTCCAGGGCTTGACCGCAGCAAAGGTAGTTGGTTGTAGCGGCGCGATGCAGAGAGCTTACCCACCCGCCTCTTTAGCTCAGTTGGCCAGAGCACGTGATTTGTAATCTCGGGGTCGTTGGTTCGAATCCGACAAGAGGCTCGGAAAAAGCAGACAGACGTTTACGCCTGTCTGCTTTTTTAGTCATGGAGGGAATTCCTGCTTTCCAAAGTGCCTTTTCTCCTTTGTTTTTACGCCATTCCATAAGATTTCCTTGTCGGAATGCTCCGCTTTCAATAGCTTTTCCTAAATTTGACGCGTTATCCACTTGTTTTCTCTTACATAATTAATACTACTATGAACAAGACTACGCTAATTCTTTTTGCGCTTGGGATTCCTTTGTCGCAAGTGAGTTTGGCGCAGGATGGAAGCGAGTTCGTCATCCAGTCGCAGACCCTGTCCAATCCGGACAACGAGCCTGCGCCTGTCCATCCTGTTCCGCACGAACGCCAGTTGAAATGGAACGAAACGGAGTTCTATGCCTTTTTCCACTACGGGATGAACACCTACACGGGGCTGGAATGGGGCTATGGCGACGAGGACGAAAGCACGTTCGCCCCCACCGCCGCACCCAATCCGAAGCAGTGGCTCGAATCCGTGAAGAGGGCGGGAATGAAAGGCGGCATCGCCGTGGTGAAGCACCATGACGGTTTCTGCCTCTGGCCCACCGAAACGACCGACCATAACGTGACCAACAGCTCGAACGCGTATGCGCAGGCAACCAACATACCGCGCGATTTCGCTGCTGCGGCACAAGAGCTCGACATGAAGTACGGCTTCTACATCTCGCCGTGGGACCGCAACAGTTACTATTACGGTACGGACACCTATGTGCGTGACGTATTCCTCCGTCAGTGCGCCGAACTTGCCGCTTACGGCACGGACCAGTTCGAGATGTGGTTCGACGGAGCCAATGGCGGCTCCGGCTATTACGGGGGCAGGAACACGACCATCAGTGTCGACCAGTCCACCTATTACGATGTCCCCAACCTGCGCGATTCCGTGCATAAGGTTTGCCCGGATTGCGTGCTGTGGGGCGTGGGTGGTGAAGCCCGCTGGATTGGAAACGAGGCCGGCTGGGCCGGAGAGACCAACTGGGCACCCGAGAACCGCGGCACGGCTACGGACGGCAATGGCCCCTACGGCTCGGAAAACGGCTGGTTCTGGCTTCCGGGCGAGAGCGATGCCAAGGGTACCGATTTGGGCTGGTTCTATCACGACGGGGAAACCCCCAAGACGGCTGAACGCTTGTTCCAGATGTATCTGGAAACAGTGGGACGTAACGCCACGCTTATCCTCAACATGCCTCCCGACAAGTCCGGCTCACTGCCCGATGCCACGGTGACTGTGCTCGAGGAACTGGGCGAGCTGCTGGAAGCGCGGCTCGGCACCGACCTCGCCACCAGTGCCACGGTCGAGGTGACGGAAGAACGCACGGCAGGGGCTTCCCGCACTTATGTGGCGGCGAACCTGACAGACGGCGACAAGGACACCTATTGGGCCACCAACGACGGCACGACGACGGCCACCATCACCCTGACGTGGGACACGCCTCAGAACGTACACTTCGTAAGTATGCAGGAATATGTCCGCTTAGGCCAGCGCGTGAAGTCCTTCAAGATAGAAACCAGCGCGGACGGCACGAGCGATTGGACCGAACGCGGAGGTAGCATCGAGCAGACCACCATCGGCTACAAGCGCATCATCCCGCTCAACGGCAGTACGACAAGCTATGGCTCGGGATACGACATCCAGGGCCTGCGCATCACCATTGAGGACAGCAAGGCCTGTCCTACACTCCACACCCTTTCCGTTTATTAAAATACTATGGCGATGAATAATATCAAGAAACATATCTTCTGGGGGGCAATGGCTATGTCTTTACCGTTGTCCTCTTTCGCCCAGAGCATCACGTTCGACACGGATGACTACAAGGCCATCGGTGTCTACGACTCTTGGGAAGAGTCTCCCTTCCGCACGGGCGAATTGGAGGGAAACGTGGCAGTCGTTAGCAATCACCTGAATCAGGAAGACGAGGAACTCGGATACGTGGTCAACGGGACGGACAACATCCTCGGATTCCAGCGTTCCCGCTACGGCAGTAACCTTTTCGGTGCCCGCATCGACCTGAACGAAACCTTCGAACTGACGACTACGGAACAGTATGTCCATGTCATGATTCACAAGCCCACCGAGGGACGCGTGATGCTTATCGGACTGGGCAAACGGACGGAACGCGCAGGCCAGTCGGAAGAGACGGAGCAGTTCTGGGAACTGTCCACCTTGACGATGAGCGCCAACGAATGGTGCGACGCAGTATTCGCCATCAAGGGAGCCGGCGGCATCGACATTTACAGTCTCGTGGTCGTTCCCGATTGCGAGTCACCCCATGAACTCACGGAGGACTACGCCGTCTACATCGACGAGATAGAGATTAACGACGACTCCTCTCCGCGTTTCCGTCGCGGCGACTATGTGATTAACTTCGACGACGACGCTACCGTGGATTACAGTGGCCGCAAGTTCACGGGGATTACCCTCAGCGGGTCGGCCGACGGCACGCAAACCCAGTCCTGGGGCGAGCTCTCGCCCACGCCGGTGCTCTACACGCAGCTCGACAAGAGTTTCAACGTCAAGGCAGGCGAGACAATTACTCCCTCGTTCAGCTTCACGGGCACCTGGATGAACGGTTACGTGTACCTCGACAGAGGAAGCGACGGCCGTTTCGATGCTACGCTGAACGACGACTACACCATCCCTGACGGCAGTGACATCATGTCTTACTCCTACGTCGAGACAGTGACGAACACCTCGGGTTATTTGAGCGACGGGTCAGCCGTGAGCGGTGATGCCCGCAACGTGCTCAACCCTCCGGCCTTCACCGTGCCGTCCGACTTGTCCGTCGGTTACTACCGGATGCGTTTCAAGGTTGACTGGGGCGACATCGACCCGGGTGGCTCTTCCACGCTCATCAGTGACGGCGGTATGATTTACGATACCCGACTGAACATCCACGACGACGTTTGCAACGTATCCACAGCCAGCCGGAACGGTGATGTCTATGCAGAGGACGGTAGCGACCTTAACAACTACAAAGCGCCGTACGGCGAGGCGTTCACCATCCAGATAGTTCCCGGCGAGGGCTTCACCTACGAAGGAATCCGTGTGCGTTACGGCTACAACCTGTCGGGCGACAGCCTCGTCCACAGTACGCCGCAATATATCGACGTGCTGTATCCGGCCTACCTCTTCCAAGACGACAAGTTCACTATCCCTGCCGAAATCATGACGGCCGACGTACTGATTGAGGGTCTCTTCGTAGAGGAAAGCGACGCCACTACTTCGGACGAGGATTATCCGCTTAACTTTGACGAGTCACTTACTATTTCACGCACAGACCGTTACCTGAGCAGTTTTACCATTGCCGGGACGAGCGGGAATGAAACGACGGTTACGCTTGACACCGACGGCGAGAACTACGTCTATCGCAGTATGCTCGACACGGAGGTGCCCCTTGTTCCCGGCGATGAGGTGACGACCACCATAGACTATACTGGCCGAGCCATGCATGTCTATCTCTATCTGGACCTTAACCAGGACGGTCAGTTCTACGTGGGGCTCAATGCCGACGGCACGCCCACACTGAGCGGCGAGTTGCTCTCCTATACGTACTATGATGGTATGAACAGCCTCGGGGAGACCGTGGAGGCTTCTGTGTCCAGTGTGAACAGCACGCCGGAGTTCACCCTGTCCTCCGTCCTCCCGACGGGTGTCTACCGCGCCCGTCTGAAAATCGACTGGAACAACACTGACCCGGGCGGGCAGTGGAGTGAAAGCGGATCGAACCAAATAAACGACAACGGGGGATATATCGTCGACTTCCTCGTCAACGTACACAACGAAACGCACCCGCTCGACATCCAGACCGAGAACGGAAGCGTCAACGGGACGGACTTCAACGGCCTGCCGCCTGCCATGACCTGCTTTGAGGCGTTGGCGGTGGTGCCCACTCCGGTGGCCGACGGCTATGAGGCCGACGGGATGACCATCAGGCACGGGCACAACCTCGACGGCGAGCAGTTCATCCACGGCAACAGGCAGTGGAGCGAGTACACGGTGGAGGCCGAGGACTACACCATCCCGGCCGATAGTGTCAACGGCGACGTGCGCATCACGGTGAACTACGTCGCAGGGGCTGACGCGGAGTATGTGCTCGTGTTCAGTGACGAGTTTGATAAAGACGACGGCTCCCAGCCGGACTCCGCCAAGTGGTCGCGTTGTGTCCGTCAGACTTCCACTTGGAACCGGTGGCTCTCGGACAGCGAGGAAGTCATCTATATCGAGGACGGGAAACTCGTGGCGCGCGCCATTCCTAACCCCGACCAGGTTACGGACGACGTTCCCATGATTACCGGTGGCGTGCAAACGTCCGGCAACTTCGACTTCACTTATGGCAAGGTAGAGGTGCGGACTTTCACCAATCCCCACACGGGTAACTTCCCCGCCATCTGGATGATGCCGACCGACCAGAGCGACGGCTGGCCTACGTGTGGAGAAATAGACATCTGGGAACAGATCGACAACGAGAACACGGCTTACCATACGGTTCACTCCAACTGGACGTACAACCTCGGCTATACGAGCAATCCGAAGTCTTCTTTCAACGAAACAGTCCAGATGGACGGTTATCACACCTATGGTCTCGAATGGGACGAGTCGACCATCACGTGGTACGTGGACGGCCAGCAGGTGGGTTCCTATGCCAAGTCGAGCAGTTCGTCCGCCCTCAACCGTGGTCAGTGGCCGTTCGACAAGGCATTCTATATCATCCTGAACCAATCCGTGGGCAACGGCTCGTGGGCAGCCAGTGCCGACGAGAGCCATACCTACGAAACCCTCTTCGACTGGGTGCGCATCTATCAGAAGGAGTCCACGGTTGTGGGTATTGATGATGTTGTGGAAGAATCCGGTCTGAACGTCACGGCTTCGCGTGGCGCAATCCACATTTCCTGCAACCGTCCCACCGACCTCCTCGTGTGCGATGCCGCCGGACGTGTCGTCTGGAAAGGAACAGTAAGTCAGAGCCGCGATTTGAAAGTGTCGAAAGGGATTTATGTCGTAGGGAATCAGAAGATTCTCGTGCCGTAAGCCAAAAGGGAGTGTCCCTCCCTTGGCCGAGGCCATGTCCATTCCTGTTCAGAGGCTGCCCGGAGAAATCCCCTCCGGGCAGCCTCTCGTTTTGCGGTGTCGGTCAAGGCTCGTACCAACTCCCTGTGGCTTATTTCCACCTTTCCCGGATCGTGATTTGTTAATGCAGGAATAACTCCTTTTGCATATTGAGCGTGGTTTCCCGGTACATGACCAAATGTATCAGGGCGGCATGGAGGGGCATCGAGTTCGGAAGTTCTTTCGCTGGTCAGTGCTTCCCTGCCTTGTGCGTGGTGATTTACGGAAACTATCCGGCTGATCGGAAATCCTGGTCGGCTGATAGAATTTTCTGTCCGGCGACTAGTTTTCACAAGTCGCCGGATAGATAATGGCCGTGCCGCTGGCGTGCATTCAATCATGGGCATCCGGCTTGTCCGGATGCCTTCACCGTGTTCGGGAAAGTGCTGTGAAAAAAAGAATCCGCCGAAACCAAATACATGACTTGGCTTCGGCGGATTTCCCAGTCGGGGTGACTGGATTCGAACCAGCGACCACACGCCCCCCAGACGCGTACTCTAACCGGGCTGAGCTACACCCCGAATTGCGAGTGCAAAAGTAGGGAGTTTTTTTGAGGCCTCCAAATTTTTCCGTACTTTTGTACAAATAAAAGATTAAAGTTCCCCTTTCATGCAGACGCGGATTTACCTGCCCCCCACGTTGTCCGGCACTGTCCGGGTGCCGGCTTCGAAGAGTCTCTGTAACCGGATGCTGGCCTTGTCGGCTCTTGCGTCGGGAGGGGACGGCTTTTCCCGTCTCGAAAACCTGTCCGACTGCGACGACACGCAGGTCATGCTCCGCGCCTTGGCCTCGGACGGTACGCAGGTCGACATCGGAGCCGCCGGGACAGCCATGCGCTTCCTGACGGCGTACTTTGCCGTCACGCCGGGCTGCCACGAGCTGACAGGGTCACCCCGTATGTTGCAACGGCCTATCGGCGTGTTGGTCGATGCCCTGCGTCAGTTGGGTGCCGACGTGGATTATGCCGGAGAGGAGGGCTATCCCCCCTTGCGCATCCGGGGTCGCCGTTTGCGGGGCGGGGCGGTGAGGCTTTCGGCCGGGGTCAGCTCGCAATACATCTCGGCGTTGCTCATGATTGGTCCGACGATGGACGAGGGGCTGCGGCTGGAGCTGGAGGGCGAAGTGATTTCCCGTCCCTACATCGACATGACGCTTGGCCTGATGCGGGCTTTCGGTGCTGAGGCCGGCTGGACCGGCGGGAGCAGTCTTGCGGTGGCTCCCGTGCCCTACCGTACTGACGGACATTTTGTCGTGGAGAATGATTGGAGCGGGGCATCCTATTGGTACGAGGCCGTGGCACTCTCGCCCGATGCCGGTGCCCGCCTGTGCCTGCCCGGCCTCCGGCCCGACAGCTTGCAGGGCGACGCGGCGGTGGCGCGCTTCTTCGAACCCTTGGGCGTGGCCACGGAATTCACGGCCGACGGCATCGTCCTCACCAAGTGTCCGGGCGCGGCCACGGAACAGCGGGAGGGTGCGGACAAGTTCGTGCTCGACCTTTCGTGCCAGCCCGACCTGGCGCAAACGCTCGCCGTGACCTGCGCCATGCAGGGGCGGCCGTTCCGCCTGTCCGGCCTCAGGAGCCTCCGCATCAAGGAAACCGACCGCATAGCCGCCTTGCAGACCGAACTGGCGCGGCTGGGCTGCGAGGTGGAAGCCGAAGGCGACGATGCCCTCGTATGGACAGGCAGGCGTTGCACCCCCGATTGGGCCGGCGGCATCGCCACCTATGACGACCACCGTATGGCCATGGCCTTCGCCCCGTGCGCCTACCTTTTCCCGGGGCTGCCCGTGCGCGAGCCCGGCGTGGTCAGCAAGTCCTATCCCGGTTTCTGGGAGGAGTGGCGCAGGCTCGGTGCGCGCCTCGTGACGGAATGAAAAAACAAACCCTATGCTTTTCCTGCTCGTAACCCTTTTGGCCGTCGGGGTTGTCGTGGCGTTGGCCACGCTCCTTGCCGGAAACCGCCGGAACAGGGCGGAAGTCCGTCCGGCGGAGGCGGTCGCCGCGCGGCCTCCGGGATGTTGCGGACAGCATGCCGTTTGCGAACGTGCCCTCCGCATGGCCGACATGCCGGCGGAGGTGGTCTATTATGAAGATGAGGAACTCGACCGTTTCGCAGGCCGTCCCTCGAACCAATATACCGACACGGAGGCCGACGGCTTCCGCGACGTGCTTTACACCCTGCGCAGCGAGGAAGTCGACGGGTGGGTGCGGTCGCTCGCCATGCGGCATATCAATGTACCCGACCAGATGAAGGACGAGCTGTTCCTCCTGCTCGAAGAAAGGAGGGAGGCATGACGGGCGGCTTGTGGCAGTACACTTTCTTCCAGCACGCCTTTGCCGGTTGTGTCCTGGCCAGTGTGCTCTGCGCCCTGGTGGGCACCTACGTCGTCACGCGCCGCCTCGTCTTTGTCGGCGGCGGCATCGCCCACGCCTCCCTGGGCGGTGTCGGTCTGGGAGCCTGCCTCGGTTTCCCGCCCCTGCTGGGCGCGGCCGTCTTCGCCCTGTTCTCCGGTTGGAGCATCCAATGGCTCAGCCGCCGTCGCGAAGTGCGTGAAGATTCGGCCATCGCCATGCTCTGGACACTCGGCATGGGCATCGGCATCCTCTGTGCCTACCTCACGCCGGGCTTCGTCACCGACCTGCCGTCCTATCTCTTCGGCAGCATCCTCTCCGTGACGCGGGCCGACCTGCTTGCCTTGGGCGCGTTGACCCTGCTCGCACTCCTTCTTTACGCCGTGATGGGGCGCGTCGTCGTGGCTGTGGCCTACGACCGTGACTTCGCCGTGACGCAAGGCCTCCCCGTGCGTTTTGTGGAGAGCCTGATGACGGCGTTGACGGCATTGAGCCTCGTGGCTTCGCTCCACATGATGGGCATCGTGCTGGTCGTCTCGCTCCTCTCCGTTCCCCAGATGACCGCCGGCCTTTTCGCCCGCACCTACGGCGCGATGGTGCTGTGGGCTGTCGTGTTCGCCCTCACGGGTACGCTGGGCGGCCTCTGGCTCTCGTATTATTATAATGTGCCGAGCGGAGCCACGGTCGTACTGTTCTGCATTGCCATTTATTTCGTGGCTAAGGCAATAAAACAGCTGTGCGCTTGTTTATTATCAAAAAGTACGGCATGAACCATTGAGACGATTCCGCCTCTATACCCGTCTGTTTGTCGGCCTTGCCGCGGTGGCGATGCTGGCGGCTTGCTCGACAAAGAAGAACACTGCCACCTCGCGGTGGTGGCAGTCGTTCGTGACCCGTTATAACGTCTACTTCAACGGGAACGAAGCCTACAAGGAGGGTTGCGAGAGCCAGGAATCGGGCAATGCGGACAACTACACGGAGATGCTGCCCCTCTTCACCGTGGGCAACGAAAAGACCCGCTCAATCGGCTCGAGCAACTTCGAAACCGCCATCACCAAGTGCGAGAAAGCCATCCAGCTCCACTCCATCAAGAAGAAGCCCGTGGTCAGCGCGAACAAGCGCCGCACACCGAAACTCCGCAACTATTTAAGCCGTAAGGAGTTCAACCCCTTCCTGAAAAACGCCTGGCTGCTCATGGGACGGGCACAGTACCAGAAGGGTAGCTTCCTCGAAGCCGCTTCCACCTTTTCCTACATCACCCGCCTCTATGCCCCCGAGCCGGATGTCGTGGCCGAGGCGCGCGCCTGGCTGGCCCGTTGCTACGTGGAGCTTGAATGGTTCTACGATGCAGAGGATGTCATCTCGAAACTCCGGCGGGACAGTATTCCCCGGGGGCTGACCCGTGAGATTGATGCCACAATGGCCGACCTCTATCTGCGTCAGGGACAATGGGCGGAGGCAGTGCCTTACCTCGAACGGACGGTGAAGGCCGAGCGCAGCAAGACCCAGCGGGCGCGCGAATACTACCTGCTCGGGCAGGTCTACACCCTGCTTGGCCGTTCCGCCGATGCCTACAAGGCCTATGAGCGATGCCTGCGCCAGAGTCCGCCCTACGAACTCGCTTTCAACGCCCGCATCCAGCAGACCGAGGTACTCACGACCGACAAGAACGCGAGCAAGATGATCAGTCGCCTGAAACGTATGGCGCGGTCGGACAATAACAAGGAGTATCTCGACCAGGTATATTACGCCATGGGCAACATCTACATGATGCAGCGCGACACGGCGGCAGCCATCAGTGCGTATGAGACGGGGCGAGCCAAGAGCACCCGCAACGGTGTCGAGAAAGGCGTGCTCCTGTTGCGACTGGCCGCCCTGCGTTGGGAACGCCAGGAATACGACAAGGCACAGACGTGTTACTCCGAGGCTATCGGGCTGATTGACAAGACGAACAAGGAATACGCCCTCGCCACGCAGCGTTCGAAGGTGCTTGATGCCCTTGTTCCCTACACGTCCGCGGTGTATTTGCAGGACAGCCTGCAAGCCCTGGCACGTATGTCCGAGGACGAGCGCAACGCCGCCATCGACCGTGTTATCGCAGAGCTGAAACGCCAAGAGGAAGAGGCGCGCCGCGCGCAGGCCGACTCTGCCGCCGAAGCCCGTGCCCAGCAGCGCGGCACGTCGAGCACGCGCCAGACCCAGACGGACGACACGGGCGAGTGGTATTTCTATAACGCCACGGCGGTGAGCCAGGGAAAGCAGGCTTTCCAGCGGCAGTGGGGACGCAGGCAGTTGGAGGACAACTGGCGGCGGTCGAACCGCACGGTGCTGGCTTCGCTCGACGACGGTGGCATCGACTACGAGGCGGAGGACTCCATCCGCCTGGCGCAGGAGCGGGCCGACAGTATCGCGGCGGCGCAGGAGCTCGCCATGGACTCAGCACAGAACGACCCGCACAAGCGCGAATATTACTTGAAGCAAATCCCGTTCACGCCGGAGGCTATCGCGGAGTCGAATGAGATAATCAAGGACGGCCTGTACCACGCCGGGTTGATTCAAAAGGACCAACTCGAAGACTTCCGGCTTGCTTCCACGACGTTGTTGCGCCTCGTCAACGACTATCCGGACTTTGAGCCGATGGACGACGTGTATTATAATCTCTTCCTCCTTTATTCCCGTTGGGACAAGCCTTTGGAGGCTGCCGACTGGCGTGCCCGTCTGGCCGCGCAGTATCCCGAGAGCAACTACGCGCGGCTTGTGAACGACCCGGACTACGAACGCAACGCCCGTTACGGACGCGAAATCGAGGACTCGCTTTATACGTTGGCCTACGATGCCTACCGGCGTGGCGACGATGCGCGCGTCATCTTCTTGGAGGACTCCACGGCGCAGCGTTTCCCCATGGGGCTGAACCGACCCAAGTTCCTCTTCCTCCGTGCCCTGACCGGCTTGCGCCATGACGTACCGGCCGATACGTTTGCCGCCCAGTTGAGAGAGCTGGTGCGGAACTACCCGGAGAGCGACGTGAGCGAGATGGCGGGACTTATCGTCAAGGGCATCGAGGAAGGCCGGACGCTCGGGAGCGGCCTGTTCGACATCGGTTCCATCTGGGCGCGGCGGACGGCGGGTGCTAATGCGCTGGCCGACTCCGTGGCTGCTGCGCGGCAGTTCACGCCCGAACGGAACACCAGTTTCGTCTACCTGCTGGCCCTGCCCGCCGATTCCGTCGACGCGCCGCAGGTGCTCTACGACTTCTCGCGCTTCAACTTTGGCCGTTTCGTCGTGCGCAACTTTGAGGTGGCGCGTGTGACGGAGCCCGGTATGGAACAGTTCCACGTGACGGGCTTCCATAACTTCGACGAAGCCCACGCCTATGCCCAGGAAGTCTATGCCGACAGCCTGCTGCGCCCCATCGTGCGCCGTGGCCGCGTCGTAATCATCTCGGAAGAGAACCTGCAACTCCTCGGCACGGTGTTCAGCTTCGACGACTATGCCAAGTATTACGAGGAAAAGTATGCCCCGCTCGAAATAAAGCCCGAGCTCTACCTCGATTCGGAGGGCGAGGAAATCCGTCAGATTTACGAGGATGAACTGCCGGGCGACTATCCGGACTTTGAGGACGACGAGGAGCAGCCCGAGGCGGACGACGACGAGGGATGGTACGACATATAAGCGGGAGTCCCCGTCCGGTTGAGCCTGTGGCATCGTTCCCGCGTTGTCCCTAAGGGGAAGCGGAGGCCGCCCGGCTGCCGGGAAACAACGCATGGGGAAGCCTATTGTTCAACGCTATAAAACAAGTTTTATGAGGAAGTTCTTGTGTGCTATTGCAGCCCTGCTGTCGGTGGTTCCGGCAGTCCATGCTGCGGACTACGACTATCTCGTGTTCGAGACAGCGGACGGCGGTACGCAGTCCGTCGCCGTGGAATCGCTCGTGATGACGTTCGAGGACGGGATGCTCGTGGCGCGTAACGGGAGTACGGAACTCTCGTATCCGGTGGCGGATCTGTCCGCGATGTACTTCGCTTCCGTGCCCACGTCCGTCGGCACGGCTGTGGCCTCGTCCGGAAGCGACGATGTCGTGGTCTACTCTATCTCGGGCGTGTGCCTTGGCCGTTACGGGTCGGTCGCCCAGGCCAAGAGCTCGCTGGCCGGAGGTGTCTACATCATGAAGTCGGGAGGTTCAACGGTTAAAATGATAGTGAAATGAAACAGGTAGTTTCCGTATGCGCCGTGGCCTTGCTGGCCGTGGCGGCACAGGCCCAGACGCTCAATGTGGCGCAGGGCAGCGTCAGGTATGCTTTCCCGGCGGAGCAAATCGGCGAGATGTCTTTCGCCAACGGCACCACCTTGACTATTATGGACAAGGTGTTCACCGTAGACGAGATTGACAGCATTTATGTGGACTTCACGGAAGTGGAGGACAACACGGTGACGGTGGCCTACGACGGCGCGTCGGCTCTTGTCACCGTAGCGGGCAACGTGGCGTGCTATGTGACCCCCACGGTCAGCGGCGCGCACGTGAGCATCGAGCAGGGGAGCGACGTGGGCAGCGACACGTGCGGCGAGATTACGTACTCCCTCTCAGGGCAGTCGGACGACGGCAGTTTCTACATGGACGGCTCGTACAAGGCTTCGATAGACTTGCTCGGCCTCGCCCTCACCAACCCCTCGGGAGCCGCCCTCGACATCGACAACGGCAAGCGGATAGCACTCAGCGTGAAGAGCGGGACGGAGAACACCCTCACGGACGGCGCGGACGGCTCGCAGAAAGGATGCATCGACTGCACGGGTCACCTGGAACTGAAAGGGAAGGGAACGCTCTACGTGTATGGCAATGCCGGCCACGCCATCTATGCCAAGGAATACGTCGAGATGAAGAACTGCACGGTGAACATCCTCTCCGCCGTAAAGGACGGGCTCAACTGCAACCAGTATTTCGCCATGGAAAGCGGCGAACTGAACATCTCGGGCATAGGTGACGACGCGGTGCAGGTGTCCTACAAGGACGATGAGGACCGCGACGAGGAAGACACGGGGAGCATCACCATCTCCGGCGGCACCCTCGTGGCCTCGGTCACGGCCACCGCTTCCAAGGGGTTGAAGGCCGACGGCGACGTGACCATCAGCGGGGGCGTTGTCGCCCTCACCACCTCCGGTGGCGGCGAGTGGGACGAAGACGATGCCAAGACCAAGGCCGCGGCGTGCATCAGTGCTGACGGCAGCGTGACGGTCTTGGGCGGGGAGCTGAACCTCGTGAGCACCGGCAGCGGAGGCAAGGGCATCAACTGCGACGGCGACCTCTCCATCACTGGCGGCGAGATTTCCATCAGCACGTCCGGCGGCCTGTACGCCTACGTCAACGGGAGGGAATATGACGACTACACCGGCGACACCGACAACCTCGACAGCGATCTCACCTCCTCGCCGAAGGGCATCAAGGCCGACGGCGACATCACCATCGACGGGGGAAGCATCTCCGTCGTGACCACGGGCACCAACGCCGAGGGCATCGAGAGCAAGTCCGTCCTGACGGTGAACGACGGCACCATCACGGTCAACTCCTACGACGACGGGCTCAACTCGTCGAGCCACATGTACATCAACGGCGGCGAGCTGACCATCATCAGCACGGCGAACGACGCCATCGACTCCAACGGCAACATGTACATCAACGGCGGCTACACCATGGCCTTGGGAAGCGCGTCGCCCGAGGGTGGCATCGATGCCAACGAGGAGGACGGCTATTCGGTCTTCTTCAACGGAGGGACGCTCCTTGCCGTGGGCGGCAGCAATTCCGTGCCCTCGTCGTCCGAGTCCACGCAGGCTTATGTCAGCACCACGGCCTCCGTGTCGGGCGGCAGCACGGTGACGCTCTCTGACGGCACCACCGTCCTTGCCACGTTCGCCATCCCGTCGGACTATTCGGTGTCCTCCACCTCCACGCCGGGTGGGCAGCGTCCCGGCGGGCAGGGCAGCAGCTTGTCCGTGCTCGTCACCTGCCCCGACCTGTCGTCGGGCAGTCGTTACACGTTGACTTCGGGCAACTCCACGTCGACCGTGACGGCGAGGCTCACGTCTTCCGGTTCCGGGCGGGCGTTCTGACCCCGCGCCGGGTGCATGGAAAAACAAGGACTTCCCCTTCCGTCCGTCTGTTTGCGGGTCGGAGGGGGAAGTCCCTGTTTTCGTGGCGGGTCGCCTACTCGGCGTTCGGCTTCTTGTTCTGACTGTGGTTGGTAATCACCCCGTTGCTCATCACGCCGTTGGGGATGTAGATGGTCTTGTTCTCGTTCGTCACGAGTATCGTGTGGAAAATCTGAATGGCCGTCACCTTTCCCTGCACGCCCTGTGCCTCAATCCAGTCGCCCACCTTGTAGGGACGGAAAAGGAGGACGATGATGCCGCCCGCCAGGTTCTGCAACTGCCCCGACAAGGCCAGGCCGACGGCCACGCCGGCCGAGGCCAGCAGGGCGGCGAAGGAGGTCGTGCTGATGCCGAGTGCGCCTATCACGCTCACGATGAGCAGCACAATCAGCAGGATGTTGACCAGACTTTTCAGGAACGACTGTATCGTCGGGTCGACCCGGCGGCGTTCCAGCGCATGGCTAAGGAGCCGGTTGAGCAGGCTGATGAGGAAACGCCCCACGACGAAGATGACGAGGGCGAGGAGGATGTGCTTGCCCGCCCCGACGGAGAGGTCGATGAGCCGGTCCATGAGCTTGCTTACATTCATGTTGTCGAGCGACAGGGTGTCTGCCGCCGTCTGGGCGGTGTTCAGTAGCGTAAACATGGTGTGAAAGATTTGTGTTCGACGATGTGGCGGTGTCCGTGGTGGGCGTGTCCCCTCGCACGGCTCCGTCGGTTTTCCATGTGGCAAAGATAGTCATTTCCCGCCGTACACGTGTCACGGCCAGTCGCCGAGAGAGGGGGAGCATCCGCCGTCGGCACAAAGAGCGACCCCGGCGCGCCTTGGGGAACGGGGCGGCCGGGGTCGGCTGGTTGCTGTCCGCGCCAGCCGCCGAAGCGACAGGGCGGG
>CAZYHW010000026.1:0-14995 GCA_964647405.1 uncultured Prevotellamassilia sp.
AGTTCGTCCACCGTCGTCCGGTCGCCCACGCTAATGGCAAAGTGGGCAAGCCCTTTCAGGTTGCCCCTGCTCGACGGATTCCCCATGTCGGGAATATGCATGAGCTCGATGCGGGTCTTATCCTCCCCGAAAGACAGGAAGCAGGAGGTGAATTTCCTGGCCGGATTCACATATTGGTCGCCACACGTCATGCGGAAATACTTCCGGTAGAAATCGCGGAGCCGCTCGATGTCGTCAGCCCAGATGGCGATGTGTTCTATTCTCATACGATCGTACTTATAAGTGACTTCACAAAGGTAAGGCGTTGTCCTGTAATGCGCAATGATTATAAATAGCCATTTTACTCCGAATAGGATGAACATCATAGATATCCCGGCTGCAATAAACTTCGGGGGCTGCTGCCGGGTGAGTGACACACAAGTCTTGTCGGACTTTGTACCGTGCTTGGGTGTGTCTGGCGGGGGAGTAGAGATAAAATTCCGTTTTTGCTTTGCCATTCCAATCCGAATATTTACCTTTGCATCGCTTTCCGAAAGGGGAGCAACAAGGTCAGGCCGAAATAGCTCAGTTGGTAGAGCAATTCATTCGTAATGAATAGGTCGCCGGTTCGAGTCCGGCTTTCGGCTCTAACTTAGACAGCGAGAAAGGCTACCCAAAGAACTTTGGGTAGCCTTTCTCGCTTCTTCCGTATTCGTCTTATACCCGGAGTGTTATAGCCCGGTGCCTCTCGAAGGTATAAACGCCAAGCGGGGATGCGTTACGATAAACGCATCCCCGCTTGGCATATAAGATGGGTTCTTTGGGTTCAGTTCGCGTCGTTCTCTGCGTCTGCGGCCTCTTCCGCAGCGATGCCGAGTTTCTCGTAGTCGTCCATGTCACCGACAATGATGCGGCCGAATTCGCGCATGCCGGTTCCTGCGGGGATGAGATGTCCGCAGATGACATTTTCCTTCATTCCTTCGAGATAGTCGGTCTTGCCGCTGATGGCAGCTTCGTTGAGCACCTTGGTCGTCTCCTGGAACGAGGCGGCCGACATGAAGCTCTTCGTTTGGAGTGCGGCACGGGTGATTCCTTGCAGGATCTGCACGGAAGTGGCGGGCACGGCATCGCGCACTTCGACGAGTTTGAGGTCACGGCGTTTGAGCTGTGAGTTCTCGTCGCGCAGTTTGCGGGCAGTGACAATCATGCCGGCTTTCATCGTTTCGCTGTCTCCGGGATCGGTGACGACTTTCTTGCCCCAGATGCGGTCGTTCTCCTCGGCAAAGTCGAGCTTGTCGACAATCTGCTGTTCGAGGAAGCGCGTGTCGCCCGGTTCGTCGATTTGCACCTTGCGCATCATCTGGCGCACGATGACCTCGAAATGCTTGTCGTTGATTTTCACACCTTGCAGGCGGTAGACATCCTGTATCTCGTTGACGATGTATTCCTGCACCGCCGTCGGGCCTTTGATGGCGAGGATGTCGGCCGGCGTGATGGAACCGTCGGAAAGCGGCGTGCCGGCACGCACGTAGTCGTTCTCCTGTACGAGAATCTGCTTGGACAACGGCACGAGGTATCGCTTCTCTTCACCCAGTTTCGAGGTGACGATGATTTCGCGGTTTCCACGCTTGATGCTTCCCATCTTGATCTCACCGTCGATTTCAGACACGACAGCGGGGTTGCTGGGATTGCGCGCCTCGAACAGTTCGGTGACGCGGGGAAGACCTCCCGTGATGTCGCCCGCCTTTCCGACTGCACGCGGGATCTTGATGAGCACCTCACCGGCCTTGATCTTCTGTCCATCCTCGACCACGATGTGTCCGTTGATGGGGAAGTTGTAGGTGCGGATGCATTCGCCGTTCTCGTCGAGCACATGGCACGAGGGGACACGCGACCTTTCCTTGGACTCAATGACGATGAGTTCGCGGAGACCGGTGGCTTCGTCCTCGTCGACGCGGTATGTGACATTCTCGATGACATCCTCGAACTGGATGGTACCTGCACTCTCCGACACGATGACGGCATTGAACGGGTCCCACTTGGCGATGAGCGTGCCCTTGGTGACTGTGCTCTTGTCCTCGACATAGAGTTGCGCTCCGTAGGGAACGTTCTGGGTGGACAGGATGATGCCTGTGTTCTCGTCGAAGAAACGGACTTCGGCCAAACGTCCCACGACCACTTTCCCCTGTGAGCCGTCCTCATTGATGACATCGACCGTGCGCAGCTCCTCGAACTCGACGCGGGCGTCGTGCTTGGCGACAATGCTGGCGTTGGCAGCGGCATTACCGGCCACACCTCCGGCGTGGAAGGTTCGGAGAGTCAGCTGCGTACCCGGCTCACCAATGGACTGGGCGGCAATGACACCCACGGCTTCGCCCTTCTGCACCATACGGCTGGTGGCCAGGTTGCGTCCGTAGCATTTCTTGCAGACACCGTGACGGCTCTCGCATGTCAGTACGGAACGGATTTCCACGCTCTCGATGGGGGAGTTCTCGATTTCTTCGGCAATCTCCTCCGTGATTTCTTCCCCGGCCTCCACGATGAGTTTACCGGTCGAGGGGTGGATGATGTCATGGACGGAAACACGTCCCAAGATGCGCTCGCCCAGTGACGAGATGACTTCATCGCCATCTTTGAGCGCGGTGCACACCAGACCGCGGAGTGTTCCGCAGTCGTCCTCGGTGATGATGACATCGTGCGACACGTCGACCAGACGGCGGGTGAGGTATCCTGCGTCTGCCGTCTTCAAGGCGGTGTCTGCCAATCCCTTACGGGCACCGTGGGTGGAGATGAAGTATTCCAGCACGGACATACCCTCCTTGAAGTTCGACAGAATCGGGTTCTCGATGATTTGCGCTCCCTCGGCACCGGCTTTTTGCGGTTTAGCCATGAGGCCACGCATGCCCGCCAGCTGTGCAATCTGGTCGGCAGAACCACGCGCACCGGAATCGAGCATCATGAACACGGCGTTGAAGCCCTGGTCGGCCTCGGTCATCTGCTTCATGAGGGTTTTCTTCAAGTCCGTGTTGACGTGCGTCCAGGTGTCGATGACTTGGTTGTAACGCTCGTTGTCGGTGATGAAACCCATGTTGTAGTTCATCGTGATTTGCTCAATCTCCTCGTTACCGCGCTGAACGATTTCGGCCTTCTCCGCCGGGATGATGATGTCGTCCAAGTTGAACGACAAGCCTCCCTCGTAGGCCATGCGATAGCCGAGGTTCTTGATGCCGTCGAGGAAGTCGCAGGCACGAGCCATGCCGACCGCCTTGATGACGCGGGCGATGATGTCGCGAAGGGATTTCTTCGAGATGATGGTGTTGACGAATCCTACTTCGGAGGGGATGATTTCGTTCACGATTACACGTCCCACCGACGTTTCGACCAAGTGCTGTATTTTCTCACCATTCTCGCCAATGTCATCTACCAGCACCTTTACGGGAGCGTGGATTTCGACACGGTGTTCGTTGTAGGCGATGATGGCTTCTTCCGGGCCGTAGAAAGTGAGTCCTTCTCCCTTTGTCCCCGGACGGAGTTTGGTGATGTAGTACAGTCCGAGCACCATGTCCTGCGACGGCACCGTGATAGGTGCGCCGTTGGCAGGATTCAGGATATTGTGGCTTTGAAGCATGAGGATTTGTGCTTCAAGGATAGCCTCGTTGCTCAGGGGCAAGTGGACAGCCATCTGGTCGCCGTCGAAGTCGGCGTTGAATGCGGTACAAGCCAATGGATGGAGCTGGATGGCTTTTCCCTCGATCAGCTTGGGCTGGAAGGCCTGGATGCCAAGTCGGTGAAGCGTCGGGGCACGGTTGAGGAGTACCGGATGGCCTTTCATCACATATTCAAGGATGTCCCAGATGATAGGGTCACGGCGGTCGACAATCTTCTTCGCACTCTTAACCGTCTTCACGATGCCGCGCTCGATGAGTTTGCGGATGATGAACGGCTTGTAAAGCTCGGCAGCCATCAGCTTGGGCAGACCGCATTCTCCCATCTTCAACTCTGGGCCGACGACGATGACGGAACGAGCCGAATAGTCGACACGTTTTCCCAACAGGTTCTGACGGAAGCGTCCCTGCTTTCCTTTCAGCGAGTCGGAAAGGGATTTCAGAGGACGGTTGGAGTCGCTCTTGACTGCGCTGCTCTTGCGCGAATTGTCGAAGAGGCTGTCTACTGCTTCCTGCAACATACGCTTTTCATTGCGCAAGATGACCTCAGGAGCTTTAATTTCGAGCAGTCTCTTCAAGCGGTTGTTGCGGATCAGCACGCGACGGTAGAGGTCGTTCAGGTCGGAAGTGGCAAAACGGCCTCCATCGAGCGGCACAAGCGGACGAAGCTCGGGCGGAATGACCGGGATGATTTTCATGATCATCCATTCCGGACGGTTGCGGTCCTTGCTTGCACGGAAAGATTCAACAACCTGCAATCGCTTCAATGCCTCGTTTTTGCGCTGCATGGAAGAGTCGTGGCCGGCACGGTGGCGCAATTCATACGACAGGCTGTCGAGGTCAAGGCGCGTGAGCAAGTCATAGACGGCCTCGGCTCCCATTTTGGCAATGAACTTGTTCGGGTCGGTATCTTCCAAGTATTGGTTTTCCTTGGGAACCTTGTTCATCAGGTCAAGATACTCTTCCTCGGTCAGGAGGTCATTGGCCATGACACCCTCGTTCTCCAATATTCCGGGCTGGATGACGATGTAACGCTCGTAGTAGATGATGGAGTCGAGTTTCTTGGTGGGCAGTCCGAGCAGATAGCCCATCTTGTTGGGCAGGGAGCGGAAATACCAAATGTGGGCAACGGGAACGACGAGCTGAATATGGCCGGAACGTTCGCGCCGCACTTTCTTCTCTGTAACCTCGACACCGCAACGGTCGCAGACGATACCCTTATAACGGATGCGCTTGTATTTTCCGCAATGGCATTCGTAATCCTTGGTCGGACCAAAAATGCGTTCGCAGAAAAGGCCATCCCGTTCAGGTTTATAGGTGCGATAGTTGATGGTCTCGGGTTTTAACACCTCACCATACGAATTTTCCAGGATTTCCTCCGGCGAGGCCAATCCGATGGTGATTTTCGTAAAGTTGTTCTTTATCTTGTTTTCTCTCTTAAATGCCATATCTTGTCTTGTTGGAGGATTGTTCCGCTTGTTTAATCAAGAGTGATGCTCAGGCCAAGTCCACGCAATTCGTGCAGGAGGACATTGAGCGATTCGGGGATTCCCGGTGTTGGCATAGGAGTGCCTTTCACGATTGCCTCGTAAGCTTTTGAGCGGCCGACCACATCGTCGGACTTGATGGTCAGTATCTCTTGCAGTACGTGCGATGCGCCAAAGGCTTCGATTGCCCATACCTCCATCTCTCCAAAGCGCTGGCCACCGAACTGGGCTTTTCCGCCCAAGGGCTGCTGCGTGATGAGGGAGTACGGACCGATGGAACGGGCGTGCATCTTGTCTTCTACCATGTGTCCGAGTTTGAGCATGTAGGTCACGCCCACAGTCGCTTTTTGGTCGAAGGGTTCACCTGTGCCGCCATCGTAAAGCTGGGTTGAGCCATAGCGTGGCAAGCCGGCTTTGTCCGTCCATTCGCAAAGGTCTTCGAGTTTGGCACCGTCGAAGATAGGAGTTGCGAACTTCACGCCCAGTTTGCGTCCGGCGGCTCCCAGCACGGCCTCGAAAATCTGACCGAGGTTCATACGGGAAGGCACACCAAGCGGGTTCAGTACGATGTCGACGGGAGTGCCGTCTGCGAGGAAAGGCATATCCTCTTGGCGTACAATCTTCGACACAATACCTTTGTTTCCATGACGACCGGCCATCTTGTCGCCCACGCTGATTTTGCGCTTCTTTGCGATGTACACCTTTGCCATCTGGATGATGCCGGAGGGGAGTTCATCACCTATCGTGAGGGCGAACTTCTTACGCTTCAAAGCCGCATCCATGATGTTGTACTTCTTCGTGTAGTTGATTACCAACTGCCGAATGAGTTCGTTGGCGTGCTCGTCGTCTGTCCAGTGGCTCAGTTGTACTGAGTTAAAGTTCAGCGAGGAGAGCATGGACTTGCTGAGCTTGGCACCTTTCGCAATTACTTCTGCTCCAAGATTGTCCTTCACGCCCATGATGTTCGTCCTTGCCGTTATTTGCAGGAGCTTGTCTATCATCAAGTCTTTCAGCTCAGCTGTCTGCTTGGCGAATTGCTCGTCCATCTTTTGCAGGATAACCTTATCTGCTGCTTTGGAAGAACGGCTTTTCATGACTTTGGAGAAGAGCTTCTTGTCAATGACGACACCGGAGAGCGAAGGATTGGCTTTCAGAGAGGCATCTTTCACGTCGCCAGCCTTGTCGCCGAAGATGGCACGAAGCAGTTTTTCTTCTGGCGTGGGGTCGCTTTCACCCTTAGGCGTGATTTTTCCAATCAGGATGTCGCCTGGTTGTACACGCGCACCAATACGGATGATTCCGTTTTCGTCCAAATCTTTTGTGGCATCCTCGCTGACGTTGGGTATGTCGCTCGTCAGTTCCTCCATGCCACGTTTGGTCTCGCGAACCTCCAAAGAGAACTCGTCCACATGGACAGAGGTCAGTATGTCTTCGCGCACCATCCGTTCGTTCAGCACGATGGCATCCTCGTAGTTATATCCTTTCCAAGGCATGTAGGCAACGAGGAGGTTGCGTCCCAATGCCAATTCACCGTTCTCCGTGGCGTATCCTTCGGTCAGGATATCTCCTTTCTTAACCCTTTGACCTTTTTCGCAAATCGGATGCAGGTCGATGGTCATGTTCTGGTTGGTACGACGGAATTTGGGAATGTGGTATTCTTTCAGGGCTGGGTCGAAGCTGACAAACTCTTCGTCACGTGTCCGGTCATAGAGAATCCTGATGGTCGTTGCATCGACGTATTCGATGATACCATCACCTTCGGCCGTGATCATCGTGCGGGAATCTTCGCAGACTTGTTTCTCTATGCCGGTTCCAACGATGGGAGCTTCCGGGCAAATCAGAGGAACAGCCTGGCGCATCATGTTCGAACCCATCAACGCGCGGTGTGCATCGTCGTGCTCCAAGAACGGGATTAGGGATGCTGCTATCGAGGCTATCTGCTGTGGAGCAACGTCCATCAGTTCTACATTGCTGGGCGGCACAACGGGATAATCCGCGTCTTGGCGGCATTTTACCCTGTCGCGGATGAATGTTCCGTCTTCATTCAGAGGAGCATTCCCTTGGCCAATGATTTTGCCTTCCTCTTCCTCGGCAGTCAAGTAGACTACATCCTCGTTCTTCAAATCAACGACGGCATTCTCGACCTTGCGATACGGGGTTTCAATGAATCCGAGGTCGTTGATTTTCGCATAGACACACAAAGACGAGATAAGTCCGATGTTCGGTCCTTCCGGCGATTCAATCGGGCAGAGACGTCCATAGTGGGTATAGTGAACGTCACGAACCTCGAAGCCGGCACGTTCGCGTGACAGACCACCGGGACCGAGGGCCGACAAACGCCGTTTATGCGTCACTTCCGCTAGGGGGTTAGTCTGGTCCATGAATTGCGACAGCGCATTCGTCCCGAAGAAGGAATTGATGACAGAGGAAATGGTCTTGGCATTAATCAGGTCTGTCGGGGTGAACACCTCATTGTCACGGACATTCATGCGTTCGCGGATAGTCCGGCTCATGCGGGCGAGGCCGACGGCAAACTGGTTGGACAGCTGTTCTCCAACAGTGCGTACCCTACGGTTGCTCAGGTGGTCAATGTCATCTACCGTTGCCTTTGAGTTGATTAGTTCTATCAGATATTTGATGATTTCGATGATGTCCTCTTTGGTCAGCACACGGACATCCATATCTGTCGACAGATTCAACTTGCGGTTTATGCGGTAGCGGCCAACTTCACCCAAGTCATAACGTTTGTCAGAAAAGAACAAATTGTTGATGACCTCACGTGCGGTGCTGTCGTCCTGCGGATCGGCATTGCGGAGTTGGCGGTATATGTAATTGATAGCTTCCTTTTCCGAGTTGCACGGGTCTTTTTGCAGCGTGTTGAATATGATGGAATAATCGGAAGCCGAGCTATCCTCACTGTGCACCAAAACAGACGTTTCGCCACTCTCCATGATGGACGTGACATCCTCTTCTGTTAATACAGTTTCTCTATCGAGGATAATCTCGTTACGTTCTATCGAAACAACTTCACCGGTATCTTCGTCGACAAAATCTTCTGTCCAGCTTTTCAATATGCGGGCAGCCAACTTTTTCCCGACGAGTTTCTTTGCGTTTGTCTTGTTTACCTTGATTTCTTCAGCCAGGTTGAAGATCTGCAAGATGTCTTTGTCGCTCTCAAAACCAATGGCACGTAAGAGAGTTGTCACAGGCAGTTTCTTCTTGCGGTCGATGTACGCGTACATCACGCTATTGATGTCGGTGGCGAACTCAATCCATGAGCCTTTGAAAGGTATGATTCGGGCAGAATACAACTGTGTCCCGTTTGCATGCAGGCTCGACCCGAAGAACACGCCCGGAGAACGATGCAGTTGTGATACGACAACACGCTCCGCTCCATTGATAATGAACGTCCCGTTCGGAGTCATATAGGGTATTGGCCCTAAAAAGACATCCTGGACAACTGTATCGAAATCCTCGTGATCTGGGTCTGTACAGTAAAGTTTCAGTTTAGCTTTCAAGGGAACGCTGTACGACAATCCTCTCTCCAAGCATTCTTCAATCGTATAGCGAGGTGGATCGATAAAATAATCCAAGAACTCCAATACGAAGTTATTGCGGGTATCCGCTATGGGGAAATTCTCTGCAAAAACCTTGTACAACCCATCGTTTTTCCGAAGTTCCGACGGGGTGTCAAGTTGCAGGAAGTCCTTAAAAGATTTCAACTGCACATCCAGAAAGTCCGGATATGGCATCGGGTTCTTTACAGAAGCAAAATTGACACGCTCGTTAAGCACTTGTGAAGCCATTAGTTTGTTCGTTTGACACAGATTATAAGACGCAAAAAGGTTAAGAACCCCCTACCAGAGGATTCTTAACCTTATACAGGCTGATTTATTCCTTATTTGATTTCTACCTCAGCACCGGCATCTTCCAATGCTTTCTTCAGTGCTTCAGCTTCTTCCTTGGCAACGCCTTCTTTCAGTGTGCTGGGAGCACCGTCTACCAAGTCTTTTGCCTCTTTCAGACCAAGGCCACAGGATTCTTTGACAGCTTTAACAACTTGGAGTTTAGCTGCACCGGCGCTCTTCAGAACAACGTCGAAAGCAGTTTTCTCTTCTGCGGCGGCAGCAGCTCCGGCAGCAGGTGCTGCAACAGCTACGGCGGCTGCGGCTGGTTCAATACCATATTCCTCTTTCAGGATTGTTGCTAATTCATTGACTTCCTTAACGGTCAAGTTTACCAGCTCTTCTGCGATTGCTTTAATATCTGCCATTTTCTTTTAGTTTTATTTGTTTTGTATCAATTTGTTTTATTCGCTTTTCTCACTTAGGGTGGTGAGAACACCATGTATAGTCTGTCCTGCTGACTGCAAGGATGCCACCACATTCTTGATGGGAGACTGCAAGAGAGCCACAACGTCTGCAATGACTTCGGACTTGCTCTTGATAGCACACAAGGCATCCAACTGGTCTGCTCCTACATAGAAACCTTCTTCGGCATATGCCGCTTTCAATCCGGGGATTCCGTCTTTGCTTACCTCCTTGATGAGTTTAGCCGGTGCATTTGCGACATGACTGAAAAACACAGCCGTAGTCCCTTTCAGACACGGATACAAAGGAGAATAATCTACCTCGGCTGCTTCGAAAGCTTTATGTAAGAGAGTATTTTTTACAACAAGCATCTTGATGTCCATGCCAAAACATTTGCGACGCAGATTACTTGTCTCTGCTGCATTCATGGCGGTTACATCAACAAGATAGAAATGGGCATACTCCTTGAATTTTTCGCCCAATTGCTCTATGACACGTGCTTTATCTTCCTTTTTCATACAACTCGTACTATTTTACTTCTATGATAGATTTGGGATCTACCTTAATGCCACGACTCATCGTAGAAGAAAGATAAATACTCTTTATATATGTTCCTTTTGCAGCCGCAGGCTTCAGTTTTATAATCCGGGAGATGAAAGTCTGAGCATTCTCTTCTATCTGTTGGGGTGTAAAAGACACTTTTCCGACAGAAGAGTGCACAATTCCGGTTTTGTCTACTTTGAAGTCGATTTTACCCTGCTTTACTTCACGGATAGCACTGGCGACATCCATGGTAACGGTTCCGCTTTTGGGATTTGGCATCAAACCACGTGGACCGAGTATTCTACTCAAAGCACCAATCTTACCCATGACAGAAGGCATGGCTATAATTACGTCTACGTCTGTCCAACCTCCCCGAATCTTTTCGAGGTATTCTTCCAGACCGACATAATCAGCTCCTGCTTCTTTTGCGGCAGCTTCTACGTCAGGCGTGCATAAGCACAAAACGCGGACAACTTTTCCTGTTCCGTGTGGAAGAGTAACGACACCTCTGACCATCTGGTCTGATTTGCGGGGGTCAACTCCCAAACGCACATCTATATCCACGGATGCGTCAAATTTGGTCGTCGTTATTTCTTTCACCAAGTTGGAAGCTTCTGTCAGAGAATATATTTTCCCAGCTTCAATCTTATCGACCACCAACTTTTGATTCTTTGTCAGTTTACGCATTGTTGTAGATTTTTATTATTCTGGGAAATCTCCTTTGACCGTAATACCCATCGACCGGGCTGTGCCTGCTACCAATTTCATCGCTGCTTCAATTGTAAAGCAGTTCAAATCGGGCATTTTATCCTCTGCAATAGCTTTCACCTGTTCCCACGTCACTTCTGCGATTTTGGAACGGTTGGGCTGTGCAGAACCACTCTTCTTTTTCGTGAGTTCCAACAGTTGTATTGCCACAGGAGGAGTCTTTACTATGAACGAGAAGGATTTATCGTTATAGTATGTAATCACCACAGGAAGAACCTTTCCGGCTTTGTCCTGAGTCCTGGCATTAAACTGCTTGCAGAAATCCATTATGTTTATTCCCTTGGAACCAAGAGCCGGTCCCACGGGAGGAGATGGATTTGCTGCGCCTCCTTTTATTTGCAATTTAATTAATCCTGCAACTTCTTTGGCCATTTCTCTTTTTGTTTTTATTTAATCGTGAAAGCCTGAGCACGTAACACTACTCATTCTTTCTCTACTTGCGTAAAACCTAATGCGAGGGGAGTGTTCCGTCCAAATACTTTTACAGTAACCGTCAATTTCCTCTTCTCGTTATTGACCTCTGCCACAACGCCGGAGAAGCCACTGAATGGCCCTTCCGTCACTTTGACAGGCTCGCCTACGGTATAGGGAATCATGGTTTCTGCTGTATCCTCTTGCAGTTCATCAGCCTTACCTAGGATTCTGTTTATTTCTGCCGGACGTAAAGGTACAGGCGAAGCAGCACCACCGAGGAAATCAATCACATTTGGCGTATTCTGCAAAACATGGGCAATTTCCCCAACCAGCTCGGCTTCTACCAAAACATAACCCGGCAAATAAGTCCTTTCTTTAATGACACGTTTGCCATTTCTTACAGAATAGTATTTCTCCGTGGGTATCAACACCTGAGAGACAAGGCCACCCAGACTGCCGTTTTTTATTTCGGCCTCTATGTATTCCTTGACTTTGTTTTCTTTTCCACTCATGGCACGCAGAACGTACCATTGTTTTCCTGTCTCAGACATCGAACCTTGATTTAGTGGGGATATACCAACTGCATGAAAGACTCAAAAACTTTGTCCATGACGAAGACGACCAATGCGATTACGATGGAAGCTGTTAAAACGACAATCGCACTGTGTGTCAACTCCGCACGGGTTGGCCATGTGGTTTTATGAGCAAGTTCGTTATACGATTCTTTGCAATATGTTATCAACTTTCTAAACATACAGCCTATTTTTGCACGGGAAGAGAGACTCGAACTCCCGACACCCGGTTTTGGAGACCGGTGCTCTACCAACTGAGCTATTCCCGTAAAAGAATCCCTCATCCATCTCGTAGAATGAGGGATTCACATTATGCTTACCTCGTTTTAGTCAAGGATTTCCGTAATCTGGCCAGAACCTACGGTGCGTCCACCCTCACGGATAGCGAAGCGGAGACCTGTGTTGAGAGCCACCGGATAGATCAATTCTACGGTGATTTCAACGTTATCGCCAGGCATTACCATTTCCGTTCCTTCGGGCAAGTGGATTTCACCCGTGCAGTCCATCGTGCGGAGATAGAACTGCGGACGGTACTTGTTACCAAACGGAGTGTGACGGCCACCTTCTTCTTTCTTCAATACGTAGATAGAAGCCTTGAACTTGGAGTGAGGAGTGATGGCACCCGGGTGCGTGATTACCATACCACGCTTAACTTCCGTCTTGTCGATACCACGGAGCAGCAGACCAACGTTGTCACCAGCTTCACCTTCGTCCAGAATCTTACGGAACATTTCGACACCGGTTACAACGGATTTCTTGTCTTCACCGAGACCAAGGATCTGAACTTCGTCGCCGACTTTCACACGACCGGTTTCGATTCTTCCCGTTGCCACGGTACCACGACCTGTGATCGAGAACACGTCCTCAACAGGCATCAAGAACGGTTTTTCTACGTCACGGACAGGCTCCTGAATCCATTCGTCAACGGCATCCATCAAAGCCATGACAGAATCTTCCCATTTCTGAACGCCGTTCAGAGCACCAAGGGCAGAACCGCGAATGATAGGAGTATCTTCTTCGAATTCATAGGAAGCGAGCAGCTCGCGCATCTCCATTTCTACGAGTTCGAGCATCTCTTCGTCGTCAACCATGTCGCACTTGTTCAGGAATACGACCAAACGAGGTACGTTCACCTGACGGGCGAGCAGGATGTGCTCACGCGTTTGCGGCATAGGACCGTCCGTTGCTGCTACTACGATGATAGCACCGTCCATCTGAGCAGCACCAGTTACCATGTTCTTCACATAGTCCGCGTGTCCCGGGCAGTCCACGTGTGCATAGTGACGTTTTGCGGTCTCATATTCCACGTGAGCCGTGTTGATGGTAATACCACGCTCTTTTTCCTCGGGAGCGTTGTCAATCTGGTCGAAAGACTTGATTTCATCACTTTTCGTGAATCCTCTTTCTGCAAGAACTTTCGTTATAGCAGCCGTCAGAGTCGTCTTTCCGTGGTCAACGTGACCAATGGTACCGATATTAACATGCGGTTTGGTACGCTCAAAATGTTCTTTAGCCATAGCTTTCTATTGTTTTGTATGAATGATTTTCAAACACAAAAGAGCTGTTACCGAGATTTGAACTCGGGACCTCTTCCTTACCAAGGAAGTGCTCTACCACTGAGCTATAACAGCAAATTGAGCGGAAAACGGGACTCAAACCCGCGACCCCCAGCTTGGAAGGCTAGTGCTCTATCAACTGAGCTATTTCCGCTTTTTGTGTGGGCAAAGATGGATTCGAACCACCGAAGGCGAAAGCCAGCAGATTTACAGTCTGCCCCATTTGGCCACTCTGGAATTTGCCCATACTCAACAAAAAGTCCTCCTTTTGCAGCCCGGTACTCCATACCGGGAAACGGCTGCAAAGGTAGGACTTTTTTTTTACGCGCAAAACTTTTCCTGCATATTTTTATTTGCCGCGTATTTTTTCCTTGTACTTCTCAAGCTGTCTCAACGTGGCGTCTACGCACAGGTCTACTCCCTCCTCAAAGGTGTCGCACACCTTTTCGACATGGAATTCCGCATTGGGTACAAAAACGTTGAAACTTGTCGACTTGTTCTTCGCCGTTTCCGGTTTCACCACTTTGAGGATGACTTCTATCTTCTGAATCCGCTCTGTATTTTTTTCGAGTTTCGCTGTCTTCTTTTGGATGAAATCGTGCAGTTTCTCTGTGGCATCGAAGTGGATAGATTGAATCTTTAGTTCCATAAAACCTCCTTTTTTATGCCCACGGATGGGCCAGTTTGTATTCTTTCTTCAGCTCCGCAAATGTTGTGTGCAAATACATGGAAGTGGTCGACAGGCTCTCATGCCCCAAGAGTTCCTTGACTGCTTCTATGTCTGCCCCGCGGTTCATCATCACGGTGGCAAAGGTATGCCTCAACACGTGCGGGCTTCTTTTTTTCATTGTAGTTACAGCCGACAGGTAGCGGTGCACCATGTCTTCTATCTTGTAGCGCGTGATACGCAGGCCGTCGTCGCCGAGTATTAGCGGCTGTTGCGCCGTGGGGAAAGCACTGGAACGTGCTTCTAAATAACGTCGGGTCTCGTCGTGCAGTTCTTTCCCAAAAGGAATCATGCGCTGCTTGTTCCGTTTGCCGATGACGGTCAGCACTTGACGGGACAGGTCCACATCGTTTACGTTCAAGGCGATTAACTCGGCCAAGCGTATTCCTGTTGTGTAAAACAAGAGCAGGACGTATCGGTCGCGCAAGCCAGGGAAACCATCCTCGAAAGAAACATGGTCCAACAACATGTCCATCTTTTTCTCGTCGAGAAATGCAGGCAAGGGCTTGTCGCACTTTGGGCCTTTTACGCTGGCGGCGGGGTTGGTGTCGCATTCACCCATCAGCATTTGGTAGCGATAAAACGATCGGAGGGAACTCAGACGGCGTTTTATCGTTCTGGGCGACGCTCCTCTCTCCATGCTGTCCACCACCCAACGTCTGATTACGTCGCGGTCGACAGTTGACCATTCCAAGGTGCAATCCAATGAACGGAAGAAGGTCTCGAATGCGGATAAATCCGTACGATAGCCCTCTAATGTACACAAAGAATAACCTCGGTCGGCTCGTAAATATTGAAGAAAGGCGTCCAGCGTCTTCATGCCCACTTGTTTTATAAAGCGAATATAGCGGTTTTCGTTCAATTGGACAAAATATGTGTTGAAAAAATCGCGTCTGTGCTTTTTCAAAGTAGGTAGTAGTGTCCAATTGCAAATGCAACAAGGCGCGGCTAATCATTCCGATATGCGCTGACCC
>CAZYHW010000026.1:15095-22011 GCA_964647405.1 uncultured Prevotellamassilia sp.
TGTCCAATTGCAAATGCAACAAGGCGCGGCTAATCATTCCGATATGCGCTGACCCACCCTCTGTGGAACAGCCCTGTTCCCACCCGTTTGTGGTCAGTTCCTCGCGGGGAGAATATCCCTCTTGGGAAGCCGCGTCAAGTCGGCGACCCGTGATGTCAGGTCGGCGACCCGTTACGACGGACAGCCGACCCGGCTCCGCCGTTTCCTACATCTCGCCGCATTCCGGTCGGAAAACATCGCATTCCTTCCGGACTTCACATTCTCAAAGTGGATCTACGTCAAAAAAGATGGTGGCGGAACGTCCGGATTCACTCTGTTTCGCCTGCATGCGTGCCGTCCAAAGCAGATCGCGCGGCACGGCCATGGACATCTGTGGGTCGATTTTTAGCATGATTGTCCGGATATATTGGGATTGTAACCGGCCTATCACAGGCTTTTCAGGGCCGAGCATCCTATTTCCAAACGTGGGGGACAGGATGTCTGCCAGCAATCGGGCTGTTTGTTCGGCCGACGATTCTATCCGGTGCTTTATGTAAATCAGGATTAGCCGGACTTCCGGCGGATATAAAAAGGCATGCCGTTCTTTCATCTGGGCAGTGAACATCCCTTGGTAATCCCCGCGTTCCACTTGGCCTATCACTTGGAGGTCGGGCTGGCAGGTTTGCAGGATGACCAGGCCGCGTTTGTCGCGGCGTCCGGCACGTCCGGCCACTTGCGTCATCATTTGGAATGCCCGTTCGTAGGCACGGAAGTCTGGCAGGTTCAGCATCTGGTCTGCGTTGAGTATGCCCACCACGCGGACACCCTCGAAGTCCAGCCCTTTCGTCACCATTTGTGTCCCGACGAGAATGTCTGTCCGGCCTTGTGAAAAGTCGTGTAACACCCGTTCGTAAGCCATGCGTGTGCGGGCGGTATCAAGGTCCAGGCGGGCTATGCGGGCATCCGGGAACAGGCGGCTGGCGGCTTCTTCTATCTTCTCCGTCCCGTAACCGATGTCACGCAAGTGCGTCCCTCCGCATTGGGGACACTGCGTGGGGATAGGGTGCGACGCTCCGCAGTAGTGGCAGACCATGCGGCCGTCACGCTGGTGCAGTGTCAACGTCACGTCGCACGAATGACAGCGGGGAGTCCATCCGCAAGTCCTGCACGTCAATACGGGTGAATATCCCCTGCGGTTCTGGAACAGGATGATTTGCTCCCCTTTTTCGAGAGCGGTCTTCATCTCATGCAGCAAGCGAGGGGAGAATGGAGAGTCCATCATCTTTTCCCGTTGTAGCTTCCTCACGTCTTCCACCTCGATTTCGGGGAGAAAGATGTCGCCGTAGCGTTGCGTCAGTTCTACCAAGCCATATTTCCCGTTCATGGCGTGATGATAGGTTTCTATTGACGGCGTAGCAGTGCCCAGTAACACTTTTGCCCCCGCCATGCGGGCCAGCATGATGGCCGCATCGCGGGCATGGTAGCGAGGGGCGGGATCCTGTTGCTTGTATGAACTCTCATGCTCTTCGTCGACAATGACCAGCCCCAGGCGACGGAAAGGGAGGAACAGGGAGGAACGGACACCGAGAATCAAGCCGTAAGGCGATTCGCCCGCTTGCTTTTTCCAGATTTCCACCCGTTCCGCATCCGGGAACTTGGAATGATATACGACCATCTTGTCGCCGAACAAACGCTCCAAGCGTTCGGTCAGTTGGGTCGTCAGGGCTATTTCGGGTACCAAGTAAAGCACTTGTCGTCCTGCGGCCAGTTCCTCCGCGATGAGGTGGGCGTAGATTTCGGTCTTGCCGCTCGAAGTGACCCCGTGAAGCAGGCAAACGCCGTGCGTGGTGAAGGCGGATTTTATACTTTCGGCGGCTTCGAGTTGTCGAGGGCTTAGTTCGCGGAGCGTTGTTCCCTGTCGTTTCGTTCTTTTGCCGAGCCGGCCGACTTCATGTGGATAGGCTATAAGGATTCCCTTGGCGGACAAGGCGGACAAGGCGGCTTCCGATGTGTTTTCCTGCCGGAGCAGTTCCTTTTTGGCTATTCCCTCCGGTTCCGGTCGGTCTGCTGCGTGTAGAGCGGTCAGTGTTCCTGATAAATCCAAGTAGGTAGCCAACAAGGCGGCCTGTTTCGGTGCGCGTTTCAATGCCTCGAATAATTCCCTTAGACGGGATTCGTCGAGATAAGTCGTCTCCAAACGGATATAGGTCTCTGTCTTGGGGCGGAAACGTTGTGCCATGTTTTCCTTTATGGCGACGAGCCCCTTGTCCATCAACCGGCGCACAAGGGGGAGCAGGTTTCGCTGTCCAAACTCCTTCTCCAATTGTTTGATGGAGCGGCCGGTACTTTCGCCTATGGCTGCCAACAGATCTATTTCTTGTTGCCTCATCGTCTCTGGAAAGACTACTTCCGGACAGAGGCATACCACGCTCTCGCTTTCCAGTTTTAGACCCGATGGCAATGCCGCCCGCATAACCTCGCCAATCGTACACATATAATAATAGGACATCCATGCCCAGAAATCCAATTGGGCGGGGAGTACAAGAGGAACGTTGTCGACGAGTTCGCTCACTTCTTTAAGTGCTACGCCGTCGGCGGGGATGTCGTTGTGTATCCGTACCACAATACCTGTGTAGTATTTGCGGCCTCCTACCGGCACGACCACCCGGCTGCCTACGGTCGCTAATCCTGCCAATGCGTCGGGCAGACGATAGGTGAGCGGACTGCTAAGGGGTAGGGGAACAATTACGTCGGCCAGATTCTTGTTTCCCATTATCTATATTATTAATGTGTACACAAACAATGATGCCACCGCACGGATGTATTCCGTGAGTGGCATCTAACAGCTATGTGTTGACTGTCATTTGTCGGACAATGCTTTCCAAACACATGCACTCAGCGCTGCCCCAACGAAAGGAGCAACAATGAAAAGCCAAAGCTGGCACAAAGCGGCTCCGCCTTCGAACAGAGCCGGGCCGATGCTGCGGGCAGGATTAACGGAAGTGCCCGTGATAGGAATGCATACGATGTGTACCAATACCAGCGTGAGCCCGATGGCTAATCCTGCCATATTGCCGGCACCATGTTTGTCGTCAGTGGCACCAAGAACGACCAGGACGAAGATGAATGTAAACACCATCTCGGCCACGAAAGCCTGTCCCATCATTCCGTCGGCAAAACTGTTCGCACCCGTTTCTGTCGGTCCGGCATGGTTTCCCGTTGAAACAAGTACATAAAGTATGGCCGACCCGATAATGGCTCCTATCACTTGGAACAGCATGTAGCATGCCGCATCCTTTCCTTTCATGCGGCCAGAGAGCCATACGCCCAGCGTGATGGCCGGGTTGATGTGGCAGCCCGAAATACCCCCGATAGCGTATGCCATGGCCACGACAGACAAACCGAAGGCCAAAGCCACTCCCAACGTGCCTACGCCTGCGCTGACCGCTCCGGCCGCGTCACCGGCAAAAACAGCACTACCACATCCCATCAGAACGAGCACCATCGTGCCAATCATTTCTGCTAAATACTTTTTCATAACAGCATAGTTTTAATCAGGCGTAAAGATACGTCTTTTTACGCTTTCCCTCCCACTTGTTTCTTGTGGATTTGACCATAATCAGAGGTAAAGAACGTAATTTGTACCAAAAGTGTGCTACCATACTTTGTAACGGAATAGCGATGTTCGTGACGGATAAGGGTTGTCGTTATTCGCCTGTTTATGGAGAAAGAGAGAAACCTATTTGGCCATAATTCTGAATAGTCCTAAATTTGTCGCTAATTTTCGTAAAAATGAAATACATCTCGTTCAAACCGCAACTTTGGGAGGATCTTCGCCATTACGACCGCAAGACTTTCGCGGCCGATGCAATGGCCGGCCTCATAGTCGGCATTGTCGCCCTCCCGCTGGCCATCGCTTTCGGGATAGCTTCCGGCGTATCGCCAGAGAAAGGTATTATTACGGCCATCGTGGCCGGTTTCCTGGTGTCGGCGCTTGGTGGCAGCCGCGTGCAGATAGGTGGGCCGACAGGAGCATTCATCGTCATCGTCTACGGCATCATTCAACAGTATGGTTTTGGAGGGCTTACCGTGGCCACGCTCATGGCGGGCGTGTTCCTTGTGCTGTTGGGGCTTTTCCGGCTCGGTACAATTATTAAGTACATCCCTTATCCTATCGTCGTGGGATTTACGAGCGGTATTGCCGTGACCATTTTTACCACGCAAGTGAAGGATTTGCTTGGGCTGTCCCCGGGTCCTGTGCCTGCCGACTTTGTGGCTCAATGGGGAGCCTATGTGCGTTCCATCGGAACCATCGACCCGTGGTCTACATTCGTGGGCGTGGCCAGCGTGGTCGTGATAGCCTTGACACCACGCGTGTCGCGTAAGGTGCCGGGGTCGCTTGTGGCGATTGTGCTGATGACGCTGGTCGCTTGGGCACTGCGTTCTTGGGTCGGCGTGGACAGTATAGAGACGATAGGAGACCGTTTCAGCATACGGGGCGAGCTGCCCGGAGCGTCTGTGCCTGACCTCACTTGGGAAAGTGTCAAGCAACTCGTGTCGCCTGCCCTCACTATTGCCGTGCTGGGTGCCATCGAATCCTTGCTATCGGCCACTGTGGCCGACGGCGTGACGGGCGACCGGCACAATTCTAATCAAGAACTTATAGGGCAGGGGATTGCCAACCTGTGCACGCCTCTGTTTGGCGGCATTCCCGCCACGGGGGCAATAGCCCGGACCATGACGAACATCAACAATGGCGGACGTACTCCGGTGGCCGGCATAGTCCATGCCGTGGCGCTGTTGCTCATCTTCCTTGTTTTCATGCCGCTGGCGCGGTACATCCCGATGGCCTGCTTGGCCGGCGTGTTGGTCGTCGTGGCCTATAACATGTGTGGATGGCGAACTTTCCGCGAATTGCTGAACAATCCGAAGAGCGACGTAGCCGTGTTGATTATCACGTTCTTGCTGACGGTGGTATTCGACTTGACGATAGCCATCGAGGTGGGGCTGGTCATCGCTTGCCTCCTCTTCATGCGGCGCATGGCCGAAACCACGCGCGTGTCGGTCATCACGGAGGAGATTGACCCTAACGAGGAAAGCGATGCCGAGACACACGATGAACACCTGCCCATCCCGCAAGGCGTGGAGGTCTACGAAATCAACGGCCCGTACTTCTTCGGCATTGCCAATAAGTTCGAGGAAGTCATGGCCGGGATGGCCGACCGACCGAAGGTGCGCATCATACGGATGCGGCGCGTCCCGTTCATCGACTCGACCGGTCTGCATAACTTGAAGAACCTTTGCACGATGAGCCACCGCGAGGGGACGCACATCGTTCTCTCGGGAGTGGTACCGGCGGTGCATGAGGTACTCGAACACGCCGGTTTCGACAAACTGCTCGGCCGCGACCACATCTGTCCCAATATCAACGTGGCGCTTGACAAAGCCCGGGAGATTCTGCGTCGGAAGTGAAAACCAAACCTAATACCGATATGATAAAAAGACTAACCCTTACGCTTGCGTGTGTCGCCGTCCTGTCCGCAGCCGGGCAGCAGACTGGCGGGATTGATGCCGACCTGCTGGCACGCCTCAGGGCAGCCCAGCCCCACACTGCCGCCAACCGTGCCTTGGGTAACGCCGTGGCCGGTGCCAGTATTAATTCCCTTGCGGCCAACCGGCTGCGCCCGGCGGGTGATACCTACTTCTCGCATCGTGTCAACTCTCTCGGCATCACCGACCAGCAGAATTCGGGACGGTGCTGGCTGTTCACGGGGCTCAACGTGTTGCGCGCGAAAGCGCAGGCGCGCCATGGGCTGGGCGAATTTACCTTTTCGCAGAATTTCCTCTTCTTCTACGACCAACTGGAAAAGTCCAACCTGTTCCTGCAAGCCGTCATCGACCACGCATCGGAGCCGATGGACAGCCAGTTCGTCACATGGTTGTTCCGCAATCCCCTGTCCGACGGCGGGCAGTTCACCGGCGTGTCCGACCTCGTCATGAAGTATGGCCTCGTACCCTCGTCCGTGATGCCGGAGACGTACAGTGCCAACCATACGGGGCAGATGGCCCAGCTGATTTCCTTGAAACTGCGTGAGCAAGGGCTTGAACTGAGAAGCATGGCCGCCGACGGGGCGACCGCTGCCGGTCTCGTGGCACGGAAGGAGGAGATGCTTTCCACCATCTACCAGATGCTGGCGGTGTGCCTGGGCGAACCGCCCGAGAAGTTCACTTGGACGCAAACGACAGCCGACGGCCGACCCGGCCCGACGGCGGAATACACCCCGAAGTCGTTCTACGAGAAGTTCGTGGGCACGGATTTGAACAACAACTACGTCATGCTGATGAACGACCCCAGTCGCCCGTACCACAAGGTCTACACCATCGACATGGACCGGCACGTCTATGACGGCGCGAACTGGACTTATATCAACCTGCCCATGGATGAGTTGAAAGCCATCGCCATCGCGTCCATACAGGACAGCACGATGCTCTACTACTCTTGCGACGTGGGCAAGTTCCTCGACAGCGAGAATGGCCGTCTCGACGTGGAGAATTACGACTATGCCTCCTTGATGGGCACGGAGTTCACGATGGACAAAGCCGCCCGCATCCGGACGTATGCCTCGTTGTCGACCCATGCCATGACGCTCATGGCTGTCGACCTCGACGGCGAAGGGAAGCCGCGCCAATGGATGGTGGAGAACTCCTGGGGGGCGGATTCCGGTTACAAAGGGCATCTCATCATGACCGATCGTTGGTTCGACGAATACACGTTCCGTCTGGTGGCCGAGCGCAAGTATGTCCCGGCAAAGACATTGAAGCTGCTCGAACAGGAGCCCGTCCGCCTGCCGGCATGGGACCCCATGTTCGCGCCTGAGCCCTGACCCTCCGCTTGGCGGGTCGCCTGATAAGCAAAACGGTCAGCCGGATAGATGAA
>CAZYHW010000027.1:0-21849 GCA_964647405.1 uncultured Prevotellamassilia sp.
AAATTAGTCGCCGTTCCGTGCGAACGGTGTGCCGTCCTGTTGTTTCGGCTCGCCGGCTCGTGGCGGGGGAGGGGCTTGCCGTGGCTGTGCTTCATAAAGGAATGGGTGGGGGAAAAGAAGGAGGGATACCTGAAAAGCGGGGTATCCCTCCTGCAATGAGTTGAATGTCGTGGTTCGGGGGACAGGGTTATTCCTGTCTGTTCTCGTCGATGGTGCAGATGCTGACGCGGTTCCAGTCGGGTTCGCTGAACATGTTGCCCACGCCTTGTCCCTCGGCCGTGATGCGGCTGGCAGAAATCTTGTACGTGTTGACCAGAATCTTCTCGACCGCTTCGGCGCGTGCCTTGGCTATCTTGGCGTTGATTTCGGCAGAACCTTCCGGCGAGGCATAGCCCTTGATGGTTACCTTGGCCTCGGGATGGTTGCGCAGATAGGTGGCCACGCGCTCGACATTGGGCAGCTGCGAGGCATCGACCGTCGACTTGCCTTGACGGAAAGTGATGACGGATTCGAGCTTCTCGCTCGTCTTGGTGATGGTGGTCGTTTGCACGATGGGTTCGCGCTGGCGCAGTGTTTCGACTTCGTTACCCAGTGTCTCGACCTTGTTGCCCAGTGCTTCGATTTGCCTTCTGGCGTGTTCGATTTGCTCGTTCTTCTCTTGCAGTTCGCGCCGCAGGTCGTTCACCTTGGCGTTGAGGCCGTCCACTTCGCTGTAATCGTAGGGGCGCACCTTGGTGAAGTGGTGGCTGCCGTCGCTGCATTGGAAGTGGTAGATGAACCCGGCCGTCAGCTCAAAGTTGGCGTGGTTGATGTTGTAGCGGCTGTTGTCGAAAGGTCTGGTGCTGTTTTCGAAAGATTCGGCGCTGTTGATTCCGTCCGTACCGTCCATGTTCCATACGATGGCCGGCTTTATGGCAATCGTCCAGGCATTGTCCAGCCCGAGGTTGAAGTTGAGGTTCAGTCCGACCTTGGACGACCAGCCGTTCCGGTCGCCATCGCCGTTGTAGAAGTAGTGCAACCAGCCGGCGGCGGCCACGGCTTCGATTTCGAAGAGGCGCGGGTCGCCGAGATAGCCCCCGAAGAGGTTCATGAGGTTGACGCGGCCGACCAGGCTGAGGTTGCTTGCGTCGAAGGCGGTCTTGCTTTCGGAGGTGTTGATGGTCCACATGCTCTCAATGTCGACCCCGAACACGGGCGTGACCTGCTTGCCCAGCTGGATGCCGACGGCGGGGCGGGTGTCGGCCCAGAAGGCATGATGCGTCAGGGGAGCGACCATTCCGGCGTTCAGCCCGATGGACCAGTTGTCGGTGAAGCGCGGGGTGAGTATGGCTTCCTGCATGGGCGTTACCGGTTCGTAGATGACGCGCCCAAGGTATGACGAGGACTGTGCGGCGGCGGGAAGTGCCGCGAGAGTGAGCAGCGAGAGTGCGATAAGGTGTTTTCTTCTCATTATTATTCTGTATTTCCTGTTGTTCGTAGAAAAAAGCAAAGCTGGCTTTGTAATAGAAGCCAGCTTTGCAGGAGAGAGTTTATACGCGTTTGTTACTTGGCATTGACTGTGCAGATGCTTACGCGGTTCCAAGCAGGCGTAGAGAATACGGAACCTACACCCTTGCCTTCGGCCGTGATGCGGCTGGCGTCGATGTCATACTTCTGTACGAGAATCTTCTTGACAGCGTCGGCACGCTTCTGGGAGAGGCGTTGGTTGAACGACTTGCTGCCTTCGGGCGAAGCATATCCCGTGATGACAACCTTGGTGTTCGGGTTTTCCTTCATGTAGGTGGCAATCCGTTCGATGTTGGCCATCTGAGTGGACATCACCGTCGACTTGCCCTGCTGGAACGATACGACAGCTTCGGCGCTGACTGCGGGTGCGGGAGCGGGCTCTGCCTTCTTGTTGCGGCAGTCGTTCAGGTCGCGTTGCAGCTGACGGTTTTCGTTGCGCAACTTGTTCAGCTCGTTATCCTTCTGTCCGGCTTCGGAGCGGAGGGCGTTGATTTGGGAGTTGAGCGCGTCGACTTCTGCCTGGTCGTAAGGTTTAACCTTGACGAAGCTGTGCGTTCCGTTGCTGTTCTTGAAGTGATAAACGAAACCGGCCGTCAGTTCAAAGTTAGCCGAGTTGCGGCTCAGCTGTCCAGGGCTGTATCTGCCACGGTTGCTCTCGTAACCGATACCGTTGAGGTTGTAGATTACGGCCGGCTTAACCTGCACGGTCCATGCCTTCTTCTCGCCGAGGTTGAAGTTCAGGTTCAGTCCGAACTTGGACGACCATGCGTCGGTGTCATAACCATAGGGCTCTGAAGTGTCGGGACCGGCATGGTAGTAGTGCATCCAGCCCACACCGGCTACGGCTTCGAGTTCGAAGAGGCGGGGAGTGCCCAGGTATCCTCCGAAGAGGTTCATCAGGTTGACGCGACCCAAGAGGCTTACGTTCGTAGCGTCAAACGCAGTCTTACTCGGCGACGTGTTTACGGAAGCGTTACCCTCGACCGTGAAACCGAAAGAGGGGGTGAGTTCCTTACCGATCTGTATACCGAAGACAGGGCGCATATGCTTCCAGAAAGCATAGCCAGTATGAATGGTCGTAACACCACCGACATTGAGACCAACAGACCAGTTGTCAGTAAACTTGTTACCTGCGTCTGTAACTTGGGCATTAGCTGTCAGCATACCCATGCTCAACATTGCTAAAAGTAAGGTTTTCTTCATAGTCCTTTCCTGTAATTTTAGGGGTTGGTAATATATGTTGATAAACTCTCTATTCTGTCCGGTTTCTATCTCGCTTGTTCAATTTGATTACAAAGGTAGGATGTTTCACGATACGATGTATCTCCGCGATATGAATAAAAGTTAAAAAGGCCAATAAACAGACGAATGGAAAAAATAATTTGGCCGTTTCGTCTCATTCGTGTAGCTTTGTACCACGAAAAAAGACTAACGTTTCAAAGACACATAAACAATCATGGAGGACAAGTCCAAAACAAACAATCCGGTGGCCGGAAATGGCAATGCCGGGAATGGGAACCAGTTGCAAATAGAGTTGACACCGGAGGTGGCTGACGGCATTTATGCCAACCTGGCCATTATCACGCATTCCAGCTCAGAGGTCGTGTTCGACTTCATCCGCCTTTTGCCCGGCGTGGGCAAGACGTCCGTGAAGTCGCGTATCCTGATGGCTCCGGAACACGCAAAGCGTCTGTTGTTCGCCTTGCAGGACAACATCGCGAAGTACGAGAAGACATTCGGCCCGATCAATCTTCCGGGCGGAAACGGAGCAGGGCGCACGGCTACGCCTTTCGGAATTCCCGAGGGCAACGCCTGATTTCGGAATACCGTTGCATTCATAGACATGAACGAGGGAGGAGGGGAGTTTTTCCTTTCTCCCTCGTTCGTGTCTATTATATTATATAATGTGTCCTCTCCGTGACGGGCGCGGAACGGGGCGGCTCTTTCCGAAGGGGGGAATGCGGACATCGCTACTCCGTTGTGCAGAGCCGTTTTTTTTGCTGCGGATGCGCAATTATGCGCGCTGGCTGTGCGGAAAATCTGTCAGCCGACCCGTCGCGACGGAAAGCCTGCCTGTCGCTCCGGGCTATACCGATGGTTCGTCCTGGCTGTGGCGATGGTCTTTCCCGGAGTTCGTGGCGGAAATCCAAAGGCTGGATGCGGTTTCCGTTTGTCGCTTCATGCGGGGCGGAACGCGGGATTTCCCCACCTCGTGTCCGCGCATGAAAACCATGCCTTTTCTCCCGTGGAACATCTTTTCCGAACATGCCGCAATTAAGTTCTTGATAATCTTTTGTGTTTCGGAATAATTTCATAACTTTGCACCTCGAATGGTGTAGAGTCGCCTATCAGATGTTAAGAACAAACAAAACAAAATATAAAATTAAAAGATTTAGAAAATGCCAACTATTGAGCAGCTTGTAAGAAAAGGACGGCGTGCGGTGGCGACCAAGAGTAAGTCGCCCGCATTGGACAACTGTCCCCAGCGTCGCGGCGTGTGTGTTCGTGTGTACACCACCACGCCGAAGAAACCTAATTCAGCTATGCGTAAGGTGGCTCGTGTGCGCCTGACGAACTCCAAGGAGGTGAACTCCTACATCCCGGGCGAAGGCCACAACTTGCAGGAGCACTCCATCGTGCTCGTGCGTGGCGGTCGTGTAAAGGACCTGCCGGGTGTGCGCTACCACATCGTCCGCGGTACGTTGGATACGGCGGGAGTGGCCAACCGCACGCAGCGTCGTTCCAAATACGGTGCAAAACGTCCCAAGGCAGGCAAGAAATAAGAGTTTAATTGGTATGCTGAGGTTGAGTAAATCCCGCGAGGGGTTGAAGAACAAAGATGCAGCCTAAACGATTCCAATAATACAATAATGAGAAAAGCGAAACCAAGAAAGCGCGTGGTACTTCCCGATCCCGTGTATGGCGATCAGAAAGTAACGAAGTTTGTGAACCATCTGATGTATGATGGTAAGAAGTCCTTGTCCTATGCCATTTTCTACAAGGCCATCGAAATCGTGGGCGAGAAAATGAAGAACGAGGAGAAGTCTGCCCTTGAAATCTGGAAGATTGCCTTGGATAAGATTACCCCGCAGGTGGAGGTGAAGTCCCGTCGCGTGGGCGGTGCCACGTTCCAGGTGCCGACGGAGATTCGTCCGGAACGTAAGGAGTCGGTTTCCATGAAGAACCTGATTAACTATGCCCGCAAGCGTGGCGGAAAAACGATGGCCGACAAGCTCGCGGCAGAAATCATGGACGCCTATAACGAACAGGGTGGTGCTTTCAAGCGTAAGGAAGACATGCACCGCATGGCGGAGGCAAACCGTGCATTTGCTCATTTCAGATTCTAAAAAATACAGGTAGATGGCAAAGCACGATTTACATCTGACCCGTAACATCGGGATTATGGCGCACATCGACGCCGGAAAAACCACGACGTCGGAGCGTATCCTTTTCTATACGGGTAAGACGCACAAGATAGGCGAGGTTCACGAAGGTGCCGCAACGATGGACTGGATGGCTCAGGAACAGGAACGAGGCATCACGATTACGTCGGCGGCTACGACCACGTACTGGAACTGGGATGGCCAGCAATATAAGATTAACCTGATTGACACTCCGGGACACGTGGACTTCACGGCCGAGGTGGAACGCTCGCTCCGTGTGCTGGACGGTGCCGTGGCCACGTACTGCGCAGTCGGTGGCGTGGAGCCCCAGTCCGAAACGGTATGGCGCCAGGCCGACAAGTACAACGTGCCGCGAATCGGGTATGTCAACAAGATGGACCGCTCGGGTGCCGACTTCTTCGAGGTGGTACGCCAGATGAAAGACGTGCTTGGCGCGCGTCCGTGTCCTATCAATATCCCCATCGGCGCAGAAGAGCGTTTCAAGGGAGTGGTCGACCTCATCAAGATGAAGGCTATCCTTTGGCACGACGAGACGATGGGTGCGGAGTATTCCGTTGAGGAAATTCCCGCTGAGTTGCAGGCCGAGGCCGAGGAATGGCGCATGAAGATGCTGGAAACGGCAGCTGAATGCGACGAATCGTTGATGGAGAAGTTCTTTGACGACCCGTCGACCATCACCGATGAGGAGATTGTCGCTGCAATCCGCAAGGGCACGCTGTCGATGGACATCACGCCCATGTGCTGCGGTTCGTCCTTTAAGAACAAGGGTGTGCAGACCCTCTTGGACTATGTCTGCATGTTCCTGCCGTCGCCCCTGGACACGCCGAACGTAATCGGTAAGAACCCGTCGACCGACGAGGAGGAAGACCGTAAGCCGAGCGAGGATGAGAAGACCTCTGCTCTGGCCTTTAAGATTGCCACCGACCCGTATGTAGGCCGCCTGACGTTCTTCCGCGTTTATTCCGGAAAGATTGAGGCCGGTTCCTATGTATATAATGTGCGCTCGGGGAAAAAGGAACGTGTTTCGCGCCTGTTCCAGATGCACTCGAACCACCAGAATCCCGTGGATGTTATTTCGGCAGGTGACATCGGTGCCGGTGTCGGCTTCAAGGATATCCGCACGGGTGACACGCTGTGCGACGAGGATGCACCGATCGTATTGGAATCGATGGATTTCCCCGAACCGGTGATTGGTATCGCCGTTGAGCCGAAGACCCAGAAGGACATGGACAAACTGTCCAACGGATTGGCCAAACTGGCGGAAGAAGACCCCACGTTCACTGTTCACACCGACGAACAGTCCGGCCAGACGGTGATATCCGGTATGGGTGAGTTGCACTTGGACATCATCCTTGACCGCCTGAAACGCGAATTCAAGGTAGAATGTAACCAGGGTAAGCCCCAGGTGAACTACAAGGAAGCCATTACGAAGACCGTAAACCTCCGCGAGGTCTACAAGAAACAGTCGGGTGGTCGCGGTAAGTTCGCAGACATAATCGTGAATGTCGGTCCCGTAGACGACGACTTCGAGGGCACGGGCTTGCAATTCGTGAACAAAGTGACCGGCGGTAACATTCCCAAGGAGTTCATCCCGTCCGTACAGAAAGGCTTCGAGAATGCCATGAAGAACGGTATCCTCGGCGGATTCCCGGTGGACAGCCTGAAAGTAGAGCTTCTCGACGGTTCGTTCCACCCGGTGGATTCGGATCAGCTTTCGTTCGAGATTTGTGCCTTGCAGGCTTACAAGAACGCTTGCGCCCAGGCCGGCCCGGTTCTTCTTGAACCCATCATGAAACTTGAAGTGGTGACGCCGGAAGAAAACATGGGTGACGTGATTGGCGACTTGAACAAGCGTCGCGGTCAGGTTGAGGGTATGGAAAGCAGCCGCAGCGGTGCACGCATCGTCAAGGCCGAGGTTCCCCTTTCCGAAATGTTCGGTTATGTGACGGCACTCCGCACGATTACTTCCGGACGTGCTACCTCTTCCATGCAGTACGACCACCACGCTCCCCTGTCAAGCTCGATTGCGAAATCTGTGCTTGAAGAAATCAAAGGCCGAGTTGATTTGATAAAGTAAAACAATGTGCAGGGCTAACGAATGACTCTTAGCCCTGCACCAACTTATAAACCAGAAAAAAGAAACATGAGTCAAAAAATCCGGATTAAGCTGAAATCCTACGATCACAGCTTGGTGGAAAAGTCCGCCGAGAAGATCGTGAAGAACGTGAAGGCAACGGGTGCCATCGTGAGCGGCCCGATTCCCCTGCCGACACGGAAGCGCATCATCACTGTGAACAGAAGTACTTTTGTAAACAAAAAGTCGCGTGAGCAGTTCGAAGTTTCCACATACAAACGGTTGATTGACATTTACAGCTCGACGACCAAGACGGTCGACGCGTTGATGAAGCTGGAACTCCCGTGCGGTGTGGATGTGGAGATTAAAGTATAGAATAGACATAATTTAAGCTAACTGAAATGCCAGGATTATTAGGAAAGAAAATCGGAATGACATCCGTGTTCAGTGCCGAGGGTAAGAACGTACCATGCACTGTTATCGAAGTAGGTCCTTGTGTGGTAACTCAGCTTAAAAGTGTCGAAACGGATGGATATGAGGCCGTACAGGTCGGCTTCATGGATGCAAAGGAAAAAAACACATCCAATCCGCTGAAAGGACACTTTAAGAAAGCCGGGGTTACGCCCAAGCGCCACTTGGCCGAGTTCACAGGCTTTGAGCAGGAGTTGAATCTCGGAGACACCATCACCGTGGACATCTTCAAGGATGCTAATTACGTCGATGTCGTAGGGACTTCGAAAGGTAAGGGCTTCCAAGGTGTCATGAAACGTCATGGTTTCGGCGGTGTGGGACAGGCCACGCACGGTCAGGACGACCGTCAACGTCGACCGGGTTCTATTGGTGCGTGCTCGTATCCCGCGAAAGTCTTCAAGGGAACGCGTATGGCCGGACAAATGGGAAACTGCCGTGTAACCGTCCAGAATCTGAAAGTATTGAAGGTAATACCTGAACACAACCTCCTTTTGATAAAGGGTTCTGTTCCGGGTTGCAATGGTTCAATCGTTATCGTTGAGAAGTGATGGAATTGAATGTATATAACATAAAGGGAGAGGATACTGGCCGTAAGGTCGCCCTGGACGCATCGGTTTTTGAGATTGAACCGAACGACCATATAATTTATATGGCGGTTAAGAATTATCTGGCTGCCCAGCGTCAAGGAACCGCGAAGACGAAAGAAAGAAGCGAGATAAGCGGATCTACGAAAAAACTCGGCCGCCAGAAAGGTGGTGGAGGCGCACGCAGAGGTGACATCAACTCTCCGCTGCTCGTAGGTGGTGCCCGCGTATTCGGTCCGAAACCGCGCGATTACAGCTTCAAGATGAACAAGAAGGAGAAACAACTGGCTCGTCGCAGCGCTTTGAGTTACAAGGTGCGCGAAAATGCCATTATGATTCTCGAAGACTTCACTTTTGACGCTCCGAAGACAAAATCTTTCTTGGCGATGGTTAACGATTTGAAACTATCGGGAAAGAAATTGCTTTTGGTTTTGCCGGATGGGGATAAAAACGTATTTTTGTCTGCTCGAAATCTAAAAAAGACTAAGGTTGTCGTGGCATCCACGTTGAACACATATAATGTGCTTGATGCGGGTGTTGTTCTGATGACCGAAAAATCGCTTGATGTGGTTACGTCCATTCTTAACATGAAGAAACAATGAGTTGCATTATAAAGCCGTTGGTGACGGAGAAAATGACGCGGTTGACGGAGAGCCAGAGCAAATATGGGTTCGTGGTTCTTCCGGATGCCAATAAGTTGCAGATAAAGGCGGAAGTGGAAGCTCTGTATAATGTTTCGGTTGTCAAGGTCAACACGATGGTGTATGCCGGCAAAGCCAAGAAGCGTTATACTAAGACGGGGCTTGTCCGCGGTCGCACGAATCGTTACAAGAAAGCGATAGTTACCTTGAAAGAGGGCGAGACGATTGATTTTTATAGTAATTTGTAGTAGTTAATGGCTGTACGTAAATTCAAGCCCACGACACCGGGGCAGAGACATAAGGTTATTGGCACGTTTGAAGAGATTACAGCATCGGTGCCAGAGAAGTCGCTCGTGTTCGGAAAACGTTCCACGGGTGGTCGTAACAATCAGGGTCGTATGACGATGCGCTACCTCGGAGGAGGTCACAAGCGCAAGTATCGCCTGATTGATTTCAAGCGTGAGAAGGACGGTGTGGCTGCTGTCGTTAAGTCGATAGAGTATGATCCCAACCGTTCTGCACGCATAGCTCTTCTTTACTACGTGGATGGAGAGAAGCGTTATATTATCGCTCCGAATGGTTTGAAGGTCGGCGACCGGCTGATGTCGGGTCCGACGGCGGCACCGGAAATCGGTAATGCTCTTCCCTTGCAGAATATCCCCGTAGGTACGGTGATTCATAATATCGAGCTGAGGCCTGGTCAGGGCGCTTTGCTCGTTCGTTCGGCAGGTAATTTTGCCCAGCTTACATCCCGTGAGGGAAAATATTGCGTGGTGAAATTGCCTTCGGGTGAGACCCGTTTGATTCTCAGTACTTGCAAGGCTACTGTGGGTGCGGTAGGTAATTCGGATCACGCTTTGGAGCGTTCCGGTAAGGCCGGACGTTCGCGTTGGCTGGGTCGCCGCCCGCGTAACCGTGGTGTTGCCATGAACCCGGTAGATCACCCCATGGGTGGTGGTGAAGGACGCCAGAGCGGAGGACACCCGCGCTCGCGTACTGGTCTGTATGCGAAGGGACTGAAGACACGGTCGCCGAAGAAGCATTCGAGTAAGTATATAATTGAAAGAGCTAAAAAGAAGTAGTAATATATGAGTCGTTCATTAAAGAAAGGTCCCTATATTGCAGTCTCTCTGGAGAAGAAAATCTTAGCCATGAACGAGAGCGGCAAGAAAAATGTGGTGAAGACATGGGCTCGCGCTTCCATGATTTCGCCGGATTTTGTTGGGCATACTGTCGCAGTGCATAACGGGAACAAGTTCATTCCCGTGTATATTACGGAGAATATGGTGGGACACAAACTGGGCGAGTTCGCACTGACTCGTAAGTTCGGAGGTCACGCCGGTAATAAAAAGAAATAAGCAGGGGACTGCCTGATATATAAGTAAAATATAGAATGGGAGCAAGAAAAAGATTGGCCGCAGAAAAGAGAAAAGAGGCCTTGAAAACACAGTTCTTTGCAAAATTGAATGATGTTCCTTCGTCGCCGCGCAAGATGCGGTACGTCGTTGACCTGATCCGGGGCATGGAAGTCAATCGTGCCTTGGGTACTTTGCGCTTTTCCAAAAAGGCTGCATCTGTCAATGTCGAGAAGTTGCTGAAATCGGCCATCGCAAACTGGGAACAGAAAAACGAGCGTAAGGCAGAAGAGGGTGAATTATATGTCACAAAGATTTTTGTTGATGAAGGAGTGACCTTGAAGCGTATGCGTCCCGCACCGCAAGGACGGGGGCATCGGATAAGGAAACGTTCGAACCATGTCACCATCTTTGTCGATACGAAAACAAATGAATAACTGAAATATGGGACAGAAAGTAAACCCGATAAGTAATCGTCTTGGAATCATACGTGGCTGGGAGTCCAGCTGGTATGGTGGTTCTAATTTTGCGGATAATATTTGTGAAGACTATAAAATCCGCAAATATTTGGACGAACGCCTGAGCCGTGCCAGCGTATCGCGAATCATTATTGAGCGTACTCCGAAACTGGTGACAATCACGGTCTGCACTTCGCGGCCGGGTATCATCATCGGTAAGGGAGGACAAGAAGTCGATAAGCTGAAAGAGGAACTGAAAAAACTCACGGCGAAAGATATCCAAATCAATATCTTTGAGATAAAGAAACCTGACTTGGATGCCAATATCGTCGGTAAGAGTATCGCCCGTCAGATTGAAGGACGAATCGCTTATCGCCGTGCAATCAAGATGGCAATCGCCAACGCTATGCGGATGGGTGCCGAAGGCATAAAGGTACAGATATCCGGTCGCCTGAACGGTGCAGAAATTGCACGTACGGAAATGTACAAAGAGGGTCGTACTCCCCTGCATACGTTCCGTGCGGATATCGACTTCTGCAAAACTGAGGCATTGACGAAAGTCGGTCTTATTGGAATCAAAGTCTGGATTTGCCGTGGCGAGGTTTATGGCAAGCGTGACCTGACGGTAAATTATGCGGAGAAAGAGTCTACTCGGTCGAATGGTGGCTTCCGCGATGGTGGCCGTCGTTTCCGGGGGAAAAGAGGTAATAATAGATAAAAGTAGATCTAACCATGCTACAACCGAAAAGGACAAAATATAGAAGACCGCAGAAAGGCCGGATGAAAGGCAATGCACAACGCGGGAATCAGTTGGCTTTTGGTACTTTTGGTATCAAGAGCCTCCAATCACATTGGCTTACAAGCCGTCAGATTGAGGCTGCCCGTGTGGCTGTAACACGTTATATGCAGCGTGAAGGACAGATTTGGATCAGAATATTCCCGGATAAGCCTGTAACCAAAAAACCAGCGGATGTCCGTATGGGTAAGGGTAAGGGTGATCCCGTTGGATATGTGTTCCCCATCACTCCTGGTCGCGTGATATTTGAAGTTGAGGGCGTGTCGTATGATGTTGCGAAAGAAGCACTGCGCCTGGCGGCACAAAAGCTTCCCGTGATAACGAAGTTCGTGGTACGTCCGGATTACGATAAAAACGCAAAGATATGAAAATAGCAGAAATACGCGAAATCCCTGAGAATGAACTGCCAGAGCGTTTGAATGCCGAAATCGCGAAATACAACCAAATGAAATTGAACCACAGTATTTCTCCATTGGAGAATACGGCTCAATTCGTGGAAATGCGTCGTACCATTGCAAGAATGCATACGGTGATACGCGAACGGGAGCTTAAGAAATAAATATAGAGAGATATGGCAGAAACAAGAAACCTGCGAAAAACAAGACAGGGTGTAGTGACAAGCAATAAGATGGATAAAACCGTCGTTGTCGCTTACAAGTTCAAAGAGAAGCACCCCATTTATGGAAAATTCGTGTCGAAGACGAAGAAGTTCCATGTGCATGACGAAAAGAATGAATGCAATGTGGGTGACACTGTCCAGATTATGGAAACACGTCCGTTGAGTAAAACGAAACGGTGGAGAATTGTACAAATCATAGAGAAAGCGAAATAAGTAAGATATGATACAGACCGAATCAAGATTAACGGTTGCTGATAACAGCGGCGCTCGGGAAGTGCTTTGCATCCGTGTCTTAGGTGGCACGCGTCGTCGTTATGCTTCTGTGGGCGATATCATTGTCGTTTCTGTAAAGAATGTCATACCATCGAGCGATATTAAGAAGGGCGCGGTTTCCAAGGCTTTGATCGTGAGAACGAAGAAAGAAATCCGTCGTGCAGATGGCTCTTATATTCGTTTTGATGATAATGCCTGCGTGTTGTTGAACAATGCAGGAGAGTTAAGAGGTAGTCGCATCTTTGGTCCTGTCGCACGTGAACTGCGTGCGGTGAACATGAAAGTCGTTTCGTTGGCACCAGAGGTTCTTTAATTTCTAATACAAAGAAAGAATGGGTTGTAAGTTGCACATAAAGAAAGGCGATACTGTCTATGTTAACACTGGCAAGGACAGAGGCAAAACAGGCAAGGTCCTGAAGATCTTTGTGGAGAAGCAACGGGCTATTGTCGAGGGTATCAACATGGTTTCAAAGAGCCAGAAACCCACGGCTAAAAACCCGCAAGGTGGATTTGTTCGCCAAGAGGCTTCGATACATATTTCAAACCTAAATGTCCTTGACCCCAAGACAGGGAAGCCGACCCGGATAGGCCGTCGTTTGAATGCCGCCGGAAAGTTGGTACGTTATTCAAAAAAATCAGGTGAGGAGATTAAGTGATGACAAACACTGCCAATCTTAAAAAAGAATATACCGAGCGCATTGCGCCAGCTTTGATGAAGCAGTTTAATTACAAATCTAAGATGCAGGTTCCTGCATTGTCCAAGATTGTGATTAACCAAGGGTTGGGTATCGCTACCCAAGACAAGAAAATCATCGATGTTGCCGTAAATGAGATTACCGCGATAACAGGGCAGAAAGCTGTGCCGACATTGTCTAAGAAGGACGTGGCAAGCTTCAAGCTTCGTAAGAAAATGCCGATCGGTGTGATGGTAACCTTGCGTCGTGAAAGAATGTACGAGTTCTTGGAGAGACTGATACGTGTCGCTTTGCCCCGTATTCGTGACTTCAAAGGAATTGAGACGAAATTCGATGGGAAAGGAAATTACACTCTTGGTATCCAAGAGCAAATCATCTTCCCGGAGATTAATATCGATACTATTGACCGCTTGCTGGGAATGAATATCACGTTCGTAACGACGGCTAATACAGACGAAGAGGGTTATGCTCTGTTGAAAGAGTTCGGCCTTCCTTTCAAGAGTAATAGTAAAAATTAAAATATGGCGAAGGAATCAATGAAAGCACGCGAGGTAAAGCGTGCCAAACTGGTTGCGAAATACGCGGCAAAGCGTGCAGCCTTGAAGGAAATCGTTCGCAAGTCGAATGACCCTGTTGCTGCATATGAAGCTGCCCGTAAGTTGCAGTCAATCCCTAAAAACGCGAATCCGATCCGGTTGCACAACCGTTGCAAGATAACGGGAAGACCTAAAGGTTATATCCGTTTGTTCGGTTTGTCCCGCATCCAATTCCGGGAAATGGCTTCCGCAGGTTTGATCCCAGGCGTAAAGAAAGCCAGCTGGTAGAAAGTGTTTAATATTGTCGGGATAGCCCGATCAATTAAATAATCAAATTATATGACAGATCCAATAGCAGATTACTTGACACGATTGCGGAATGCAATAATGGCAAAACATCGTGTCGTTGAAATCCCTGCCTCGAACATCAAAAAGGAAATTACAAAAATCCTTTTTGACAAAGGGTACATCCTAAATTACAAGTTTATGGATGAGGGTGTGCAGGGCACCATTAAGGTGGCATTGAAGTATCACCCGGTAAGCAAGGTGAGCGCGATTAAGTGCTTGAAGCGTGTTTCGAGACCCGGAATGCGTAAGTACACAGGTTATCGTGAGATGCCGAGCGTAATAAATGGTTTGGGTATAGCCATTATTTCTACGTCCAAAGGAGTAATGACGGATAAGGAAGCTTCCGTCCTGAAAGTAGGTGGCGAGGTACTTTGTTATGTTTATTGATAAAATAGAATAGTATGTCAAGAATAGGAAAGTTGCCGATAGCCATTCCTTCTGGGGTGACCGTATCAATAAATGATAATAATGTCGTGACCGTAAAGGGACCGAAGGGCGAATTGAGTCAAGCAGTAGACCCCTCTATTATCGTTAGCGTTGAAAATAACGAGATCCTGTTTACAATAGACGAAACAAGTGAAGTTGAACCCAAACAGCGCCATTCGTACCATGGCTTGTATCGTGCCTTGGTGAACAATATGGTGATTGGAGTTTCTCAGGGTTTCAAAAAAGAAATGGAATTGGTTGGTGTAGGTTATAGAGTATCCAACCAAGGAAATCTTATGGAGTTTGCTTTGGGATACACCCACAGTATCTTTATCGAGCTGCCTGCTGAAATAAAGGTGGAGACGAAGAGCGAAAGAAATAAGAATCCTTATATTTGCTTGGAGTCGTGCGATAAGCAACTCTTGGGAATGGTATGTGCTAAGATTCGTTCATTCAGGAAACCTGAACCCTATAAAGGAAAAGGTATTTTGTTCGTTGGCGAAAAGATCCGCCGCAAGTCTGGTAAATCTGCAGGTGCCAAATAAATAACTGAAAGACTATGACGACAAAGAAAGTAGAAAGACGCAGGAGAATCAAGTTCCGTGTGCGTAATAAAATATCTGGCACTGCGGCTCGTCCAAGAATGTCCGTATTCCGTAGCAACAAGCAGATATACGTACAGATAATAAATGATGAAAATTCCAGTACGCTTGTGGCAGCTTCCTCGTTAGGGATGCCGCCTATGCCCAAACAGGAACAAGCGGAGAAAGTGGGTGAGTTGATTGCTCAGAAAGCTTTGGAGGCTGGTATTACCACTGTCGTATTTGACCGCAATGGTTATCTCTATCACGGTCGTGTGAAGCAGGTAGCCGATGGTGCCCGCAAGGGAGGACTCAAATTCTAATGGATATGGCAAACAGAATAAGCGTAAATACAGAAGAACTGAAAGATAGGCTGGTTGCTATCAACCGCGTCACGAAAGTGACCAAGGGTGGACGTACCTTTACCTTTTCCGCTATTGTTGTCGTTGGTGATGGCAATGGTGTGATAGGTGTAGGCTTGGGTAAAGCCGGCGAGGTGACCTCTGCTATTGCCAAAGGAACCGAAGCCGCAAAGAAGAACCTCATCAAAGTCCCGGTTTGGAAAGGTACTATTCCACACGAGCAAATGGCTAAGTTCGGTGGCGCAAAAGTAATGATGTGGCCGGCTTCTGAAGGTACGGGAGTCGTGGCCGGTGGTGCCATGCGTGCCGTGTTCGAAAGTGTCGGAATTAAGAATGTCTTGGCAAAATCAAGAGGTTCTTCGAATCCGCACAATCTTGTAAAGGCCACGTTGCGTGCGTTGAGCGAATTGCGTGACCCTTACACCATTGCTGAGCTTCGTGGAATTCCCTTGGAAAGAGTATTCAGAGGATAATAAATTAAGTACAAGATGGCAACAATAAAGATAAAGCAGACCAAAAGTCGTATCGGTGCTCCCAAGGATCAGAAGAGAACTTTGGACGCGCTGGGATTGAGAAAGATGAATCGGGTCGTGGAAAAAGAGGATAATCCTTGTATTCGCGGCATGATTAGAAAGGTGAAACATCTTGTCACTGTAATTGATTAATTCACGAAAAGAAATGAAGCTACATACATTAAAACCAGCAGATGGAGCAGTAAAAACCAGAAAGAGAGTCGGTAGAGGACCAGGTTCTGGTTTAGGTGGCACTTCTACGCGAGGTCACAAAGGAGCTAAGCAACGTTCTGGTTATAAGAAAAAGATTGGTTTCGAAGGTGGACAGATGCCTTTGCAGCGTCGGCTTCCGAAGTTCGGATTCAAGAATATCAACCGTGTCGAATATGTTCCGGTGAACCTTGATGCTATCCAGAAATTAGCCGAAACGCGCCAGTTGGAGAAGATAACCTTGAAGGACTTCATCGATGCAGGTTATTCTTCCAAGAATGATTTGGTGAAAGTTCTTGGAAATGGCCAACTCACGGTGAAGGTCGAGGTTGAAGCGAATGCTTTCTCGAAATCCGCGATGGCTGCCATAGAGGCATGTGGAGGAAAGGCTGTAAAGCTCTAAAAATTCTTCGACAATGAAGAAAATCATTGAGACGATCAAAAATATATGGAGAATAGAGGATTTGCGTATGCGAATCCTCATCACTCTCCTGTTTGTCGCCGTCTATCGATTTGGCTCGTTTGTCGTCTTACCGGGAATTGACCCAGGGAAGTTACAGCAACTCCAAGCTCAGACCAGTGAGGGGTTGATGTCGCTGCTGAATATGTTCTCGGGAGGAGCGTTCTCCAATGCATCGATCTTTGCTTTGGGAATCATGCCATACATTTCGGCATCGATTGTGATGCAGTTGTTGGCTGTGGCTGTCCCATACTTCCAAAAGATGCAGCGTGAGGGTGAGAGCGGACGTAGGAAGATAAATCAATATACCCGTTTCCTGACGGTCGCTATCTTGATTTTCCAAGCACCGACTTACTTGATAAATCTGCGTCATCAGACGGCAGGTGCAGGAGCGTTCCTCGTGGGAGATGGGTTGTGGTTTATGACTGTATCCACTCTCATATTGGCGGCAGGCAGTATGTTCGTCCTCTGGTTGGGTGAACGTATTACAGACAAGGGCATAGGAAATGGTGTCTCTTTGATAATCATGGTGGGTATTATCGCCCGCATGCCGTCTGCTATCATCGAAGATGTCGCGTCGTATCTGACCGGTGTCGAAGGTGGTGGCTTGGTAAAATGGATATTGGAGATGATCGCCTTGTTGTTCGTGATGGCTTTGGCCATTATGTTGGTAAAAGCAACGCGAAAAGTTCCTGTGCAATATGCCAAACGCGTAGAAGGGGGCAAACAATATGGTGGCGCTCGTCAATACATCCCGTTGAAGCTTTTCGCCGCCAATGTGATGCCTATTATCTTCGCGCAGGCCATCATGTTTATTCCGTTAACCATGGCTCAGTATGCCGGTGCTAACAGTACTTGGTTTTTGAGCCAGTTCATGGATCATACGAGTGTGTTGTATAATGTGGTGTTTGTGATTCTTATTGTCGCATTCACATACTTCTATACGGCTATCACGCTCAATCCAGTACAAATGGCGGAGGACATGAAACGCAACAATGGCTTTATTCCTGGAATTAAGCCTGGTAAGCCCACGGCGGATTATCTGGACAATGTGATGTCGCGAATCACCTTCCCCGGTTCGTTGTTCATCGCATTGATTGCCATCCTCCCGGCGGTTGCTAGTTTCTTTGGTGTCAAACAAGGTTTTGCACAGTTCTTTGGTGGAACTTCATTGCTGATTCTTGTTGGTGTCGTATTGGATACGTTGCAACAAATAGAAAGTCATTTGCTGGTTCGTCATTATGACGGACTGTTGCGGCCTGGCCGCACGCGTTCTCGTGTAGGAGGCGTGTCTGCTTATTGATTCGCGCAATGATATATCTGAAAACGGATGATGAAATAGAATTGATGCGACGTGCCAATTTGCTCGTTGGCCGTACCTTGGCAGAGTTGGTAAAATGGCTCCGTCCAGGCTGTACGGCGCGAGAGTTGGATCGTGTTGCGGAAGAATTCATCCGTGACCATGGTGCTGTTCCTGCTTTTAAGGGATTTCCTAACCCTAACGGGAAGGATTTTCCTGCATCTATATGTGCCTCTGTGAATGAGGTCGTCGTTCATGGCATTCCTGATGACACCATGTTGCAGGATGGAGACATTATCTCTATTGATTGCGGCGTGGAGTTGGAGGGATTTTACGGCGATTCTTGCTACACTTTCTGTGTAGGCGAGGTCTCTTCCGAGAAGAAAGCACTGTTAGATGTTACGAAGGAGGCGTTATACAAGGGAATCGAGCAGGCCATTCCCGGCCATCGGTTGGGGGATGTCGGCCATGCTATCCAGCAGCATTGTGAGTCAAAAGGTTATGGCGTAGTGCGGGAGTTTGTCGGTCATGGAATAGGTCGTTCCATGCACGAGGAACCGCAGGTACCTAATTATGGGAAACAAGGTAGTGGCGTACAGCTGAAAAACGGCATGTGCCTCGCCATTGAACCGATGATAACCATGGGAAATCCGGGAATAGCCATGTTGCCCGACCGTTGGGGCGTGGTGACGTTGGATCGGAAACCTGCGGCTCACTTCGAACATACTGTCGCCCTGCATCATGGCAAGGTCGATATTTTGTCATCGTTTGAGTTTATCGAAAAAGAATTGCAAATACAGAATGGCTAAGCAAACAGCAATTGAACAGGACGGGACTATAGTTGAAGCATTGAGTAATGCGATGTTCCGTGTGGAGTTGGAAAACGGACACGAAATTACGGCGCATATCTCAGGAAAGATGCGGATGCACTATATCAAAATTCTACCTGGCGACAGAGTCAAAGTGGAGATGAGCCCGTACGACTTGTCGAAAGGCAGAATCGTGTTCAGATATAAATAAAAACAACATAATGAAAACAAGAGCTTCTTTAAAAAAACGCAGTGCAGACTGCAAGATTGTCCGTCGTAAGGGACGTCTGTTCGTGATAAATAAGAAAAACCCGAAGTTTAAGATGCGTCAGGGTTAGTCGTACAATACGAAAAAAGAAAAACAATATGGCAATAAGAATAGCAGGTGTAGATTTGCCTCAGAATAAGAGAGGAGAAATCGCGTTGACTTATATTTTCGGTATTGGCCGCAGCAGTTCTGGCAAGATATTGGAAAAGGCCGGCGTGGACAAGGACATCAAGGTGAAGGATTGGACGGACGATCAGGCTGCAAGTATTCGTACCGTGATTGCCGAGGGATATAAGGTCGAGGGAGATCTGCGTTCCGAGATACAGTTGAACATCAAACGTTTGATGGACATTGGTTGCTACCGTGGAATACGTCACCGTTTGGGATTGCCTGTACGTGGCCAAAGCACAAAGAACAACGCACGTACACGCAAGGGAAAGAAGAAGACTGTTGCGAATAAGAAGAAAGCTACAAAATAAATAATTGAGGAGTATGGCAAAGAAAGCAGCCGCATCGAAAAAACGTAATGTGAAAGTGGAGGCCGTAGGCCAATTGCACGTTCACAGTTCTTTCAATAATATCATTGTGACGCTGTCCAATAATGAGGGTCAGGTCATCTCATGGTCTTCTGCCGGAAAGATGGGATTCCGCGGTTCGAAGAAAAACACTCCCTATGCCGCTCAGATGGCAGCACAGGATTGTGCAAAAGTAGCCTATGATTTGGGACTCCGTAAAGTGAAAGCCTATGTGAAGGGTCCGGGAAATGGTCGTGAATCTGCTATCCGTACCGTGCATGGTGCCGGAATCGAAGTCACCGAGATTATCGACGTGACGCCGTTGCCCCACAATGGATGTCGTCCTCCGAAAAGAAGAAGAGTCTAACTTTAAAAATCAAGAAACAATATGGCAAGATATATCGGCCCCAAATCACGAATTGCACGCAGGTTCGGCGAAGCTATCTTCGGTCCGGACAAGGTTCTCTCAAAACGTAACTTCCCTCCCGGACAGCATGGCAACAACCGTCGCCGCAAGACTTCCGAGTATGGAATCATGTTGGCGGAGAAGCAAAAGGCAAAACATACCTACGGGGTACTCGAACGGCAGTTCCGCAACCTGTTCGAAAAGGCTGCCCGCAAGAGTGGCATCACGGGTGAGATCCTGTTGCAGGGATTGGAGTGCCGTCTGGACAACATCGTTTATCGCTTGGGTATAGCTCCGACGCGAGCCGCCGCACGGCAGTTGGTCAGCCACAAACATATCACCGTCGATGGAAAAGTCGTGAACATCGCTTCTTATTCCGTAAAACCGGGACAGATTGTCGGTGTTCGCGAGAAATCCAAATCTTTGGAAGTGATTGCAGATGCTTTGGCTGGTTTCAACCATAGCAAATATCCTTGGATCGAATGGGATGAGAACTCCAAATCCGGAAAGTTGCTGCACATACCGCAACGTGCGGACATCCCCGAAAACATCAAGGAGCACTTGATTGTCGAGTTGTACTCTAAAAACTAATTAAATTCATGGCGATATTAGCATTTCAAAAACCCGATAAGGTGGTTATGCTGGAAAACGGTCCCAAGTACGGAAAGTTCGAGTTCCGTCCCTTGGAACCCGGGTTTGGCACCACGGTGGGAAATGCCTTGCGCCGCATTTTACTATCTTCATTGGAAGGCTTTGCCATCAATACCGTCCGTATAGCCGGTGTTGAGCATGAGTTCGCCTCTGTCGAGGGTGTGCGTGAGGACGTAACCAACATAATATTGAAGTTAAAACAAGTCCGTTTCAAACAAATCGTCGAGGAGTTCGAGACGGAAAAAGTCAGTATCACTGTGTCCAACTCCACGGAGTTCCGGGCAGGCGATATTGGCAAGTTTCTCACTGGATTTGAAGTGTTAAATCCTGAATTAGTGATCTGTCATTTGGATTCTAAGGCAACCATGCAGATTGACTTGACCATCAACAAGGGGCGCGGATACGTTCCTGCTGATGAGAACCGCGACTTTTGCACGGATGTCAATGTCATTCCCATAGACTCCATCTATACCCCCATCCGTAACGTCAAATATACCGTCGAGCCCTATCGTGTCGAACAGAAGACCGACTACGACAAGCTCGTGATAGAAGTGACGACGGACGGTTCCATCAATCCGAAGGATGCGCTCAAAGAGGCTGCGAAAATCCTCATCCATCACTTCATGCTTTTCTCCGACGAAAAAATCACCATGGAGGATTCTGCCGGAAGCGAGAATGAAGAATTCGATGAGGAGGTGCTTCACATGCGTCAGTTGCTGAAAACGAAGTTGGTCGACATGAATCTCTCCGTGCGTGCACTCAACTGCTTGAAAGCCGCCGAAGTGGAAACTCTCGGAGACTTGGTTCAATATAACAAGACCGACTTGTTGAAGTTCCGCAATTTCGGAAAGAAATCGCTCACCGAGCTTGACGATTTGCTCGAGAGTCTCAATCTCTCGTTTGGAACCGACATAACAAAATACAAGTTAGACAAAGATTGAAATCAAAATGAGACACGGTAAGAAATTCAACCATCTAAGCCGTACGGCCTCCCACCGAGCGGCTATGTTGTCCAATATGGCCTGCTCGTTGATCATGCACAAGAGAATCAACACGACCGTCGCAAAGGCCAAGGCACTGAGAAAGTACGTTGAGCCATTGATAACGAAATCAAAAGATGATACGACGCACTCTCGTCGCATGGTATTCCGTTATTTGCAGGACAAGCGTGCTGTCACGGAACTGTTTAAGGAGATTTCCGCCAAGATTGGCGAGCGTCCGGGAGGATATACCCGCATCATCAAGACGGGATTCCGCATCAGCGACGGTTCTGACATGTGCTTCATCGAGTTCGTTGACTACGATGAGAACATGGCCAAGACGGTGAAGAAAGCCACCCGTACCCGTCGTTCGAGGAAGTCGTCCTCTGCTGCCGCTCCTGCCGAAGCTATCCAAAGCACGGAGGAGGCAACTTCCGAAAGCCAGGAGGCCGAAGTGGCAGAAGCCGCTCCCGCCGAGGCAGAAGAAAAGAAAGCAGAATAATTCATTACCTATCCGAAAGAAACGGCTGTACCGTAACCTGCGGTGCAGCCGTTTCTTGTGTCCTTAGGTTTGGTTGCAGACGTTCTCGTCGAGTGGATGTAAGGATG
>CAZYHW010000028.1:0-10830 GCA_964647405.1 uncultured Prevotellamassilia sp.
TAAAATACTTTTATTTTTGTCTATCATAAAAACGGCCGTTATACTATGAAGAAAGACATGAAAAGGTATTCGTCGCTTCTTGTCGGCGGTCTCGCGTGCCTGTTGTGCGCCGCGCCTCTTCCGGTGCGCGCCCAGGCCACGGCGGCCGACAGCCTGTTGGCCATGTTTGGCGAAGTCGCCGGTTATGAGCAGCGATGGACCCGCGAGCAGGTCTACGTGCATCTGGACAACAACGCCTACATGGAAGGCGAGACCATCTGGTTCAGTGCCTATGTCGTTTACGCCTCTTCGCTCCGCCCCACGCGGTTGAGCCGGGTGCTTTACGTCGAGCTGCTCAACGCTGCCGGTGACGTGATGGAGCGCAAGAAACTGCGCATCACCGACGAGGGGCAAGCCTCCGGCGAGTTCAAACTCGAAGAACACGTCATGCGAAGCGGATTCTACGAGATACGCGCCTATACCCGGGCGATGCTGAACTGGGACGCGGCGGCTGTCTTTTCGCGCGTGGTGCCCGTTTTCCGCAAGTCGGATGACGGCGCGCCCGGCGGCGACCTCGTCATGGAGGATTCCTATGGAACGACCGACGCTCCGTCTTCGCGGCCGAAGTCGGCGGCTTCCGGCAAGGACGAAAAGCCCCAGCGCGACGGCGGTGTGCTGGCCGAGTTCTTCCCCGAGGGGGGCTCCCGCGTGGAGGGACTGCCTTCGGTCGTAGCATTCCGCCTGACCGACACCAAGGGCAACCCCATCGACGGCACGTGCTCCCTCTATGACAAGTCCGGCGGGCTGTTGGCCACGGCCTCCACCGAACACGAGGGGATGGGAAGCCTCACCGTTCCCGCCGGTGTCGACGACGGGCGTGTCGAAGTCGTGCGCGACGGCAAGACCTCCCGTTTCTCCTTGCCCGACAGCCGTCCGGGTTATGCCCTGTCGGTCGCATGGGCATCGGACGATACGTTGAGGCTTACCATCGGCGCGGGCGCAATGCCCGGCAGCCGGCTCATGGGCATCAGCGTCACGGCGCGCGGCCATGCCACCTATTTCGACACCCTAAGTGTCTCTTCTGATGTCGTGCGGCAGTTGTCCGTGCCCCGTACCAGCCTAGGCAACGGCGTGAACCAGGTGTCGCTCGTCGATGCTTCCGGACGTGTGTGGGCCGAACGTCTTGTCTGGAACAATCCCCCGGAAGCCTTGCGTCTTGACATCCGGCAGAACGAGGCCAGCTACGCTCCCTGTTCGCCCGTCGCGCTCGAAATGACCCTCACCGATATGGCCGGTCGTCCGCGTCAGGCCATCTTCTCCCTCTCCGTCCGCGACCGTGGAGGCGAGATGGTGGCCCGTTCCACCGGCATCCGCGAGAGCCTGCTCCTCAGCTCCGGCGTGAAGGGCTACATCGCCCGGCCGGAATATTACTTCGCCTCCGACGACGAAGCCCACCGCCGCGCCATCGACCTACTCCTGCTCGTGCAGGGCTGGCGGTGCTACGACTGGCAGGAGATGGCCGGATTGACGGACAAGCAGCTCATCCACCCCGTCGAGGAAGGCATCCTCATCGACGGGCGCGCCGTGGGCTCGCGTAGGTCCAGGGGATTGTCCGACTGCCAGGTGGACATCGACGTGTTCCTCGCCGACCAGCGATTGAAAGGAGTGAGCCACACCGACTCGCTCGGCGGGTTCGCTTTCCTCTGTCCGTCGTTCTTTGGCGACGGCATAGCCAACTTCTACATCTCCCGGGAGGGCAAGGCGCGTCATGGCTTTATCGCGTTGAACCGTAACTTCTCCCCGCAGCCCCGTTATATCAGCGAGGCCGAACGGACACTGCGCCCGCCGCTCGCCGTAGCCGGGGAACAGGTGTCGGATGCCTCCCTGTTCGCCTGGACCGACACCCTGCCGGAACCGTCCGTCGCCCTCGGCGAAGCGCGGGTCGTCGCCAAAGGATTCAACGACCATTACACGGGACGCTTCTCGTGGGGAGGCGGCGAGGCGGCCGGACGCCGCTATACCGATGTATATTATAATGTGGAGGAAGAGCTTGAACGTTACATGGACGAGGGGAAAGCCTCGCCGTTGCTCTGGGAATGGTTGAAGGAACGTAACCACTATTTCTCCTATGAGCTGCTCGACGACGGAGGGCCGACCAGCGTGCAGGAGGCGGCACTGGCCGAGACCGGACTTCCCGCCCTCCCGTCGTTCAAGGTGGAGTACAAGGGACGACCGACCTACGTCGTGCTCGACAACGACCTGCTGGCAGCCGACCGGGCAGGCTTCCTCGAACAGGTGGATCCCGCGGAACTGATGGCAGACGAGGTGAAGTCGCTCATCATCAGCGAAGACCCCGTGGCCTACCAGCGTTTCGTCCTGCCGAGGGTCGGAGGGACGTTGTCGCAGGTGTCCAGTCCGGTCGTCATCTTCGTTTACACGAATCCCCAGACCAACATCTATCAATACAAGAAGGGACGCCGCATCACGCGCATCCACGGTTATGCGTCGCCGGCGGCTTTCGACCATCCCGACTACCGGCAGCGTGATGTCCCGACCGACACCGACTATCGCCGGACGCTTTACTGGAATTCCCGCGTGTCGACCGATGCCGAGGGGAAGGCTTCGGCTGTGTTCTTCAGCAATTCGCGCGATGGCTCGGGGCTTGTTTTCTCTGCCCAGGGCGTGACCGCTGCGGGCGAGTTCATTGATTTGGAGCGGTAACCGGCGGGAAAGTCCGTCCGGGTGGCTACGGGCACACGTCGAGCCATACACCGAAGCCTGTCGTCGCGCTTTCCGGCGTGAGCGGCAGGCTTCCGCTTTCCAGCCGTCCGTCGCGCACGTCGGGATTCCGGCGGTCGCCCCGGGCTGCCTGCATGGCCAGTCGTCCCTCGCGCCCCTCGGCGAGCCACCGGCGCAGGTCTATGGCCACCCGTCCCATCGTCCGTCGCACGTTCACCTCCACGCAGGGATGCAGGGCGGCTGTCCCGTCGTCCAGTCGGACGGCCATCATGTCGATGCCCAGCGGCCCGGTGTAACAGCCGAGCAATGCGGGCAGGCGGTGTTGGCAGGCACGGATGGCGCGAAGCACGAGCGAGGTGTCGACGTGGCGGCCTATGCGGCGGAGCAGCGATTCGTCGGGGGCGACGAGGTTGCCCGTGTAGCGTCCCGTGCCGTCCGTGGTGAAGAGCGACAGACCGACAAACTCCAACTCCCCGTCGGCTCGCCGCTCGAACTCTGCCGCGAAGTCGCACAGGCGTGTAAAGAAAGGTTCGACGACGACCGCTCCCTGTCGGGCCAGTATCCTGTCCACCCATCCCGAAAGGGGCGGTGCGAGGTGGCCGTGCCCTTGTCGCAGGCCGCGCCCGCTGCCTGACCACGGGGCTTTGAGCATGGTGTGGGGGTAAGCCTCCACGGCGTGACGCACGTCCGCCACCGACGTACACCAGACGGAGCTGCCCGCGAAAGCCGGTTCGTCGGCACGCAAGGCCGCCAACAGTTTCACCGCCGTGTGACGGCTCGAACGGGTGCGCACGTCGGCCAGCCATTCGGCCTGGGGCAGCAGGGTGGGGGCTGCTCCCCATGCGGCCAGTCGTGCGGCGGCCAGCGCGTCCCACCCCCAGGGCGAAACCGTCCCGGCGGCAGGCAGGGGCATCCCCGCACCAGCACGGAAGAATGCGACATCCGGAGGGACGAACGGCAAGGTTGCACCCTCGACGAGGCCGCTGCCGCCACCATTGGCCTTTCCCGTCCAAACGGGTCGCCGACCCGTCAATCCTATCAGCCGACTTGTCAATTCTGTCAGCCGACTTGTTTCTTCCAGCAGCCGTTCCGTTCCGCTGTCGATGCACACCATGTCGCCCGGCCTTGCCCACCACATCGGCAGGCACGCCCACGTGGCTTCCAGGCGCAGCGTCACCCTCGGCGGCTGGTAGTGGGGCGAACCGGCGGCAAGGGCTTCGTCGTGCCAGGGGTTGAAGTAATGGAGCGTCGCGGGGCGACCGGCAGGCACACCACCGGCAATGGCGTCGCCCCTCCCGCCGCCCTCCGGCATCTGTCCCGTTTTCGTATCAATCCGCATGGTTTCCGAAAAAAACAAGACAAATATAGGTTTTTTATACTCCAAAAGCCGTAATTTTGTGGGGGTAAATCAATCATGTGAAAACCATGTTCTCTCGGCAAACCTATATCGAGCGTCGCGCCGCCCTGCGTAGTCTGGTCGGCGAAGGGCTCATCCTGATATTCGGAAACAACGACAGTCCGGTCAATTATCCGGCCAATGCCTACAAGTTCCGCCAGGACAGTACGTTCCTTTACTTTTTCGGGCAGCAACGCGCCGGACTGGTGGGCGTCATCGACGCCGACAGCGGGGAGGAACGTCTCCTGGGCGACGAGTTAAGCATCGACGACATCGTGTGGTGCGGGTCGGTGAAGAGCGTGGCCGGGATGGGTGCCGAGGTCGGCGTGTCCCTGAGCGCACCTGTGGCGCGGCTTGACTCCCTCGTCGAGGAGGCGCAGAAGAGTGGGCGGACGGTGCATTTCCTCCCGCCTTACCGTTTTGACAATAAGATACAACTGGCCAGCCTGTTGCACATCCACCCGGACGCGTTGCACGAGGCGGCCTCGCAGAAACTCATCCAGGCCGTCGTGAAACTGCGCTCGAAAAAGTCGGCCGAGGAAATCGAGGAACTCGAAAGGGCGAGCGCCATCGGCTACCGTATGCACACCACGGCCATGCGCCTGTGCCGCCCCGGAGTCACGGAACAATACATCGGTGGCGTGCTCGAAGGCATCGCTTCTTCCTACGGCTGCATGGTTTCCTTCCCCAGCATTGTCACGATGCACGGCGAGATTCTCCACGGCAACCCGTCGCCTCGTCCCCTCGAGGCCGGGCGGCTGATGCTCTGCGACGCCGGAGCGGAGACGAACGGGAACTATTGTTCCGACCATACCCGCACGACCCCCGTCAGCGGCCATTTCAGCACGCGGCAGCGCGAGATTTACGACATCGTGTGCGACTGCCACGACCTGGCACTGAGCGTGGCGCGCCCCGGAGTGAGGTGGTGGGACGTGCACATGGACGTGTGCCGGCTGATGACCGACCGCCTCAAAGCCCTCGGCCTGATGCGCGGCGACACGGAGGCAGCCGTGGCCGCCGGCGCGCACGCCCTCTTCATGCCTCACGGGCTCGGCCACATGATGGGGCTGGACGTGCACGACATGGAGGGACTCGGGCAGACGAATGTCGGATATGACGACGAGACACGCCCCTCCTCGCAGTTCGGGACGGCCAGCCTGCGCTTCGCAAGGCGGTTGGAGGAGGGCTATGTCGTCACCGACGAGCCGGGCATATACTTCATCCCCGACCTGATAGACCTTTGGAGCGCGCAAGGCCTGCACAAGGAGTTCCTCAATTACGAGGCAATCGAGGCTTACAAGAACTTCGGCGGAATCCGCATAGAGGACGACGTGCTCATCACGGCCGACGGCTGCCGCTTCCTCGGCGAGGAACGCATCCCTTACCGTCCCGCAGATGTCGAGGCCTACGTCGAGGAATTCCGTGACGCAAGTCCCACAATCTACTGAAACGACTTAATCCAAAAACATTATTAACAGAAAAAACGAAAAGATGAAGAAGATCCTCCTCATCGCCGCAGCCGCTTGCCTAATCGGCGGGGATGCCATGGCGCAAGGCGAGAAGAACGACACCGTAAAGTTCACGGTTATCAAGGAAAACCCAATCACCTCCGTAAAAGACCAGAACCAGAGCGGAACGTGCTGGGCATTCTCGTCCTTGGCCTTTTTCGAGAGCGAGCTGCTCCGCATGGGCAAAGGCACGCACGACCTGTGCGAATCCTTTGTGGTCTACCATACCATGATTGACCGTGCCCGGGCTTCCGTGCGCCTCCACGGCGACATCTCCTTCTCCCAGGGCGGGAGCTTTTACGACGTGGTGTACTGCATGAAAGAGTATGGCATGGTGCCGCAGGAGGCCATGGCCGCACCGGGTAGCCTCTACGGCGACACGCTCTTTAACCACAACGAACTCGATGCCGTGGCCACTGCTTACGTGGGGGCTATCGCCAAGGGTAAGTTCCGGAAGTTGTCGCCTTGTTGGATTAACGGCCTTTACGGCATCTACGACAGCTACGTCGGAAAACTGCCGGAGGAGTTCACGGTCGACGGAAAGACCTACACACCGAAGAGCTACATGGAGAGCCTCGGCCTGAATCCCGACGATTACGTCTCCCTGACCTCTTTCACGCACCATCCGTTCTACACGAAGTTCGTCATCGAAGTACAGGATAACTGGCGCTGGGCAGAGAGCTACAACCTGCCTCTCGACGAGTTCATGGAGGTGATGGATGCCGCCGTGCGCGCCGGTTACACTTTCGCATGGGGAGCTGATGTCAGCGAGGCTGGCTTCGGACGCGACGGCGTGGCGCGTGTGCCCGATACGGAAGGCGGTCGCGACAAGACGGGTTCGGATGCCGCTCGGTGGACCGGTTCGAACGAGACCAACGACAAGGGTGGCAAGAAAGCTCCCAACGGCGAGTTGACCATCACCCAGGAAATGCGTCAGGAGGGATACGACAACTGGACCACCACCGACGACCACGGAATGCAGATTTACGGTTTGGCCAAGGACTCCCTCGGCAACGAGTACTTCATGGTCAAGAACTCGTGGGGGAAGTATGGCAAGTACGACGGCATCTTCTACGCCTCGAAGCCTTATGTGGCTTACAAGACAATGAATATCCTCATTCACAAGGACGCTATCCCCAAAGCAATAGCCCGCAAGTTGGGACTTAATTGACATCAAGTCGACGCAAGACAAAGGCCGCTTCCCCGGAAAGGGAGGCGGCCTTTTCTTTGGTGGTACAAAGTCCCAATGTGTACCCGCCAGGTTCTACTTGGCTCGCTTATAATTGTGCCGTTCGGCCTGTCCCATGGCATTGGCTCTACAACAATCCAAATGGGAAACGCCATGCTTTCCAGCCGGACATAGCTTCGGTACATTGAAAAACCGCAGGTCTGTCGGGCGATTGGGCGGACAGTGGAGACGGGTCGGCTTTCCGTCGTGACGGGTCGCCGACTTGATGCCACGGGTCGGCGACCCGGAAGAACAAGTCGGCGACCTGATGCGGCTTCCCGGGCAACCGGTTGCGAACAAGAAAGTAGCCATTCCCGCTGCGGCAGGGGAATGGCTACTTTGTGGGTTGTCTGTCAAGGAGGGTCAGATGTCCTCCAACTTTACCAGCCCGTGCATCACGGCGTAAATGGTCAGTGCCGAGACGCTTTTGATACCGAGTTTTCCGGTCAGGTTCTTGCGGTGCGTGATGACGGTGGTGAGGCTGATGTGCAGCCTTTCTGCGATTTCCTTGTTGAGCAGGCCGGTCACGACGAGCGCCAACACTTCCCTTTCGCGGGGGGTCAGTGGAATCTCCTTCCCCTTGGCCTCGCACACGGTGCCGGCGTGTGCCGTGTGCGGGCCGTGTCCTTTCTGTTCGAGCCGCAACAAGGCACGCACAAGCAGCGGTTCGGGCAGACTGATGTCGATGATGTTCGGCATGGAGGGGAACTGGGGAATATCGTTCCCGTGGACGAGGACGAAAGTCTGGTGTAACCTCTCGCGGAAAAAGGGTGCGGCGGACATGAAAGCCGTCGTCGAGACGAAATAGTGGGCATACTGCTCGGGTTGGTCGGCCAACAGGTCTTCGCATGTGCCATAGGTGTGTACCTCCACACCGGGCATCATCGTGCAGATGAGGCTTCTCAAACCAATAGCAGTCAGTGTGTCGTTCGTCACGACGGCTATCTGGGGCATGTGTCGGGGCGGCTCGTTCTGTCCCATCGCCTCTTATTTCTTGTCCTCTAAGCCTTTGCTCATCAAGTCCATGCCCCAGTGGGTCGAGGCGAGCAGTGCTTCGCGCTCCCTTACCTCCTTGGCCTTCTTGGCATAGACAATCATGCGCAGGGACTGGCTATACGAAATGTAGTTCCATATCCAGTTGAAAAGGACTATTATCTTGTTGCGCACGCCCAGTATGGAACGTAGGTGCACGACCAACCACATGACCCATGCAAGGAAGCCCGACATCTTGACTTTGCTGAACTCTGCGATGGCCCGGTTACGCCCTACGGTGGCCATCGCCCCCAGGTTCCGGTAGCGGAACGGCCGGAGCTCCTCGCCCCGTTCGAGCCGTTTCAGGTTGTCGGCCAGGAGCGTGCCTTGCTGGATGGCCACTTGCGCCAACTGGGGATGTCCGCCGGGGTAGGCGGGGTCGCCCGACATGATGCACTGGTCGCCAATGGCGAAAACGCCTTCCATGCCCTCAACGCGGTTGTAGGCATCCACCTTGATGCGGTGGCCGCGCCCGAAGTGGCTCTCGTCCATGTTACCGATATGTTGGGCCGTCACGCCGCTGACCCAGATGAAAGAGCGGGTGGCTATCTTGCGCCCGTCTTTGAGCACGACGTGCCGGTCGGCATAGTCCGTCACCATGGTGTTCAGCATCACGTTGACCCCCATCCCCCGGAGATAACGCTCGACGGTTTCCGACGATTCCTCGCTCATTCCTTGGAGCAGCCGGGGGCCGGCTTCGATGAGGTTGATGTGCATCAGGCTTGTCGGGAGGTCGGGATAGTCCTTGGGCATGACGAATCGTTTCATCTCCGACAGTGCTCCGGCTATCTCGACCCCTGTGGCTCCGCCGCCGACGATGACTACGTTGAGCAGCTCCTCCCGTTCGGCCTCCGTGGCGCAGGTCAGGGCGCGCTCGAAGTTGTCCAGGAGCGCGTTGCGTAGCCCCATGGCCTCGCTGACGTTCTTCATCGGCATCGCCTCTTCCTCAACGTTCTTGTTGCCGAAGAAGTTGGTGGTCGTGCCAGCCGCGAGGACAAGGTAGTCGTAGCTTACCTTTCCGATGGAGGTCTGGATGATTTTATGTTCGGGGAAGATGGAACGCACTTCGGCCAGACGGAAGTAAAAGTCGTGCCATTTCTGGAAAATCTTGCGGAACGGGAAAGAGATGGAGCTGGGCTCGATGCCGGCAGAGGCTATCTGGTAGATGAGGGGAGGGAACTGGTGATAATTGTTGCGGTCGACCAGGACGACTTGAAAGCCGGAATTGCGGAGTTTGTTGCAAAGGCGCAGTCCGCCGAATCCACCGCCAACGATGACGACTCGTTTTTTGTCACTTTTGGGTAGGTTGAAGCTCATTATAGTATGTGTTGTTGATTATTCTGTGATTACTAATCCTCCTTTCGTCATCAGGGCTCAAAGCAGCAGTACGCCCGCCACCGCGCTGAGGCAGAGCATGAAGGCAGGATGGAAGTGATAATGGCTCACGCCGACGGCTGTGGCGGCGAAGAGGAAGAGGCTCACGCCGAACCGCCAGGGCGACAGCAACGGCGAACCGAAGTTCTCGGGGATGAGCATCAGCATCAGTACGCTCGCAGTCAGTCCGCAGGCCAACGGGCGCAGTACGCCGAGCACCGTCGCGGCCAGAGGCTGTGTCTTCTCCGCCTTGGCGAGGCGCATGAGGCGCGGCATGAGCCACAGCGACGGCACCGCCAACAGGAGCGTGGCCAGCAGGCTGCATCCAAGGGCGACCCAGAAACCGTGCGACGGCATCATGAGGGCATAGCCGGTATAGGTGGTCATGTTGGTGGCCGTCGAGCCGGGCACGAATCGGGTCGCCGCCACCAGCTCGGTAAACTCCTCCATTGTCATCCAGCCGTGACGCACCACCAGCTCGTTTTGCAGGTAGGCCAGCAGGGCGGGTTCGCCTCCGAAAGCGACGGCGGCGACCAGCAGGACGGCGATGAGCAGGAAGAGATAGGGCATGGCGGAACGGGAGAGGGCTATTCAAGAGGTTTCACATAGCGGGCATACAGGTAGGCTCCGGCTCCTGCCGCCACGACGAGCAGGAACGGCGAAATGCCGAGCAGCCACACGAGCAGCAGGGCGGCCAGGGAAATCCACAGTGTGTCGGCCTGGATGCCCGACCGGCGCACCTGAGCCACCAAGGCCAGGGCCACGAGGGCGGCGACGGCGGGACGCATGCCTTCCATCCAAGCGGACGGGCGCGCTCCCGACACCAGCCAGCACGACAAGGCGAGCATCACGACGAAGGCCGGCAGCAGGAGACCCGCCACGGCGGCAAGGCTCCCGCGCAGGCCGTCTATGCGGTAGCCCAAGCCTGCCCCGAGATTGAAAGCAAAGACTCCGGGGGCGCACTCGGCGACGGCTACGGTGTCACGGAAGTCGCCGGGCGACATCCACGCACGACGCACCACCAGGTCGGCTTCGAGGCGTGGGATGAGGGCATGCCCTGCTCCCGGGAGGGAGAAACCGGCGCGAAGGAATAAGGAGAAAATGCCGGAGAAAGAGATGCAGGGCGTGTGGGATGGCGATTCCATGAATGTGTGGATACCGTAATTATTTTTATTAAGTGCAAAGTTACGTTTTTTTCTGCCTTTCGTCGTATAGTCCTGCCTTTTTCGCGTCATAGTGGTGCAGAATGAGGGGAGAACAGGGCTAATTGACAAGACAACATTACAAAATCATATCCAGGAAAGCCACGGCGGGCGTATCGTGTCGGTTTGGCATGGACTTCCCGGGCTGGGCATCGCCTTGGGCGGGCAGGCTGCGGGAGCGGGAGGGCGGTTTCCGGGAAGCGGGACGCGGCCACGCCACACCGTCGGCCACGAGCCGGAAACCATCGGCGGCCACGGGAGACCTGTCGTTAGTCACAGAACCATCCGCAGGTATGGGCAGGAAAGCACTGTCGGCATACGGGAAATACAAGTCGGCTGATAGTCGTGACGGGTCGCCGACTTGTCGCAACG
>CAZYHW010000028.1:10930-21564 GCA_964647405.1 uncultured Prevotellamassilia sp.
TACGGGAAATACAAGTCGGCTGATAGTCGTGACGGGTCGCCGACTTGTCGCAACGGGTCGGCGACCCGGAATTCCGCACAGTCATGGCGAAATTCCCGAGCAGGCATCGTGTGCGGCGACACCCGTCCGCCCCGGGATGCACCGCCCGCAGGCATCGACGCGTAACGCTTTTGCAACGGGAAAGTGTGCAGGTCGGCCTGACGAACGCTTCTGCTAATGTTTTTCTGTCATTGATAACGGTTTTCAACTTCTTTGCCGTTTTTCGGTCGGGAGAATTTGCCTACCTTTGCAGCGATGAGCCGAATTCTCTCCATAGACTACGGGAAGAAACGTACCGGCATCGCCGTGACAGATCCGGCCCAGATTATCGCCAACGGGCTGGTCACTGTGCCTACGGCGGGACTGATGGCTTTCCTTGCGGACTATCTTGCCAAGGAGGAGGTCGAGCGGATAGTCGTGGGGCTGCCGACGCAATCGGACGGGACACCCTCGGAGAACCAGCCGCGTGTCCGTTCGTTCGCCGCCCGGTTCAGGAAAGCCTATCCCCACGTTCCCCTTGACTTCTACGACGAGCGTTTCACCTCCGTCCTGGCCCACCGCGCCATGATCGACGGCGGGTTGCGCAAGATGGAGCGGCGGGACAAGGCACTTGTCGACGAGATCAGTGCGACCATACTCTTGCAGTCCTATATGGAGGCTCGGCGAAACCGGAAAACCATGAACACATTATGATATTACCTATTTATACTTACGGACAGCCTGTCCTTCGGAAAGAAGCCGGCGACGTGACACCGGACTATCCCGGGCTCGAAACCCTCATCGCCAACATGTTCGAAACACTGACGTCTGCGGACGGGGTGGGGCTGGCAGCGCCCCAAATCGGACTGTCGCTCCGCCTCGTGGTCATCGACTTGGATGCCCTTGCCGACGAAGACCCGCAGTACAAGGGCTTCCGCCGCGTGTACATCAACCCCGAAATCGTCGAGGCCGACGACAGCAAAACCGAGGTTATGGAAGAAGGTTGCCTGAGCCTGCCGGGTCTCCACGAGAAGGTGCGTCGCCCGAAGCGCATCCATGTAACCTATCTTGACGAGCACTTTGAGGCGCACGACGAATGGGTCGACGGCTATCTGGCTCGCGTCATGCAGCACGAGTTCGACCACCTCGGAGGCCACATGTTCATCGACCGCATCTCCCCGTTGCGCCGCCAGATGGTGCAGGGCAAGCTGAAAGCCATGCTGAAAGGGAACGTGCGGTGCGGATATAAGGTAAAAGCCGCTTCAAAGTAATCTTTCACCGACCGTCGTGCGCAAGGCTTTACTCCTGATAGCCCTGTGGCCATGCTTCCTCTTGGCGCAAATCAACACGGATCACATGATGCGTATGGGCCGGACGGCTCTCTTTTACTCCGAGTACGTCCTCTCCATCCGCTACTTCAACCAGGTCATTGCGTCCAAGCCCTTCCTGTCGGAGCCGTACTACTATCGTGCCGTCGCCAAGTTCTACCTGGAAGACTACTGGGGGGCTGAGGCCGACTGCTCGGCTTCTATCGAGCGCAACCCGTTCATTCCCGATGTCTACCAGCTGCGTGGCCTCTGCCACATCAAGCTCGGGCATTTCGCCGAGGCCATTGCCGACTACGACCAGGCACTCAAAGACGAGCCGGACGACCAGGCGATGTGGTACAACCGCCTGCTGTGCCGCATAGAGCTGAAAGCCTATGACCAGGCCGACGCCGAGCTCGAAGAAATGATGAACAAGTGGCCCGGGCAAACGCGCCTGCTCAGTGTCAAAGCCCAACTCTCGTTTGAACGGCAGGACACCGTAGAGGGCGAGAGGTGGCTTGACCGCCTCTTGGAGCGCGACCGGCGGAATGCCGCGGCCTGGGCGAACAAGGGAGTGCTCACCCTGAGGCGCGGGGAGTATGCCCTGGCCGACTCGTGCCTGACCGAGGCCATCGCCCTCGAACCTAAGGATGTCACGAACTACTTGAATCGTGCCCTGGCACGTTACAATCTCAACCAGTTCAGCGGCACATTGGACGACTACGACACAGCCATTGAGCTGATGCCCAGCAGCATCCTCGCCCATTACAATCGTGGCCTCCTCCGGGCACAGGTGGGCGACGACAACCGGGCCATCAGCGACTTCGACGTGGTGATTGAACGCGAACCGGACAACATCCTCGCCATCTACAACCGGGCTATCCTGCGGGAGAAGACCGGTGACTACAAGGGGGCGATTAGCGATTTCTCCCGTATCATCGAGGAATATCCGAACTTCGCCTACGGTCTGGCCGCCCGTGCCAGATGCCGGCGGAAGGTGGGCGATGTCAACGGAGCCACGGCTGACGAGCAACGCCTGCTCATCATGCAGCTCGACAGTAGCTACGGCATGGCCTCGTCCCGGCCGGCCATCAAGAAGGTGCGTAAGCGAAGCGACGAGGACTTGGAAGACTATAACAGCCTGGTCGTGGAGGACCGGGACACGTTGCGTGTCTACGACGACCAATACCGCGGTGAAGTGCAGAACCGCCACATCAGTAACGACTTCATGCCTCCGCTGGTCATGACGCTGAACTTCCGTCCCGACGATGTGCGGACAATGGGAGCCTACCTGCCCGAGGTGGAACGCCTGAACAACCTGCGTATCATCGGGCACAGGGTTGCGTTGGTGGCGGGAGAGGGTTCTGTCGATGAAACGGCCATGAAGAACTATTTCTCCATCATTGAAGACCTGTCTTCGCAGCTTCAAGAGGAGAGCAGTCCGTCGGTGGACAAACTGATGCTGCGCGCCATCTCGCATTATTCCGTTCGCGACTTCTCGTCGGCCTTGGACGACGTGGATGCCTTGCTTCGGATTAACTCCACGCGGCTCGATGCCTTGATGCAAAAGGCAAGCATCCTATTCCGCAGGATACAGGCCGAGGCTTCTGACGAGACGGTCGTTCCGGACTATTCCGGCGTACTCGACTGCCTGGATGCCGCGCTGCGCCTGTCGCCGGACAATGCCATCATGTACTACAACCGTGGATGCGTATGGGCGGCGCAAAAGAACTACCAGCGTGCGCTGGCCGACTTCAACGAGGCCGTGCGCCTTGACGACTCCTTTGCGGAAGCCTACTACAACCGTGGACTGGTCTATCTTTATATCCACGAAGAAGAGAAGGGTAGGAATGACCTCAGCAAAGCCGGTGAATTGGGCTTATTCCAGGCTTATTCTTTGCTGAAACAGAACAGGGAAGGAAAATAAGCCGTGCCGGAAAGGCAAGATGTCCCTTTCCCGGCACGGCTTCACTTTTACAGCAACTGTCTGGCTGCATCCAGAATAGCTTCTGCCAAAGTAGGATGCGTGTGTACGATTCCGGCTACATCGCGCACGGTAGCGCCGAAGTGAATCAAGGCCGTGATTTCCTGAACGAGGTCGGCCGCGTGGGCACCCAGCACATGGCAACCCACGATTCCCCCGTCGGTGTCGGCTATGAGCTTCACCATGCCGTCGGTCGCCCCCATCGCCTGCGCTTTCCCGTTGGCCCTGAAAAACGATTTGCCTACGCGGTATTCCAGTCCCAGTTTCTTGGCACTTTCTTCGGTCAATCCGACACTTGCCATTTCCGGACAGGTGAACACCGCCGCCGGCATGATGTCAAGTTGCAGGGAGTCGGCCTTTTGCATGATGTGGTTGAGGGCACGTTCGCCTTGGAAGGATGCCGCATGAGCCAACTGGCATAACCCGTTGACATCACCGATGGCATAGATATGGGGCACGTTGGTCTGCATGTTGCCATTGACCGTGATGCCCTTGCCGGTATAGGCTATGCCTGCGCGTTCCAGCTCGAGCGTCGCAAGGTTCGGGATACGGCCTACGGCGGTTAGCACGAGGTCGGCACCGACCGTTTGGTCTGTCGCGTCTTTGTGGCGGTAGGCTACGGTGAGGCTTCCGTCGGCTTCTGCGTGGATGCCTGTCACATTTGCCTGGGTCACGACAGGAAGCCCTTTCGCTTTCAAGGTCATGCGGAGACGTTTGGCAATGTCGCTGTCGAAGTTCGGCAGTATTTCCTTGCAAAATTCCAATACAGTGACTTGGCTTCCCAAAGCGTGGAAAATCGACGCGAATTCCATGCCAATCACGCCGCCTCCTATGATGCACAGACGTGGAGGTATTTGTTCGACATCGAGAAGTTCTTTCGATGTGACCACACCGGGCAAGTCTGTCCCGGGAATAGCCATCGGACGGGTGAGCGACCCGGTGGCGATGATGATGTGCTTGGCCTGATATAGCAGGTCGCCTTCCGTATCAGCCTGGGGCAGGGAACGGCTTACACGCAGGGTATGTGCATCGACGAAGCTGGCTGTCCCGTTGATGAGATTTACGCCACCGCGTTCAAGCATCGCTTTTACGTTGTCTCTCAATCCGCTGACTGTTTTGTCCTTACGGGAAACAATCAATTTCATGTCCGGAGTGGCTGTCCCTGTCCTTATTCCCAAGGATTCGGCCACTGCGATGTCCTCCATGATTTCCGCACTGCGACAAAAGCATTTGGTCGGGATGCAGCCTTCGTTCAGACAAGTTCCGCCCACCAGGCCTTTTTCGATAAGTATCGTGGAGATGCCTTGTGCGGATGCCCTTAACGCGGTTTCATACCCTCCCGGCCCGGCACCTATGATGATAAGGTCTGCTTTGTTCATGGCTTTTCGTAATCAAAATAAGTGAATCGGGCATCTTTGACGGCCTTAACGTCATCAAGGCGTTTGACAGGCGTTTCATGCGGTGCCGTGTGCAGTTTGTCCGGGTCGGTGCTCGCCTCTTCCGCAATGCGTTTCATCACATCAATAAAGGCATCCAGCGTGTCCTTACTCTCCGTCTCTGTCGGCTCAATCATCATTGCTTCGTGGAAAAGCAGGGGGAAGTAAATCGTGGGGGCATGGAATCCGTAGTCAAGCAGTCTCTTTGCCACGTCGAGCGTACGGATGTGGCCGGGAGTGCCGGGTTGTCCTCCGTAGTCGGCTTTTAGTCCGTTGAAAACGAACTCATGCTTGCATAATCCGTTGATGGGTAGGTTGTAATAGCCTTTTAGTGATTCCTTGATGTAATTCGCGTTCAACACGGAGAGCAGACCGGCTTGACGGATATTCTCCTGGCCGAGCGACAGCAGGTAGGCATAAGCCCGAATCAGGATGGCGTAGTTTCCGAAGAACGACGAAATCTGCCCGATGGCATCGGGATTTTCTTTCCAGGTATATGTCCCGTCGTCCAGTTTGGCGACTTGTGGGTTGGGAAGCAGTTCCTCCAAACCTTTCCGGACACCTACCGGTCCCGCGCCGGGGCCTCCGCCGCCGTGGGGTGTTGAGAATGTCTTGTGGAGGTTGATGTGCATCACGTCGAAGCCCATCTCGCCCGGCCGACATACTCCCAGAATGGGGTTGAGGTTGGCTCCGTCGTAATACATCAGCCCTCCGCATCCGTGGATTAGCCGGGCGATTTCGGGTATCTGGTATTCAAAAATGCCGAGTGTGTTGGGATTGGTCATCATCATACCGGCCACGTCGTCGCCGAGCAATGCCCGCAAGGCATCCACGTCGACCGTGCCGTCGGGCAGGCTTTTGACCTCCACGACTTGCAGGCCGCACACTGCGGCCGAGGCGGGATTTGTCCCGTGTGCCGAATCCGGGATGATGATTTTGGTCCTCTTTGTGTCTCCCCGCCGACGGTGATAGGCTCGGATAATCATCAGGCCGGTCAGTTCGCCGTGTGCGCCGGCATACGGGTTCAAGGTGAACGCCTCCATGCCGGCTACTTCCGCCAGCATGCGTTGCAGTTCATAGTATAGGGCTAATGCTCCTTGGACTGAGCCCATCGGTTGCGCCGGATGAAGTCTTGTGAACGACGGGAGGTTAGCCACTTCGTCGTTAATCTTGGGATTGTATTTCATCGTGCAGCTTCCGAGCGGGTAGAAGCCGGTGTCGACCCCGAAGTTGTTGTTGCTCATGTTCGTGTAGTGCCTTGCGACGGTGGGCTCGTCGGTTTCCGGCAGGCGTGGCTCCCGGACGCGCAACAGGGCGGCGGGCAGCTCTTTCTCCATGTGGCGGGTCGGCACGTCGGACGGCGGGAGGGAATATCCTGTCCGCCCCGGGCGGGAAAGTTCAAAGATGAGCTTATCGTAATATTTGTGATTCATATTCGTGATGTCTGGTTAGGATTTCCGGATAATATCGACGAGACAGTCCATCTCCGCCTTTGTCCGTCGTTCGGTGACGGCGAACAATATCGTGTCGTCCATGCCGTCAACGGGGACACCGGCCAAAAATCCTGCTTCGGCGCAACGGCGGCGTAATGAGCGCACGTCGCCATCGTAACGCAGGCAGAACTCTTCGAGGAAGGGCTGGTCGAAGACGGGAGTAAACCGTCCGGTGGCCAGCAATGCGTCATGGAGATAGTGGGCTTTCTCGTAGGATTGCTCGTTGACCTCACGCAAACCTTTCTTTCCCAGCAGGGAAAGGTAGATGGCCACGTGGAGGCATAGGATTCCTTGGCTCGTACAGATGTTTGACGTGGCCTTTTCGCGGCGTATATGTTGCTCGCGTGCTTGCAGGGTGAGCACAAAGGCTCGCTGGCCGGTGGTGTCTTCCGTCCCGCCGACCAATCGTCCCGGCATCTTGCGGACAAGGCTCTTCGTCGTGCAGAGGAAGCCGATGTAAGGGCCTCCGTAATTCATCGGCAGACCGAGCGACTGCGCTTCGCCGCATGCGATGTCCGCTCCCCATTCGCCAGGCGTGCGCAGCACACCCAGTGTCGAGGCGCGGCAGTTCATGACGAACAAGGCTTTGTTCGCGTGGCACAGGTCGGCCATGCCGGTGAAGTCCTCTATGACACCGTAGTAATTAGGCTGGCCGACAATTACTCCGGCCACGTCGCCCGCGGACAACTTGGCCGCGAGGTCGTCGCGGTCTGTCGTTCCCTCTTTCTGGGCTATTATGTCCACCTGAATGCCGTGGTTGAGGGCATAGGTGGCGACGACTTTACGCACGCGGGGCGGCAGTGTCGCGGAGAGCAGGACGCGGTTGCGTTTCTTCGATGCGGCTACGGTCATGAGCATGGCTTCTGCCGTGGCCGTCGTCCCGTCGTACATGCTGGCGTTCGACACTTCCATCCCCGTCAGGTCGGCCATCATGCTTTGGAACTCGAAGATGTATTGCAACGTGCCCTGCGATATTTCCGCCTGGTAGGGGGTGTACGATGTCTGGAACTCCGAGCGTGAGGCCAGGGCGGCCACTGCGCTGGGGGCATAGTGGTCGTAAACGCCGTCGCCGGCGAAGCAGATGAGCGGGTGGTTCTTTGCGCCCAACTCCTCGAAGTGTTTCCGGATTTCCTCCTCTGACCGGGCAGGCGGGAGGTCGAGGGGATGTGACAGTTTCAAGTCGGCGGGCACTTCGGCATAGAGTTCCGACAGCGACGAAACGCCGATGGTTTCGAGCATTGCCCGGATGTCCTCCTCGGTATGTGGAAAGAATTTATAGCTCGTCATGGATGAGTATGGCTGAAAAGGTGGTTGTGGAAAATAATGACAGACTCCGCTTTCCATCGTCCGCACCGGGAGGTGGAAAGGGGAGTCATGATGTCATCGGACGGGATAGCTGTGGCGGGCATCAGCCGACGCAGCAGTCCTTGTAGCTTTCGGCGGTCATGAGGCGGTCAAGTTCGGACATGTCCGAGAGCTTGACTTTCACAATCCAGTTGGCAAAAGCATCCTGGTTGACGCGTTCCGGTTCGTTTTCCAGGTCCTCGTTCACTTCCACGACCTCCCCGCTCACGGGGGCGATGAGGTCGCTGGCCGCCTTGACGCTCTCGACTGCACCAAACTCGCTTCCGGCAGTCAGCTCGTCGCCCACTTCGGGCATGTCGACATAAACCACGTTGCCCAGTTGTTCCTGTGCGTAGTCCGTGATGCCGATGAAGCCGAACTCGCCGTCCACACGTACATACTCGTGGGATGACGTGTAGAACAAACCGTCTAAAATCTTTGACATAATTACTTGTTGTTTTTTATGGTGATTAGGATTGGTTATTTCTTGTAGTTCTTGTCGTAAAAGCGTTTCTTCGTGACCACGCCTTCGTGCCGTTTCTTGTGAATCTGCACCTGGACGGGCGTTCCTGTCTGGGCATACCGGATGTCGATGAGTGCCATGCAAACGCTCTTTCCGGTAGAGATGGACTGGTATCCGGTCGTGACAGTTCCTATCGGCGTGTTGTCCGCATAGACTTCGTAACCGTGGCGGGCTATGGCTCGTGAGGAGAGTTCTATGCCGACAATCTTCCGTTTCAGTCCGCCTTCTTTTTGCTTCACGATGGCCTCCCGGCCGATGAAACCGGCCTTGTCCGTCTTGACGAAGATACCCAGCCCTGCTTCGAGCGGCGTGATGTCTGCCGACAACTCGTTCCCGTAGAGCGGCAAGCCCACCTCGAAACGCAGTGTGTCGCGGCATCCCAACCCGCAGGGCTTCGCCTGTCCGCCGGCAAGGATTTTGTCCCACATGGCGACGGTCTGTTCGGGAGTGGCGTAGATTTCAAAGCCGTCCTCACCGGTATAGCCTGTCCGGCTGAGCAGGATGGGGGAACCGTCGTATTGCGCCTGGACAAAAGTGTAGAACGCCACGTCCTTGCAGGGCAATCCCAAACAACCCTCCACGACACTCTCGGCCAAGGGGCCTTGAATGGCGAGTTGCCCATACTCGTCGCTCTTGTTTTCAACCTTAACCTCGTGTCCTTCCGCGTTTTGCTGTATCCAGTTAAAGTCTTTCTCGATGTTGGAGGCGTTGACGACAAGCAGGAAGCAGTCGTCCTGCATCTTGTAGACCAACAAGTCGTCCACGACCCCGCCGTCGGGATAGAGCATGAGCCCGTAGAAGATTTTTCCCGCAGGAGCTTGGGCGATGTCGTTGGTGAAGAGGTGTTGGACATAGCGTTCGGCATCCGTCCCGGAGACGATGATTTCACCCATGTGCGAAACGTCAAAAATGCCGCAAGCCTTGCGCACGGCGTTGTGCTCGTCGATGATGTTGGTGTACTGGATGGGCATGTCGAATCCGCCGAACGGGCTGATGAGCGCGCCGAGTTCCTTGTGCCGTTCGTACAGGCAGGTTCTTTTGTTTTCCATTAGGTATCTTCTTGTTATGGTGTTTAAGGAAAGTCTTGGATTAACAAATTGGCCAGGTCGGGCGCGGTGAGGTTGCGGATGTAATTGCCCGGTGGCGTGGCCGCCATGGCGGCTTCGAGGGCGGCGGGTTGCAGGCGGCAGCCCGCGAGGGCGGCGCGGAGGGGAGCCAGGTCGGCCAGTGCGAAGAAGTCGCCCGTGAAATCGACGGCATGGATGCGGCCGCGCTTCACGACGAGGCGGGCTTCGATGGTGCCGCAACCGTCGATGTACCGCCGGCGTATGACCGTGTAAGGCGGGTTCGCGTCGTACAGGAAGCCGGGCGAGCGGTATTCAAGCTCGATTTGCTCGATTCGGGACACGTCCGCGTCTGTCAGGGTCATGGTGCGTGCGCACAGGTGGCGGCGCATGTGCTCCTTGAACGCTTCCAGGTCGATGTCGATGTAGTCTTTCAGCAGGGCCACGCGCTGGCGCACGCTCTCGACACCGTTCGACTTCAACTTGTCCGTGGACGGCGACAGGCTGCCCGCCATGTGGCGCATGTCGGTGTCGTAGAGCATCGTGCCGTGGACTATGCTGTGTCCGGGCAGCAGGTAGAAAGCCGTGCCGCTCACCTTGCGCCCTTCGATCAGGATGTCGTTCCGCCCCGATATTTCGGCGGCCACTCCCAACGCGCGGAGCGCGTCGGCCACTCCCCGCAGGCATCGCGCGAATGTTTCGGCCACGTTCTCGTTCCGGCAGACATAGCTGAACATCACGTTGCCCTTGTCCGCATAAATGCATCCCCCTCCGCTTTTCCGCCGGCAGAGCCGGATATGATGGCGGCGGCAATAGTCTACGTTGACCTCGGCTTCAATCAGCTGGTTTCGCCCGAAGACGACACTGGGCGGCACTTGCCACATGAAGAAACACTCATCGGCATCCGTCTCGCGGGCGAGATATTCTTCGGCGGCCAGGTAGAACGACGCGTCACGCCCGTCCGCGTCCGGGAAAGCCACATAAGTGAGGGGAGGTGTAGTAAGCATCTGTCTGTTCGGGCTTTTCTGTCCTCAAAAATAGCGAAAAGCATTTTCTCATTGCTCGTTTGCATGAGGTTTATCCTCGTCATTTAGTTTTTTTAGCGACCTCGGCGAACTGCCGCCCGCTTCTTCCGGGCGGGGAGGCGTTCCGGCGTTTCCGGTATATGGTGGCGGGAAGGATGCCTGCGCGGAATGACGGACGGGAAAGCCGGATGGATAGCAGGGGCGGCGTGGGCGAATCCGCGTTTTCCCCGTCCGGTTTTGCGGCATGGGTGGCAAGAGGAACAGGGACGCGGGCAGCGCGGACAAGTCGGCGACCTGTCGCGACAGACCGGCGGCCCGTTCAAACAAGTCGGCGACCTGTTCAAAACAAGTCGGCGACTCGTGACAGCCGAAAGGATGGAGGCGCGGCGAGCGTCCCCATCACGTCCTCAAAAAAGTAATCCCGCATACTTCGGGCGGTG
>CAZYHW010000029.1:0-8105 GCA_964647405.1 uncultured Prevotellamassilia sp.
GGGTCAGTAGATTTTTATGGGATATGGTAGGTAAACGACCGGCTTCCTTTCAGCTGGTTTCCGGCTTGGGTATGGAGACGAGATTCCTGACGGCATCACGTTGTGCCGTTTCCGCAGCGCCTTGGTCAGATCGGATATCTATAACTGACTGTTCCCAGAGATAAACCACCAGCTTGAAGAACCCGGGTTATTTGCATAGATCTCTAAATGTAAAAGCGTAGTCCGGCACGTCACGCCCCGACTTGGCATACTCCTCTCGCAGTTCGCGGTAGGCTTCCATGAAGTCACGTTTTGCCTCGTTGGAGGTGTTGCCGTAGCCCACCGCACCGAAGTCTTTTTCTTCATCTTCCACATAGCAGGCGAACGTGTCGTCGGAAGCCATTTCCACGACGACCATGAGTGTCTCTTTCATGCTCTCCATGCTTGTATTTATTGATAGCAAAGATACGACATATTCGTAAGATATCCTCATGTGAATATCTATTACACAATAAGGAAATATCCCGCGAAATCACTGTATCTTTGGGAGTTAACTCGAACGGGATGGGACTCCATACGGAACAGGAAGGGCTGAAAAGCATTAATCCACTGCTCGTTCTAAGCTATTCCGTCACGCATCATTTCCGTAACATCAACAGGGCCAAGATATTATTCAAAAAAGTGGAGGTTTTTCACAGTAAGGCCAACCAACTTCAAAAGAAAAAACATAACTTTGCAAGTATGTTTGAACTCACCCGACACATTGAAAGCCTCCTACTGCGCAACGACTGCGTCATCGTGCCATACCTCGGTGGTTTCGTGACGTGCTACCGGCCTGCACGCTACGTCGAAGAGGAAAACTTGTACCTCCCTCCGACACGGAGCGTCAGTTTCAATGCACGCCTCACCATCAACGACGGACTTCTGACACAGTCCTATATGCAAGCGAACGACATCAGTTTCCCTGACGCGCAGAAACTGGTGGAACAGGATGTCGCCCACGTCAAGGAAGTGCTGCAACAGGAGGGTGAGTTCACGTTCGACGGCATCGGCAAACTCTTAATGCGCCTCGACGGGCACTACGACTTCGTTCCGTTGGAGGCGGGAGTTGTCTCCCCGGGGCTTTACGGTTTGGATGCCGTAGAGGCCGCTTTGCTGCATGACGCACATCCCGCACGAAATCGCCGTTCCTCCCTATGGAAAAGGCGGCATCAGACAGACAAGTTCCGCGCCCGGACACGCAAGGTGGGAAAACGGATTGGCCGCGTCGCCTTCCAAGCCGCTGCCGTGGCGGTCGTGGCATTCGCCTTGTATTTTGCATGGGCCACACCCGCCTACCTGTCGCCAGGGCAGACGAGTACGCAAGCAACCATGGCCGGTAACATTCTTTTCGACACGCCATCCGCGGCATCGTCACAAGCCTCCGGCACACACATCCGCCCGACCGTTTCGGAGAATGCGGAGGCTGTCGCAACGAATGCCCCGACCGATGAAACTACCCGGCTGACAGAAGAAACGAACCGGCTGACAGAAACGGCCGTGTCGCCGACTGTCGCGGAGGAAGAAGCCGCCACGCCAACGGTACAGCCCGCCGAGAGTGGCTATACGCTCGTTTTGGCCAGTGCCATCAGCTTGAAGAACGCTGAAAACTACGTGCAGGATTTGAAGCAGCGCGGATATGAGGAAGCAGCCGTCTACCAGAAAAGAAACATGACCCGCGTCATCTGCGGACGATACGCAACAGAAAAAGAAGCCCGCCACGCGCTCAACCGCCTGAACGACCAAAGCGAGTTTGCCGACGCTTGGATCATGCCCATCAAATAGAGTCCACCACGATTCGCCCATGAAACGAATACGTTGTCCGCAATGTGACGAACCCATCACGTTCGACGATGCACTTTATGCCCCCGGGAGGACATTGGTATTCGAATGTCCTGCCTGCCACAAGGAATTCAAAATCAGAATTAACCTACCCCAGGAGAGCGGAACGCCAAAAGAGGAACAACAGCCTGCTTTGGCGAACTTGCTTGTCATCGAGAACATGTTCCATTACAAGCAAGTCATCCCGCTTCACGACGGAGAGAATGTAATTGGCCGGTACGTGAGAGGGACGAAAGCCAATGCCGCCATTAAGACGGTAGACCCCAGTATCGACACCACCCATTGCATCATCACGGCCAAGGAAGGAAAAGGCGGCAAACGCGTTTTCACCTTGCGGGATGCTCCCTCCAACACGGGGACTTTCTGGCACGACCATTTGCTCGGCCCGAAAGAAACCGTGCGCCTGACGGACGGCGACATCATCACCGTCGGAGCCACGACCATGATATTCAATCCTGACGAGGAATAGGCGATGAAACAGATATACCTGGCGACTATTCTCGTCTTAGCAGCTCTTTCCCTGTCCTGCCCCGCCTTTGGGGACACCTTGGACAGCATCTATAAAGGGAACTTCACCAACAAGGAACTGCAAATCAACCTCCGCATCGACTTGTACGACGAAAAAATCGAAATCCCCGGCCTTGACTTCTTAGGGAAGACCCACGGCTACATGAGCGGGAACATCTACGGGATTTGGATGGTGACATCGTGCACGACGAGCAAGGAGAAAGCTACCATCCGCATCTCCAACGACCAAGGTTCCGATACCCAAACCGTCCGCCTCACGCCGACGGCGGACGGGAAATTGCTTTACGAGGTCGTCGGGAACAACGAGGTGAAACGCATCGAGGGGCGCAAACTTGTCAAAATCCCCTCGACCTTGATTTTTGAACGGGAATAACCCGTACGGGGAGGCCACAAATCTATTGCTCCAAGGCTTTCTGTTCTTCCAGTAACTGCCTTACTTCTGCTTCCTGGTGTTCTCGATTTTCCGCTTTCCGGACAATCGAGGCCACCATCAGACTCCGCGGCCACAGTGACCACAGTGTGGACAAGTGCATGCCGACCGTTCCCAACCAGACGGCGAGGAAGTAAAGCCAACCGGCATACGCGGGAATCCCTTGGCCATCGCCAATAATGACACTCACCTTTGAGACGAAGTAGTTGCCCGACAGCACGATGGCAGGCAGGAAAAAGAATGCCGTGCATACCCACTCCGCCATCCATCCGGTCAACTGCACCAGGCACCAGCTGCCCAATGACTTCACGCCCTCACGACGCATCAACGAGTAAGCCCGGCTGAGCGAACAGCGTTCCACCTGGATAAACTGCATACCCAGCCCAATGACTACGAACAGCACCACGGACAGCACCACGGCTATCCACCACCATGCACTCAGGCTTATGGCGGCATAGAGGCTGCCCAAGAACAGGGCGGCCAGCACGACAAACGTGAGCACTCCGGCCAGCGAACGCCATAAACGCTTCCTTATATTCCCCATAAAGCTGAACGAACCACGCGACGGGAGTTCGCCCGTGGCGCGGAAGAAGTCTATTTGCACGTAGGCCGCCGCCGTCACGCACGAAGCGGCCACGGCGTAGAGCAGAAGCGCGACACCGACCCAGCAGAGGGCTTCGGGGGTGAGCAACAGGTAATGGACGAATACGAAATAGGCCGCCAAGGCCAACCCGATGCCTGCCACGGCAAGCTGTGGCCAGATAAACTTCAAAACCGACCGGTAACCGTCGAACAAGATGCGCCAACCCGTAGACACACAGGCCTGATAGCTGCGCTCCCTATAAAATTCCGTCTTTTCTTCCGTCATTGCAGGTTGTATGCAATAGTTTCACACACGCAAAGTTACGCTTTTTTCAAAAGCCAGCAACCCGTGACAGTTTTCTTAATAAGGATTCAAGAAAACTTAATCATTCCCTCCCCCGCCCCATCGGCGTGCCGCCGCCCTCGCCTGCCGGTAGCGGACGGGGCAGGACGCCCGGCGAAGTCCGGCTACGGCGACTGCCCCGGACGGACGGCACGGCACGCCCCGTCCAACGGCGGCACCCGGGCTCGACACCGGCCAATCAGGACACCGCGCCAGCCGTGCAAGAAAGCCATCAGCCGACCCGGTGGAAACAAGTCGCCGACCTGTCACGACGGGTCGCCGGTTAGTTTTACCGGGTCGCCGACTTGTTTTTCCGCCCGCCCCGGCCGCATTCATTCCCCATGCGACAGGACCACGCTGTCTGCGGGAATATCAACATGAAGCGCCGTCATGTTATCCCCGTCGGCGAGCACCATCCCGCCGCCGGGACGACAAAAAAGCGAAGCAGAGCAGACGGGACGGAAAAACTTCTTATCTTTGTGATACCAACCCGAACAGCATCCATGAAAAGCCCTATCGACTTCTTCTACGCCGTGACCGGAACGCCGGGCGAGCCCGCCCTGCTCGGCCGCATCGCGTCAGAACCACTGGTCAACCGGCTATACGCCGTCAGTCCCCCGCAAGCCTCCCCCGGAAGCCTTCCGCGGCAGGTCAAGACGCTGACGAGCGACAGCCTCACGGACATGCGTTTCCTGCGCATGGTGAGCCGGAAAGCCGCCGCGCCATACACCTTATTATATATAGGGAACGGGACGCTCACCTTGGGCTACCGTTGCCTCGAACGCTTTGCCGAGGCAGCATCGAGCAGCGGCAGTCCCTTTGTATATGCCGACCGGCGCGTGCTGGCCGACGACGGTATCAAGGAACACCCCGTCATGGATTACCAGGAGGGCAGCCTGCGCGACGATTTCGACTTCGGCGGCCTCATCCTCCTCCGCACGGAGGGCTTGCGGGCTTTCGTCGAGGAACACGGACACCTCCGCCTGCGCCATGCCGCCCTGTATGCCCTGCGGCTGTACCTGTGCCGGCGGCAAATGCCGTTCCACATCAGGGAATTCCTCTACACGGAAACGCAGACGGACAACCGGAAAAGCGGCATCAAGCAATTCGACTACGTAGACCCGAAGAACAACGACGTGCAGGCGGAGATGGAGCTCGTTTGCACGGCACACCTGAAAGCCATCGGCGCATGGCTGTCGCCGGACGAGGTAGACGAGCCGGATTTCGGTGCGGAAGAGTTCCTGACGGAGGCATCCGTCGTCATCCCCGTGCGCAACCGCGCCACGACCATAGCCGATGCCCTGCACAGCGCGACGAGGCAGGAAACGACGTTCCCCTTCAACGTGATTGTCGTGGACAACCATTCGACCGACGGCACCTCCGCCATCGTCGAAGAGCTGGCCCGGAAGGACAGCCGCATCATCCACCTTGTCCCCGAACGCGACGACCTCGGCATCGGGGGCTGCTGGGACCTGGCCATCCGCCACCCGGCCTGCGGGAAGTTCGCCGTGCAGCTCGACTCCGACGACCTGTACAGCTCTGCGGGGACGCTGCAAATCCTTGTCGACACGTTCTACCGGGAAAAGGCGGCCATGGTGGTCGGTGCTTACCGGATGGTCGACTTCAACCTGGCGACCCTGCCCCCCGGCCTTATCGCCCACCGGGAATGGACGGCCGCCAACGGGCGCAACAACGCCCTCCGGGTGAACGGGCTGGGCGCGCCGCGTGCGTTCTTCGTCCCCCTGCTGCGCCAGTGGGGCATCCCGAACACCTCCTACGGCGAGGATTACGCCCTTGGCCTGCGCTTTTCACGCCAGTTCCGCATCGGGCGAATCTATGACGAGCTCTACCTCTGCCGGAGGTGGGAGGGGAACTCCGATGCCGACCTGCCGACCGAACGCATCAACCGCAACAACGCCTACAAGGACAGTCTGCGCACACTCGAAGTAAAGGCGAGACAGGAACTGAACCGTCAGTGGCAACACCCGCTCGACAAGGCGGAAGCCGAAGCCTTCTTCCGCCACCAGCTCGACACGTGGCCCGAAGTGAAAGCCCGGTTCCACCAGCTCGAAACGGAAGCCGAAACACGGACGCTCCCCCTCGACGCGAAAAGAAGCCTCAACGTGCAGTCCAATCCCGGCCGAATCATCTCGACCCGGGCGAAGGTGGACACGAAAAGCCTGGCGGCGCGTCCCTGCTTCCTGTGCGACCGCAACCGTCCGCCGGCGCAGGACAGCCTGTGCATAGAGGGGAAATACAAACTCCTTGTCAATCCCTACCCCATCCTGCCCTGCCACTTCACCCTGCCCACCCGTCGCCATGCCCCACAACGCCTGATGCCCTACCACGCCGACCTGTTCCGCATGGTCTGGGCGATGCCGGGTTTCCTCTTTATCTACAACGGTGCGCATTGCGGTGCCTCTGCCCCGGACCATGCCCACTTCCAGGCCGGGCGGCGGGGTGTCGTTCCCTTGGAGCGCGACTGGCCCTCCTACGAGCACGCACTGGAAAAGATTTTTCCCCTACGGGAGCAGGACAAGGACGGACTTGACGGATGGGACTCGCCCGACCGGAACCACGGCATCTACCTCCTCCACGACTATGCCTGCCCCGCGTTCGTCGTCCAGGCCGCCGAGACTGATGCCTGCGCCGCCCTGCTGCGCAAGCTCTTCTCCCGGCTTCCCCGTCGGCGCGGCCACGGCGAACCCGACGTGAACCTGCTGGCATGGCGACAGCAGGGAAGCGGCACACAGGCCGACAAGCTCGTCGCGGTCATCATACCCCGCAAGAAGCACCGCCCCGACTGCTATTACGCCACGGGGAGCGAGCAATACCTCGTCAGCCCCGGAGCCATCGACATGGGAGGCTGCCTCATCACGCCCCGCCCCGAAGACTTCGGGCGCATGACGGCGGAAAAGGCCGCAGCCATCCTGCGCGAAGTAAGCCTCGACGAAGACGAAACCAGACAGATAGCCAGAAAACTGTCCGCAACGGAAGAGAAAGAAGAAAGCGAAAGCCGCGCGGGCGGATGGGACAGCATTTCGCACGAACCCGAAATCCACGTCGGCATCATGCACGACAACCGCATCCGCTTCACGCTCCACGGCACCTACTCGGCCAAGGGCGTGACGGCGACAGGAAGCCAGGAAATCGAATGCCGCGAGGGGTGCATCTCATGGGACGGCCGGCTTTACGGCGAGCTCACCTTCACGCCGCAGATGCCCGACTGCACGTTCACCCTGCACGATGTGCCCATCGGCATCCACTTCCACTGGGAGCGCAAAGAGGACGAAACGTTCTGCGGAAGCCTCCGCTTTGTCGTGGAGGACGACAAGGCCGTGGCCGTCAACATCCTGCCCACCGAGGCCTACCTCACGAGCGTCATCAGCAGCGAAATGAGTGCCGCGTCCTCCTTGGAGCTGCTCAAAGCCCACGCCATCGTCTCGCGAAGCTGGCTTTTCTCGCAAATCATGCGCTGCCGCGGGAGAAAGGACGGGGACACTTTCTTCTCGTTCCCGCACAAGGAAAACGAATGCATCAGGTGGTACGACCGGGGAGAGCACAACCTGTTCGACGTTTGCGCCGACGACCACTGCCAGCGATACCAGGGCATCAGCCGGGCGGTGAACCCGAACGTCCGCGAAGCCGTCGAGGCGACAAGGGGAACCGTCCTGACATACGGTGACGACATCTGCGACACACGATACGCCAAATGCTGCGGTGGCGCGACCGAAGAATACGCCACCTGCTGGGAGGACAAGGAAGTTCCCTACCTGAGCAGCATTAGCGACACGGCAGAAGGACAGACAGAACCGGACTTGCGGGACGAAGACGCGGCGAGACGGTGGATCATGTCCTCCCCCGAGGCTCTGTGCCATACGCAGGACAAGGCCGTCCTGTCCCAAGTGCTGAACGACTACGACCAGGAGACAAACGACTTCTACCGCTGGACCGTCGAATATACCCAGGAAGAGATAAGCCGCCTCATACGCGAAAAACGGGGAGAGGATTTCGGCGACATCATCGACCTCATCCCCATCCAGCGCGGGCGGGGCGGCCGCCTCTGCAAGCTGAAAATCGTAGGGACAAAGCAGACACTGGTCATCGGCAAGGAACTCGAAATCCGCCGGACGCTTTCGCCCTCCCACCTTTACAGTTCAGCCTTTGTCGTCGACCGGTTCGACATGACGGACGGCATACCCGGACGCTTTGTCCTCACCGGGGCAGGCTGGGGACACGGCGTGGGAATGTGCCAGATAGGCGCCGCCATGATGGGCATGGCCGGAGCGAACCACGCGGAGATACTGCGACATTATTATAAGGAAGCCAAACTTAAAAGGTTATACGAATGAAAACGCCAGG
>CAZYHW010000029.1:8205-21113 GCA_964647405.1 uncultured Prevotellamassilia sp.
TGGATACCGACACTGTACTTCGCCGAGGGCGTCCCCTATGTCGTGGTCATGGCCATCGCAGCCGTGATGTACAAACGCCTCGGCCTGTCGAACACGGAAATAGCCTTATACACCAGTTGGCTCTACCTCCCCTGGGTCATCAAACCCTTTTGGAGCCCGCTCGTCGACCTGGTAAGTACCAAACGATGGTGGATCATCGCGATGCAGCTCCTGATCGGCGCGTCGCTCGGCGGGGTCGCCTTTATGCTGCATCTTCCCTCCGCCATACAAGGGACGCTCGCCTTTTTCTGGCTGATGGCTTTCAGCAGTGCCACGCACGACATCGCCGCCGACGGTTTTTACATGCTGGCCCTCGACTCACACCGGCAGTCGCTCTATGTCGGCATCCGCAGCACCTTTTACAGGCTGGCCACCATTGTAGGCCAAGGCGTGCTCATCATGGCCGCCGGCGTGCTCGAAGTCTATACGAAAAGCGTCACCTACGCATGGAGCCTCGCCCTCTATCTGGCCGCAGGCCTTTTCCTGCTTGTTTGCCTGTATCACCAATTCATCCTTCCCTTTCCGGCATCCGACAACCGCCGGAGCGTGGAGTTCAGGCACATCATCACGCCGTTCGTCCAAACGTTTACGTCCTTCTTCCGCAAGCCCGGCATCGTAGCGGCACTGCTTTTCATGCTTCTCTACCGCTTTCCGGAAGCCATGCTGACCAAGATCTGCCCCCTCTTCATGCTTGAAAGCAAGGAGGCGGGAGGACTGGGGCTGTCGACCTCCGAACTGGGCTTCGTGCAAGGGACGATAGGTGTCCTCGGGCTGACGCTGGGCGGCATCGTAGGCGGCATAGCGGCCTCCCGCGGCGGTCTGAAAAAGTGGTTATGGCCTATGGTGTGGAGCATCTCACTGCCCAACGTCGTCTACATTTACCTCAGTTATTTCCAGCCCGACAATTTCCTTGTCATCAACTCCTGCGTGTTTGTCGAGCAGTTCGGCTACGGGTTCGGCTTCACTGCCTACATGCTCTATCTCATCTATTTTTCGCAAGGAAACAACCAGACGGCACACTACGCACTGTGCACGGCCTTCATGGCCGCCGGCATGATGCTCCCCGGGATGCTCGCGGGATGGCTGCAAGAGACTATCGGCTATCTGAACTTCTTTATCCTCATCTTAGTCCTCTGTCTGTTGACGGTTGCCGTGGCCAAAATGGTTCGCATAGACCCCAAATTCGGAACAAAAGGCTAAGTTCTTTTCCTTTGATGCGATTTATTCACTACTTTTGCAGAAAGACAATCATAAAGCAACACGATAATGAAAAAGACCATTCTTGTGACCGGTGGCACGGGCTTCATTGGCTCGCACACCACGGTAGAACTTCAAAATGCCGGCTACGACGTTGTCATCGTTGACAACCTCTCCAACTCCAAGGCCGACGTTGTCGACGGCATAGAGAAGATTACGGGCATCCGTCCGGCCTTTGAGGAAGTGGACTGCTGCGACAAGGAAGCCCTTGATGCTGTTTTCAGCAAATATCCGGACATCTGCGGCATCATACACTTCGCAGCGAGCAAGGCTGTCGGCGAAAGCGTTGAAAAGCCCTTGAAGTATTATTACAACAACATCGTTTCGCTGGTCAACCTGCTTGACCTGATGCCCAAGCACGGCGTGAAAGGTATCATCTTCTCCTCTTCGTGCACCGTCTACGGACAACCTGCTCCCGAAAACCTGCCTGTCACCGAGGAAGCACCCATACAGAAGGCCGAGAGCCCTTATGGCAACACGAAACAGATTAACGAAGAAATCATACAAGACTTCGTGAAGAGCGGCGCACCCATCGGAGCGATTCTCCTGCGCTACTTCAATCCCATCGGTGCCCACCCCACGGCCATCATCGGCGAGATGCCCAACGGCGTACCCGCAAACCTCATCCCTTACCTTACACAGACGGCTATCGGAATCCGCAAGGAGCTGACTGTCTTCGGTGATGATTACGACACTCCCGACGGCACTTGCATCCGCGACTTCATCTATGTGCTCGATCTGGCCAAGGCTCATGTCTGCGCCATGGCTCGTATCCTCGAAGAGAAGCAAGCCGAACCCGTCGAGGTGTTCAATGTCGGCACGGGACACGGCGTTTCGGTCATGGAGCTTATCAATACGTTTGAAAAGTGCACCGGTGTCAAACTGAACTACAAGATCGGACCGCGCCGTGCGGGCGACATCGAGAAAGTGTGGGGCAATGTGGACAAAGCCAACAAGGTGCTGGGATGGAAAGCCGTCCACACCCTTGAAGAGGCGCTCTCGTCCGCATGGAAATGGCAGCAGAAGCTCCGCGCCGACGGAATCATGTAACAGCCCGGCCTCCCCGGGCATCTACCATCGTATCACACAAGGGCGGGGAGCGGCTTGGTTACGCCAAGACTGCTCCCCGTTTCTTCATTGCAGCCTCATCACGTTCTCATACCATGATTCCGTCCATCATTCCGGAACTCCCTACTCCCTATTACGTGCTCGACGAGGGTAAACTTCGCGACAACCTGCGGCTGATTCAGTCCGTGTCACAACGCGCCGGCGTGGAAATCATCTTGGCGTTCAAGGCTTTCGCCCTGTGGAAGGTTTTCCCCATCTTCCGGGAGTACATCAGCCACACCACAGCCTCCTCACCCTATGAGGCACGCCTGGCTTTTGAAGAGTTCGGCTCAAAAGCCCACACCTACTCCCCCGCCTACGAAGAAGCCTCGTTCCAGACCATTTTGGAATGCAGCAGCCACGTCACGTTCAACTCCCTCAGCCAATTCGCACGCTTTTACCCCGAAGTCAAAGCATGGAACGGTTCACACCCGTCCGTCAGCTGTGGCCTGCGTGTCAATCCTGAGTATTGCGAGATAGAGACCGAGCTCTACAACCCTTGCGCCCCGGGAAGCCGTTTCGGCGTGCTGGCTTCGCAACTCCCCGACGAACTCCCGCCCGGCATTGAGGGATTCCACTGTCATAACCACTGCGAAAGCGGAGCGGATTCGCTCGGCCGCTCCTTGCAGCACTTGGAAGAAAAGTTCGGCCGATGGTTCAGCCAGATCCGCTGGCTCAATCTCGGCGGCGGCCACTTGATGACACGTGCCGGTTATGATACAGAACTACTCGTCCGCCTGTTGTCCTCGTTCAGGGAAAGGCATCCCCATCTCTGCCTTATCCTCGAACCCGGGTCGGCTTTCGCCTGGCAGACGGGCGACTTGGTCTGTCAAGTCGTGGACATCGTGGAAAACAATCATATCAAGACGGCTGTTCTCAACGTCAGCTTCACTTGCCACATGCCCGACTGTCTCGAAATGCCCTACTGGCCGACCGTGACGGGAGCCACCACCTTGCCCGGGAAAGCCGACGGCTGCGAACACGAGGCCACCGTCTACCGCCTTGGAGGGAACAGCTGCCTGAGCGGGGACTACATGGGCTATTGGCGGTTCGAACGGCCGCTACGCATCGGCGACCCCATCATCTTTGAGGACATGATACACTACACGACCGTGAAGACCACCATGTTCAACGGCATAGGCCATCCCTCTATCGTCCTGCACCGCGAAGACGGCAGCCATGAAGTGCTGCGCCAATATACCTACGAGGACTACCGCGACCGGATGTGTTAAACCATTTCGTATAACCTTTCTTTTACATAACATGAAACAGAAGCAACTACCAGACAACGCTTTCACTGAACTCAAAGAGGGCGAGAAATACGAGCCCCTCATGAGTCCCAAGCAGCAGTACCGGGAAATCACGCCGTGGTCAATCTGCTGGGGAATCCTGATGGCCATCATCTTTTCGGCAGCAACGGCCTACCTCGGCCTTAAAGTCGGACAGGTGTTCGAGGCGGCCATCCCCATCACTATCATAGCCATCGGCGTGAGCGGCGCAGCCCACAGGAAAGACCCGCTCGGGGAAAACGTCATCATCCAAAGCATCGGAGCCTGCTCCGGCATGATTGTCAGCGGTGCCATATTCACGCTGCCCGCCCTGTACATCCTGCAAGCGAAATACCCTGAAATCACCGTCAACTTCATCGAAGTGTTCATGGCCTCGCTCCTGGGCGGCATCCTGGGCATCCTCTTCCTCATCCCGTTCCGCAAGTATTTCGTCAAGGACATGCACGGGAAATATCCGTTCCCCGAGGCGACGGCCTCGACCCAGGTACTCGTCTCCGGCGAAAACGGAGCCCGGCAGGCCAAGCCCCTGCTCGTCGCGGGACTGATCGGCGGTCTCTATGACTTCATCGCCGCCACGTTCGGCCTTTGGAACGAAACGTTCACCAGCCGCGTCTGTGCGTGGGGACAAACCGTCGCCGACCAGGCGAAACTCCTGTTCAAGATAAACACGGGGGCGGCCGTCCTCGGCATGGGTTATATCGTCGGCCTGAAATATTCCGCCATCATCTGCTTTGGTTCGGTCGTCGTCTGGTGGGTCATAGTTCCCTGCATTGGCTTCTTCTTTCCCGACCTCATGATGCCGGCAGGCATCACCGCCGCAGAGGCATCTCCCGAACAGATATTTAACTACGCGAAAAGCATCGGTATCGGCGGCATCGCCATGGCCGGCATCATCGGCATCGTCAAGAGTTGGAGTGTCATCCGGAGTGCCATCGGACTGGCCGGCCGCGAACTGCGAGGGAAAGAGAAGACGAACGTGCAAATCCCCCGCACGGAGCGCGACATCCCGATGAAGATAGTGGCCATCGGGGCACTCGTCACCATCGTGGCCATCTTCCTTTTCTTCTACTTCGGTGTCATGGAGGGCAACCTGTTGTTCGCTGTGGTCGGCATCCTGCTCGTGGCCGTCATCTCCTTCCTCTTCACCACCGTGGCCGCCAACGCCATCGCCATCGTGGGGAGCAATCCCGTCTCGGGCATGACGCTCATGACGCTCATCCTCTCCTCGGTCATCATGGTGGCCGTCGGACTGAAAGGGACGGGCGGCATGGTGGCCGCGCTCATCATGGGCGGCGTGGTCTGCACTGCACTGGCCAGCTCGGGAAGTTTCGTGACCGACTTGAAGATAGGCTATTGGCTCGGCAGCACCCCGCGCAAGCAGGAAAGCTTGAAGTTCCTCGGCACGCTCGTCTCGGCGGCCACTGTGGGCGGTGTCATCATTATCCTCGAAAAGTCATACGGCTTCACGAGCGGACAGCTGGCCGCGCCCCAGGCCAACGCCATGGCTGCCGTCATCGAGCCCATGATGAGCGGCGCCAGTGCTCCCTGGACGCTCTACGGCATCGGTGCGGCCATCGCCCTGCTGCTCACGTTCCTCCGCATTCCCGCCCTGGCTTTCGCACTGGGCATGTTCATCCCGCTCGACCTCAACCTGCCGCTGCTCGTCGGCGGAGCCATCAACTGGTACGTCACCACGCGGAGCAAGGATGCCGCCCTGAACAGGGCACGCGGCGACCGGGGTACGCTCCTGGCCTCCGGCTTCATCGCGGGCGGGGCACTGATGGGCGTGGTCAGCTCGGCCATGCGCTTCGGCGGCCTCAACTTCCTCAATCCCGGCTGGCTCGCCAATCCGTTAAGTGAGATATGCGGGCTCGTCGTTTATGTGCTGCTCATCGCCTACCTGGTGAAGAGCTGTCTCGCCGCACGGAAAGAACTGTAAAAGTCTGTCCGTTCCTTCCGACCACGGACACGCCTTTCCTCATCGCACCCCGGTTTCCCGCAAACCGGGGTGTTTTCTTTTATGAAAGCGAAACAAGGAGGCCGGGAATCGCCTTGTGACGTGTGGCCGTCGCAAACGGCGGATTCGCTCTGGCTGTCCGGAAAATCTATCAGCCGACCCGTCGCGACGGATAGCCGACCTGTTTTTCCTGTCTGTACCGACAGTTTTTCCGTTCGGTACACACCGGAATCCTGACAATAACAGTCAGGCACGCCCGCTGCATGGGCCGGCAGGCTGTCCATAGTCAAGGCCGGCACAAGCCCCCGCCGCTCCTCACCGCTCCCCCGCGGGCAGTGCCGGAAATATCGGAAGGAATCCTTCGGATTGTCCTATATAATTAATACATTTGCATCTATAATTGCCAAGCGACGCACCCGTTCATGTATGCCCCTGAAAATGCGCATCCGCGTATGTGGTGCGAATCCTCAAACACCTAATAAACAGATAAACATCCACTTATATGATGTACGAATGGTTCGAGTGTAAAATCAAATACGAAAAGACGATGGAGAACGGCCAGGTCAAGAAAGTGGCCGAGCCCTACCTGGTGGACGCGGTCAACTTCACCGAGGCCGAGAAGCGCATCATCGAGGAAATAACCCCGTTCATGTCGGGTGAGTTCAAGGTCTCCGACATCAAGCGTGCCCGCTATGCCGAACTCTTCGAGACACCGGGTGGCGAGGCCGACCGGTGGTTCAAGTGCAAACTGGTGTTCATCACACTCGACGAGCGCAGCGGGGCGGAGAAAAAGACCTCGCAAAACGTGCTGGTACAGGCTGCCGACCTGCGCAGCGCCATCACGCGGCTCGACGAGGGAATGAAAGGTACGCTGGGCGACTACGTTATCGCGTCCGTGGCCGAAACGCCCCTGATGGACGTGTTCCACTACCGCGAGCCCGTGCCCGACCACCTCAAAAGCGTGGAGGAGAAATGACGGGCACGCCCTTGCAGGAAAGGTTGGCGGCCGTGCGTGCCACGCTTCCTGCCGGCGTGGAACTGGTGGCCGTGTCGAAATATCATCCCGCCTCACGCTTGCGCGAGGCATACGATGCCGGGCAGCGCGTCTTCGGCGAGAGCCATGTGCAGGAGATGCAGGCGAAGCACAGCCAGCTCCCCGACGACATCGAGTGGCACTTCATCGGCCATTTGCAGACCAACAAGGTAAAGTACATCGTACCCTATGTTTCGCTGGTGCACTCCGTCGACTCCTTGAAGCTGCTCCGCGAAATCGACAGGCAGGGGGCGCGCATCGGTCGCGTGGTGCCGTGCCTGCTCGAACTGCACCTGGCCGCCGAGGAGACGAAGCACGGCTTCGCCCCGGACGAGTTGCGCGCACTCCTGGCGGGCGACGAACTGGACGGGCTGTCCCACGTGAAAGTGCGCGGCCTGATGTGCATGGCCACGAACACCGACGACACCGCGCAAGTGCGGCGGGAATTCGCCACGGCAAATTCCCTCTTCCGCGAAGCCAAAGCCGGCCGCTTCGCCGCCGATGACGACTTCGCCCTGCGCTCGTGGGGCATGAGCCACGACTATCTCATCGCCATCGAAGAAGGCAGCAACATGGTGCGCGTCGGGACGGCAATATTCGGCGAGCGTTCGAGCGAAGAGGAAGGAGAGAGCAAATGAGCGACGGCAACTATAACCGCAACCTGTTGCCCTACCGGGACTACCAAAGCGGTGTCCGGGCGGGGAAAGCCGTCCTGCGGCAGCGCGCACTCGACGAACTGCGGCATCAAATCGGCGAACTGCGCCCCGACCTGCCAGAGGCAGAGGTCGAGGCACGCGTCAGCCGGATGCGCGAAATACTGAAATAAGTACACACGAACGACATAGAACAACAGAGAAGAGGCATACGCATGGAAAAGTTCGTACATCTTCACGTCCACACGCAATATTCCATCCTCGACGGCCAGGCATCCGTCCCCCGCCTGGTAGACAAGGCCATCAAGGACGGCATGGCCGGAATGGCCGTCACCGACCACGGGAACATGATGGGCATCAAGGAATTCTTCAACTACGTCCGCAAGGTGAAAGGGAAAGCCCGCGAAGCCCTGGCCGCTGCGGAAAGCAAAATATCGGCTGGCGAAGACCCGGACGGCGAACAGCGCAAGATTGTCGAGGCGAAACGCCGCGTGCTGGACTTCAAGCCCATCTTCGGCTGTGAGATGTACGTCGCCCACCGGGGCATGACGCGCAAGGAGTCCCGTGAGGACCAGTCGGGCTGGCACTTGGTGGTGCTGGCCAAGAACGAGAAGGGCTACCACAACCTGATTAAACTGGTTTCGCGCGCATGGACGGATGGTTTCTATATGCGCCCGCGCACCGACCACGAGGACCTCGAACGTTACAAGGAGGGGCTCATCGTATGTTCCGCCTGCCTCGGCGGCGAGATTCCGCAGAAAATACTCCACGGACAACGGGAGGAGGCCGCGGAAGCCGTCCGCTGGTTCAAGTCGGTCTTTGGCGACGACTACTATCTGGAACTCCAACGCCACGAAGTGACCGACCCCTCCATTCGGGCGAACCGCGAAACCTATCCCGAGCAACAACGTGTGAATGCCGTCCTTGTCGAGTTGGCCAGCGAATACGGCGTGAAGCTCGTATGCACGAACGACTGCCACTTCGTGGACGAGGAGGACGCCGAGGCGCACGACCGCCTCATCTGTCTCTCCACGGGGCACTACCTGGACGACCCCGACCGAATGCTATACACGAAGCAGGAGTGGTTCAAAACGCAGGCGGAGATGAACGCCGTCTTTGCCGACATTCCGGAAGCACTGGCCAACACGTCCGAGATATGCGGCAAAGTGGAGGAATACAGCATCGACCACGGGCCGATAATGCCCACCTTTGACATCCCGGCTGACTTCGGGACGGAGGCGGAATACCGGGAGAAGTTCTCGGAAGACGACTTGTTCGAGGAGTTCACGCGGGACGAGAAAGGCAACGTCATCATGACGCGCGAGGAGGGTGAGCGCCGAATCAAGAAGCTCGGAGGCTACGACCGGCTCTACCGCATCAAGCTCGAGGCGGACTATCTCCGCAAACTGACCTACGAGCGGGCAGCGGAAGTCTATCCCACCCCACTCCCCGACGAGGTGAAGGAACGCCTCGACTTCGAGTTGTACGTCATGAAGACGATGGGTTTCCCGGGATACTTCCTCATCGTGCAGGACTACATCTGTGCCGCCCGTGAAGAGCTCGACGTGATTGTCGGCCCCGGACGTGGTTCGGCCGCCGGGTCGGCTGTTGCCTACTGTCTGGGCATCACGCGCATCGACCCTATCAAGTACGACCTGCTTTTCGAGCGTTTCCTCAATCCGGACCGTATCTCCCTCCCCGATATCGACGTGGACTTCGATGACGACGGCCGTGGCCGTGTGCTGGACTGGGTCACGCGGAAATATGGCGAGGAAAAAGTGGCCCACATCATCACCTACGGAGCCATGGCGACCAAGAGTGCCCTAAAAGATGTGGGGCGCGTGCAGCAGGTTCCGCGCGATGTCGTCAACCGCCTGTGCAAACTCATCCCCGACCACCTGCCCCTCGGCCCCGACGGCAAGGAACCGCCGATGAACCTGTGCAACGCCATCGCAGCCATCCCCGAACTGAAAGAGGCGGAGACCTCGAACGACGTGCGCCTGCACGACACCATACGCTACGCCAAGAAGCTGGAAGGCAACATCAGGAACACCGGCGTGCATGCCTGCGGCGTGATTATCAGCCGTGACGACATATCCGACTGGGTACCCGTATCCACGGTGGATGACAAGAGCACAAAGGAAAGGGTTCGCTGCACCCAATACGAGGGAAGCGTAATCGAAGAGACGGGGTTGATAAAGATGGACTTCCTCGGCCTGAAAACCCTGTCCATCATCAAGGATGCCGTGGAGGATATCAAGCTGGGACTGGGCATTGATATCAACATCGACAAAATACCCATCGACGACGAACCCACCTATAAGCTCTATTGTGACGGGCGCACAACCGGTACGTTCCAGTTCGAGTCGGCCGGAATGCAGAAATACCTGAAAGAGCTTCAACCCTCGACGTTTGAGGACCTCATCGCCATGAACGCCCTCTACCGTCCCGGCCCGATGCAGTACATCCCCCAGTTCATCGCCCGCAAGCACGGCGCAGAACCTATCACGTATGACCTGCCGTGCATGGAGAAATACCTGAAAGACACATACGGCATCACGGTCTACCAGGAACAGGTCATGCTCCTCTCGCGCGTCATAGCCAATTTCACCCGCGGCGAAAGCGACACCCTCCGCAAGGCCATGGGTAAGAAACTCCTGGACAAGCTGAACCAAATGTATCCCAAGTTCATCGCGGGCGGAAAGGCGAACGGCTACGACGAAAAAGTGCTTGAGAAAATATGGAACGACTGGCGCGCCTTCGCCTCGTATGCCTTCAACAAGAGCCATGCGACGTGCTATTCCTGGGTGGCTTATCAGACGGCCTACCTCAAAGCAAACTATCCCGCCCAGTACATGGCGGCAGCCGTGAGCCGCAACTTGCACGACAAGAAAGAGGTCGGCAAGTTGATGGACGAGTGCAAGGCGATGAACATCAAGGTGCTTGGACCGGACATCAACGAGAGCTACCTGAAATTCTCCGTCAACCAGCACGGTGCCATCCGCTTCGGACTGGGAGCCATCTCCGGGATAAACCGGAGTGCGGTGGATGCCATCGTCAATGTCCGGCGGGAGCATGGGCCGTTCCGCTCAGTGTATGATTTCATGGAGCGGGTCAACCTGAAAATCTGTACCAGCAAGAACTTGGAAAACCTGGTTCTTGCGGGTGCCTTCGACTGCTTTCCGGACATCAAGCGCGACCAATACTTCGCAAAGAACGAAAAAGGCGAGACATTCATCGACAGTCTCTACCGTTACGGGATTCGCTATCAGGAAGAGAAGTCCATGGAGCAGAACTCGTTGTTTGGCGAGATGGAAGAGATTGAAATCATCCATCCAGTTCCCCCCGCGCAATACGCCGGGTGGTCCGACACGGAACGGCTGAAAAAGGAGTACGACCTGATAGGCATATACATCTCCGGGCATCCGCTCGACGAATACGCGGTGGTGTTGAAGAACATGTGCTCGGCGCACTGCACAGACCTGGCTAACCTGGACCTCATGGCCGACAAGGAAATCACTTTCGGCGGCATCGTGACGAGCTGCCGGGAAGAGCAGACGCGCCAAGGGAAGCCCTACGGCTCTGTCAAGATGGAGGACTACGAGGGCGTCGGGGAGTTCAGGCTTTTCGGCGATGAGTGGACCAAGTGGCGCAACTACCTGATGGGAGTGGGCAACTTCCTCTACATCACGGGGCGGGCAGAGCCGAATCGGATACGCGAGGGCAGCTACGACCTGCGCATCGGGAAGATAGAGTTCCTGGCCGACGTGAAAGAAAAAGGGGTCAAGAAGCTGACCATCACCGTACACTTGGAAGAGATAGACGAAATGTGCGTGACGGATCTGGCCGCCCTCGTGAAGGCCTCCCCCGGCTCGACGGAACTCTTCTTCAACATCGTGGACGTGGAGAATCAGTCGCACATCACGCTGCAAGCCCCGCAGAAATCCCTGACGGTTAAAAAGTCCTTAATCGACCACCTCGAAGAAAGCCCTGCATTCGAATACAGAATTAATTAAATACTTTTGTCTAACAATAAAAACTAATCCCAAGAATTATGGAACTGGAAATCAAGAACAACAACCTGGAAGAAATTACCGCGACAGGCCTGCCCGTGGTGCTCGACTTCTACGCCACGTGGTGCGGACCGTGCAAAAAGATTGCCCCGTTCATTGCCGAGCTGGCCGAAACCTACGACGGGAAAGTGGCTGTCGGGAAATGCGATGTCGATGAGAACGAAGAGCTCGCCGCGCAGTATGGCATACGGAACATCCCGACGGTTATTTTCATCAAAGACGGAGAAATCGTGGACAAGCACGTCGGCGCGGGAACCAAGTCGCTCTTTGAAGATAAAATAAAAGCACTGCTCTGATGGCCGTACTGGATGACGAACTGCTCAAAGACGCGGAAGAGGACGCGAAAGCCGTCGCCTTTATCCGTCAACACCTGCCGCAGGAGCTGAAAGAGAAGTTCTCGGAAGAACAGTTGTACTACTTTCTCGACCTCATCGCCGAATACTATGCCACAAGCGGCGTGCTCAACGCCACTCCCGACGCGGAAGGCTACGTGGACATAGACATCGAGAAAATGTCCACCTGGATGGCCAAGAAAGCCGAGGCGGAGAAAATGGGGAACTTCGAGGCAGAAGAACTCGCCTTCCTCATCGAGGCCGAGATGGACTTTGTAGAAAACGAATAAAGGGAAGGACATTCCCACAAGGTCAGGGCAGGCCGTGCGTGAGCAGCCATTCGGTTGCTCGTGTGCGGCCTGTTGTGTAACGTTCCGGCACACATCGACACGCTGTCGCCCGACGGCCTTAAACGGAAAGCCGCTTGCTCTGTCTACTATTATATATACGTCTAAAAAAACGCAGAGGAAATGAAAAAACAAACCTTACGCCGACTGATGACATGGGCGGTTGCGCTTCTACTGCCCGTCATGTCCTTGCAGGCCATGTCGTACGACGAGGCCCGCGACAGGGCTTGGTTCCTGACCGACAAGATGGCTCACGAACTCAGCCTGACACAAGAACAGTATGAAAAAGCATACCAGATTAACCTCGACTACCTGATAAGCATCGAGACGGCTTCCGATTGTCTCGGTCGTTACTGGACCTACCGCAATGCAGACTTCGAGTGCATCCTCCTCCCATGGCAGTATGCGCTCTATGTTACGCTGGAATATTTCTTCCGCCCCGTGCGGTGGCTGAACGCCGCGTGGTACTTCCCCGTCTTTGAGCACTATCGCCCGGGAGTTTTCTATTTCTCCCGTCCGGCGGTCTATGTCTCCTATGTGGCTCGTGGATGGCGTAGCCGCGGACACAACGACCCCAGTCCTTACCGGAATTTCAGGCCGAGCGGGGTCAAGACACCCACGGCGACGGACAAGTCATCGCGCAATCCCGGCTACCACTTCGTGCCCATACGCCAACAGCAGAGCCAGACCGTAAGCAAGCCCTCGACCAGCCGACCCGCGAACCAGAACAACACCACCCGCCCCACCCAAAAGAACAACGGGCAGACATCCACGCAGAAAAAGCAACAGGAACAGGGGAACAAGGGACGGCAGTTCGGCAC
>CAZYHW010000030.1:0-5363 GCA_964647405.1 uncultured Prevotellamassilia sp.
GCGGGACAAGGCTTTTCAGGATTTTATCCGTAACTTTGTCCGGACATTTTGCCCCACGCAAAACTTCTTTCCGCAATGGACGAATACATCCGCATCAAAGGTGCAAGGGTGAACAACCTGAAAAACGTCGACCTCGACCTCCCGCGCGACCGCTTCATCGTCGTCACCGGCCTCTCGGGGTCGGGCAAGTCGTCGCTGGCTTTCGACACGCTCTACGCCGAAGGGCAGCGACGCTACGTCGAAAGTCTCTCGGCCTACGCCCGCCAGTTCCTCGGGCGGATGCACAAGCCCGAGTGCGACTACATCAAGGGCTTGCCGCCCGCCATTGCCATCGAACAGAAGGTCACGAGCCGCAACCCGCGCTCCACCGTCGGCACCTCGACGGAAATCTACGACTACCTCCGCCTGCTTTATGCCCGCGTGGGACGCACCATCTCCCCCGTCAGCGGCTGCGAGGTGAAGCGGCACACGACGGAGGATGTCATCCGCTGCGCCCTCAGCTACTCCGCCGGAACGCGCTTCACCGTGCTGGCTCCGATGCGCGTGCCGCCGGGGCGCACCCTCCGCCAACAGCTCGAAATCGACCTGCAACAGGGATTGACGCGCCTCGACGTGGACGGCGAAATGATGCGCATAGAGGACTATCTCGCCCAAAACGACACGTCGGCCGACGACGACCCCGCCCGCCTGTCGCTGCTCATCGACCGCCTGTCCGTCGACGCAGGCAAGGATGCCGTGTCGCGCCTTGCCGACTCCGCCGAGACGGCCTTCTACGAGGGCGACGGCGAGTGTATGCTCCGTTTCTACCCCTCGCGCGCCGTCCACCGTTTCTCCACGCGCTTCGAGGCCGACGGGATGACCTTCCGCGAGCCGGACGACAACATGTTCTCTTTCAACTCCCCTCTCGGGGCTTGTCCGCGCTGCGAAGGCTTCGGGCGCGTCATCGGGCTCGACGAGGCGCTCGTCGTCCCCAACCGCTCGCTGAGCGTGCACGACGGCGCGGTGGTCTGCTGGCGCGGCGAGAAAATGGGGATATGGCGGGAGGAATTCTGCCGACGCGCCGGGCGGAAAGGCTTCCCCATCTTCGCCCCCTACCATGAGCTGACGCGCGAACAGCGTGACTGGCTCTGGCACGGCGATGCCGAGGAGCAAGCCCTGCCCGAGAAGGAACGGGTGTCCATCGACGCTTTCTTCCAAATGCTCGAGGACAACCAGTACAAGATACAGTATCGCGTGATGCTCGCCCGCTTCCGTGGGAAGACCACCTGCCCCGACTGCCACGGCACACGCCTTAAACGCGAAGCCTCCTACGTCAAGGTGGGCGGCCGCTCCATTGCCGAGCTGGTCGACCTGCCCGTCACGGAGCTGCTCTGCTTTTTCGACCGTCTCCGGCTCGACGATACGGAGCAGCGCGTGGCGACCCGCCTGCTCACCGAGATACGCAGCCGGTTGCAGTTCCTTATCGATGTCGGCCTGGGCTACCTCACGCTCAACCGCATGAGCAACACGCTCTCGGGCGGGGAGAGCCAGCGCATCAACCTGGCCACCTCGCTGGGCAGCTCGCTTGTCGGTTCGCTCTACATCCTCGACGAGCCGAGCATTGGCCTGCACAGCCGCGACACGCAACGCCTCATCGACGTGCTGCGTCGCCTCCAAGGGCTCGGGAACACCGTCGTCGTCGTCGAGCACGACGAGGAAATCATCCGCGCCGCCGACTACATCGTCGACATCGGCCCCGGAGCCGGACGCGACGGCGGACAGGTGGTCTACCAAGGCGGACTCGACGGCCTGCGCCCCGGCTCGGCGAGCCATACCGTCCGCTACCTCCTCCACGAAGAGGAGATAGCCGTCCCCGCGAGCCGCCGCGCCTGGAACCGCAGCCTGCTCGTCACGGGCGCAAGGGCGAACAACCTCGCCGGCATAGACGTGCGCTTCCCCCTCAACGTGATGACCGTCGTCACGGGCGTGAGCGGCTCGGGCAAGTCCACCCTCGTGCGCGACATCCTCTACCGCGGACTGAAACGCCACTTTGACGAGGTGTGCGAGCGACCCGGCGAGCACACCGCCATCACCGGCGACCTCGACAGCCTTAGGGCGGTGGATTTCGTGGACCAGAACCCCATCGGACGGTCGACGCGTTCGAACCCCGTGACATACGTCAAGGCATACGACGAGATACGCCGCCTCATGGCCGAGCAGCCCCTGGCGAAACAGATGGGCTTCACGGCGGCCTATTTCTCCTTCAACGCCGACGGTGGACGCTGCGAGGAATGCAAAGGAGAGGGCACGGTGAAAGTGGAGATGCAATTCATGGCCGACCTCGTACTGGAATGCGAATCATGTCACGGCAAGCGGTTCAAGAGTGAGATTCTCGAAGTACGCTTCGCCGACAAGAACATATACGACATACTCGAAATGACCGTCGACCAGGCGGTTGCCTTCTTCGACAGCCACGGGCAGGAGCGCATCGTCCGCAAGCTCCTCCCCTTGCAGGCCGTCGGCCTGGGCTACATCAAGCTCGGGCAGTCGTCGAGCACCCTCTCGGGCGGCGAAAACCAACGCGTGAAGCTCGCCTACTACCTCGGGCAGGAACGCGTGGAGCCGACGCTCTTCATCTTCGACGAGCCGACCACGGGACTTCACTTCCACGACATACGGAAACTGCTCGAAGCCTTCGATGCGCTCATCGCGCGCGGCCACTCCGTCGTCATCATCGAACATAACCTGGATGTCATCAAATGTGCCGACCACGTCATCGACCTCGGCCCGGAGGGAGGGAAAGGCGGCGGGCACATCGTGGCACAAGGCACGCCGGAAGAAGTGGCGCAGTGTGCCGGGAGTTACACGGCGCGCTACCTCCGGGAGAAGCTGACCCGCCACTGACCCCACACCCGCAGCCCCGCGCCAGGACGGCACGGCGGAGCAGCGGAACTAGTCGGCGACCCGGACGCACGGGTCGCCGACTAGTTTTTCCGGGTCGCCGACCCGGTCACAGCCGATGGCGAGGCGGAGAAATATGTTTTACAACACGCTTTCTGCATTTTGCCTTCCGGCCGGAATTGCTTACTTTGCGACGACTCAAAATAACCGACATTCATACCAAAAACTACGATGCCATGAAAGTGTACAAGTCACATGAAATCAAAAACATTGCCCTCCTCGGCAATGACGGCTCCGGAAAGACCACTCTCACTGAGGCGCTGCTCTTTGAGAGTGGTCTGATAAAACGCCGCGGTCGCATCACGGCCAAGAACACCGTCTCGGACTACTTCCCCGTCGAGCAGGACTACGGGTACTCCGTCTTTTCCACCGTGTTCCACGTCGAGTGGAACGAAAAGAAACTCAACATCATCGACTGCCCGGGTTCGGACGACTTCGTCGGCGCGGCGCTCACCGCCCTCAACGTGACCGACACCGCCGTCCTGCTCATCAACGGACAATACGGCCCCGAAGTGGGCACGCAAAACCATTTCCGCTACACGGAAAAACTGGGCAAACCGGTCATCTTCCTTGTCAACCAGCTCGATGACGAGAAATGTGACTACGACAGCATATTGGGCGAACTGCAAAGCATTTACGGGACGAAAGTCGTGCCCGTGCAATATCCGGTCAAGACAGGGCCGGACTTCAACAGCCTCATCGACGTCATCCTCATGAAGCAACTCACGTGGGGGCCGGACGGCGGCAAACCCACCATCGGCGACATCCCCGCCGGGGAGCTCGACAAGGCGACGGCCCTGCACAAGGCTCTCGTCGAGGCGGCGGCCGAAAACGACGAGGGGCTCATGGAGAAATTCTTCGAGACGGAAACCCTCACCGAAGACGAGATGCGCGAAGGCATACGCAAGGGTATGGTGACGCGGAGCATCTTCCCGGTGTTCTGCGTGTGCGCCTCGAAGAACATGGGCGTCGGCCGGCTTATGGAATTCCTCGGCAACGTCGTTCCCTACGTCGACGAGATGCCTCCCGTACACAACACGCGCGGCGAAGTCGTCGTTCCCGACCCCGCCGGACCGACCTCGCTCTTCTTCTTCAAGACAGGTGTCGAGCCGCACATAGGAGAAGTGCAATACTTCAAGGTGATGAGCGGCTGCGTCCACGAAGGCGACGACCTCACCAACGCCGACAGGGGCTCGAAAGAGCGCATGGCGCAAATCTTTGTCTGTGCCGGAGCCAACCGTGAGAAGGTCAGCGAACTCTCGGCAGGCGACATCGGCTGCTCGGTCAAGCTCAAAGATGTCCGGACGGGCAACACGCTCAACAGCAAGGACTGCGAGAACCGCTTTAACTTCATCAAGTATCCCAATCCCAAGTACACGCGCGCCATCCGCGCCGTCAACGAAGCAGAGACGGAGAAGATGATGGCCGCACTCGTGCGGATGCACCAAGAGGATCCGACCTGGGAAATCGAGCAAAGCAAGGAGCTGCGGCAGACGCTGGTGCACGGGCAAGGGGAGTTCCACCTGCGCACGCTCAAATGGCGACTCGAAAACATTGACAAGATAGCCATCGAATTCAACGAGCAACGCATCCCTTACCGCGAGACCATCACGAAATCCGCCCGCGCCGACTACCGCCACAAGAAGCAGAGCGGCGGTGCCGGTCAGTTCGGCGAGGTTCACCTCATCGTCGAGCCGTACAGCGAGGGGATGCCCGACCCGACCGCCTACCACTTCGGGGGACAGGAAATCCGCGTCTCGATAAAAGGGAAAGAGGAGATATCGCTCGAATGGGGCGGAAAGCTCGTCTTCATCAACTCCGTGGTGGGCGGAGCCATCGACACGCGTTTCATGCCCGCCATCCTGAAAGGCATCATGAGCCGCATGGAGCAAGGGCCGCTCACGGGCTCCTACGCCCGCGACGTGCGCGTGGTCGTCTACGACGGAAAGATGCACCCCGTGGACAGCAACGAACTCTCCTTCATGCTCGCGGGACGCAATGCGTTCAGTCTGGCATTCAAGGAAGCCGGGCCGAAAATCCTCGAACCCATCTACGACGTAGAAGTCTTCGTCCCGAGCGACAAGATGGGCGACGTGATGAGCGACCTTCAAGGCCGCCGGGGCCTCATCGTCGGCATGAGCAGCGAGGCGGGCTACGAGAAACTGCAAGCCAAGGTGCCGTTGAAAGAACTGGCCAGCTACTCCACCACACTCAGCTCCATCACGGGCGGCCGAGCCTCGTTCATCATGAAGTTCGCCAGCTACGAACTTGTACCAGCCGACTTGCAAAGCAAACTCATCAAGGAGTTCGAAGAGAGCGAGAAGGAAGATTAGCCATCGCCACAGGCAGAAAACACAATCGGCGGATGTCCCCATGGGCATCCGCCGATTGCTTTATAACCTATCCCTGTTTTCGGGATTTTT
>CAZYHW010000030.1:5463-21079 GCA_964647405.1 uncultured Prevotellamassilia sp.
ATTGCTTTATAACCTATCCCTGTTTTCGGGATTTTTTCGGGAATAAAGAAAAGGCTTTACTCTTCTGCGACTTCGCAAGCGACGGGAAGGTAGCACAAGTCGCCGGGAGAGCGGCACAAGTCGGCGACCCGTCGAACCTGTCCGGCGACCCGTTCTCCCGGGTCGCCGACTTGTCGCGGGAGACTCACCCACCCCGCCGCGAGGCGGCAGGATGCGGAGTGAGCGGTCGGGTGGCGGTCATTTTCCAAGACCATCCGCGCCGTCGCGCCTACCCCGCAGGCGGCATTTCCCCGCACAAGGCTGAATGCAGCTGCCTTATCGGGAGAGGTCGTCGACGTACCAGCGGAACATGCGCCCCACGCCTTCCTCGATTTCGACCCGGTGGTGCCACCCGAGGGCATGGAGCTTCGACACGTCGGTGAGCTTGCGCATCGTGCCGTCGGGTTTGGAGGAATCGAAAGCGATGCGGCCTTCATAACCTACCTCCTTGGCTATCAGGTCGGCCAGTGCGGCAATCGTGATTTCGCGCCCCGTGCCGACGTTGATATGGCAATTGCGCACCTCCGCCGTCCCGGGTGCATAAGTATCCTTGAAATCCACCTGTTCGAGCACGAAGACGCAGGCATCCGCCATGTCCTCGCTCCAAAGGAACTCCCGGAGCGGCCGTCCCGTGCCCCAGAGGCACACCTCGTCGGCCGTGATGCCATAGCGGGCGAGCACGTCGGTGATTTCACGCTCACCGGCCTCCGCGCCAATGCCCTCCACGGGGCGGCGACCCAGGTCGCGCCGCACGGCATCCCAGTCGCCCCGCCGCAGGCAGCTCCCCAGGTAGAACTTGCGGAGCATCGCGGGGAGGACATGGCTGTTCTCCAAGTGGAAGTTGTCGCCCGGGCCGTAGAGGTTGGTCGGCATCACGGCGACGTAGTTGGTCCCGTATTGCAAGTTGAAGCTCTCGCACAATTTCAGGCCGGCTATTTTCGCCACGGCATACGGCTCGTTCGTGTATTCCAGTGGCGAGGTGAGCAAAGCCTCCTCCCGCATGGGCTGGGCGGCATCGCGCGGATAGATGCAGGTGCTCCCGAGGAAGAGGAGCTTGTCCACGCCGTGGCGGAAGCTCTCCCCGATGACGTTCTGCTGAATCTGCAAGTTCCGGTAGATGAAGTCGGCACGGTAGCGGCTATTGGCCATGATGCCACCGACGTGGGCGGCGGCCAGCACGACGCACTCGGGACGCTCGTCGTCGAAAAAGGCACGCACGGCCACGGGGTCGAGCAGGTCGAGCTCGGCGTGCGTGCGACCGACCAGGCAGGTGTATCCTTTCGACAGGAAGCTGCGCCAGATGGCCGAGCCGACCAGCCCGCGATGTCCCGCCACGTATATTTTTGTGTCCTTGTCCATATCTTCGGTGAGGGAACCCGGGGGTCACATTTGGGATTTGAGGTGAAGTTTCCGCACGAAACGCATGTCGTGCTCCACCATGATGCGGACAAGTTCGGCGAACGGGGTCTTTCCCGGCTGCCAGCCCAGCAGCGTCCGCGCTTTCGTCGGGTCGCCCAGCAACTGCTCCACCTCGCACGGGCGGAAATATTTCGGGTCGACCTCCACCAGTACCTTGCCCGTGGCGGTGTCGATGCCGCGCTCGCCGACGCCCTCGCCTTCCCAGCGCAACTCGATGCCCGCCTCCCGGAACGCAAGCGTGGCGAACTCCCGCACGGTGTGCATCTCGCCGGTGGCGATGACGAAATCCTCCGGCGTGTCGTGCTGAAGGATGAGCCACATACACTCCACGTAGTCCTTGGCGTAGCCCCAGTCACGACGGGCGTCGAGGTTGCCGAGATAGAGTTTGTCCTGGTAACCCTGCGCGATGCGGGCGGCGGCAAGGCTTATCTTTCGCGTCACGAAGTTTTCGCCGCGGCGCTCGCTCTCGTGGTTGAAGAGGATGCCGTTGACCGCATACATGCCATAGCTCTCGCGGTAGTTCTTCGTGATCCAAAAGCCATACTGCTTGGCCACGCCGTAAGGGCTGCGCGGATAGAAGGGTGTCGTTTCGCTCTGCGGCACTTCCTGCACCTTCCCGTAGAGTTCCGACGTCGAGGCCTGGTAAATACGTGTCTGTTTCTCCATGCCAAGGATGCGGACGGCCTCGAGCATACGCAGTGTGCCCACGGCGTCGGCCTCGGCCGTGTACTCGGGCACGTCGAACGACACCTTGACGTGGCTTTGCGCCGCGAGGTTATAGATTTCGTCCGGCCTCACCTGCTGGATGATGCGGATGAGCGAACTGGAATCCGTCATGTCGCCCCAGTGGAGGTTAATCAGACGCTGTCTCTTCATGTCGCGCACCCACTCGTCGAGATAGAGATGTTCGATGCGCCCGGTGTTGAAGGACGACGAGCGGCGCATGATGCCATGCACCTCGTAGCCCTTTTCAATCAGGAACTCGGCAAGGAAGGAACCGTCCTGTCCCGTGATGCCGGAAATCAAGGCTTTCTTAGACATATATTTATCAGTATCACGTGAAAATGCGGTTTCAGACCACGGGAACCACTTCGAGCAGGCACGTCCCGGCGGACAGCGGTTCGACAGTCACGCTCCCCGACGTGGCCGGCAGGAGCACCGTGCCGCCAAGTCCCGCCTCGACGCGGCGACCCTCGGCGTCGGCGACTGCCATGCGCCCGCCGGCGCAAACGAGCAGCACGAAGCTGTCGAGCGGAGCATAGTCGACGGAGACGGCCTCGTCAAAGGCGAGGTGGCGCACCGTGAAGTGAGGGGCTTCGACCACGGTCGACCACTGCCCGGGCGTGTTGTCGTAAGCGACCCGGCAATCGCCGTCCGCGGAATAGTCCAGGGCTTCCAAGGCCTGCTCCACATGGAGTTCGCGCGGCCGTCCGTCGAGTCCGGGACGGCCATAGTCATATATGCGGTAGGTGATGTCGCTCGCGTCCTGTATCTCGACGACCTGCATCCCCCGTCCGAGGGCATGGATGCGCCCGGCAGGCAGATAGAAAATGTCGCCCGGCGAAACAGGCCATGAGCACACGGCCGGGAGGACATCGCCCCCCGTGATGCAGTGGCGGAAAGTATCGGCCGTCTCCTCACGGCTCCATCCGCACAAGAGGCGCGCCCCGTCGTCGGCACGGACGACGAACCACATCTCGTTCTTCCCCCGTTTGCCGCAGCGGGCAGCGAGTTTGTCGTCCGGATGTACCTGCACGGAGAGGTCCTGCGCCGTGTCGATGAGTTTCACCAATACCGGGAATGCCGTCCCGTAGCGTGCCAGGCAGGCCGCGCCGACGAGCCGTTCGCCATAGGTGGCTATGAGTTCGTCGAGCGAGCGACCGTCCAAAGCGCCGCCCGCTACCCGACTCACATGACCGGCAAGTCCCGAAAGTTCCCAACTCTCCCCGATGCAGGTGCTTCCCTCGCCCGTGTAGCCTTTAAGGCGGGCAATGTCCGTTCCTCCCCAAACCATGGGATGCAATTGCGGCTCGAACGTGAGGGGCGGACAAGAAAATGTGACTGTTTCCTGTTTCATATCCTTACAATGTTATGACCGACAGCGCATTCCGGCCGACTTCACAAGGCTGTCTTCCTGAACGGCCATGCCCCGCGCCGAATCTGCGCCACGGGCAAGCACGAAGTCGCCCTCCGGCGGACTGCCCCGACCGGCCGCGGGCAAAGATAATAATTTTGCACATAAATCCGCAATGCGTCAGTGACAAATTCGCCCGTCCCCGTCCGGCTGACAGCTCCACCGGGTCGCCGACCCGGAAAAACCATCCGGCGACCCGTCGCGACTAGTCGGCGACCCGTTTTCCATGCCTCACGCCTCCCCGTCCCGGGAAGCGCGGATGTAACCGCTTTTTCACGAAATAAAAAGCGGAAAACTTGTTTTCTTCGATTTCTCTCTTTATTTTTGCGCAAAAATTGCGGGCTCTTGGACTGGCCGTCTGCTCCCCGGAAAAGGATAGGCACGCCGGGCGTTGCGCGAAAAACAGACAGGCGGGCATACGTGCAGGAAACCAGTTGCGCCATAGCGATGAAAACCTTAATCAAAACATGAAAAAACAATAAGCGAATCAATAACAACTAATTACAACTTTCTTAATCAAAAAACACAATGGCAACAACAACTGCTAGTGCCTCCAAGAAGAGCGCACCGAAAAAACAATCGACTGATTTCACCGGTATCAAGTCAGCTTTTTCAGTGATGATCGGCTGCTTCATCTTCGCGTTGCTCGTTTACCTCTTGGTGTTCGGTCACATCTCGAACTTCAAGGGTGGCGAAGACACCGGTGTACTTTTCTCTTTCCTGACAAGTGGTGATGTCGGCCTCGAACCTGCCAACCTGATGGGTACGGTGTATAAGGGAGGTTTCGTGGTGCCTATCATCTGGACCATGTTCTTCACCGCCATCGCGTTGAGCATCGAACGTTTCTTCGCTATCCGCACGGCTTATGGTAAGACCAGCCTGACGAAGTTCGTGGCTAACATCAAGGCCGCCCTCGTTGCGAATGACTTCACCAAGGCTTTCCAACTCTGTGACGCTCAGCGTGGTTCCGTGGCTAACGTCGTTCGCGCTACGCTCCTGAAATATCAGGAAATGGATCAGACGGACCGTCTGACGAAAGAGCAGAAAATCACGACCATCCAGAAAGAACTGGAAGAGGCTACCGCATTGGAAATGCCGATGCTCCAAGAGAACCTTCCCGTGATAGGTACGATCATCACGCTGGGTACGCTGACCGGACTGTTAGGTACGGTGTTGGGTATGATTCGTTCGTTCGGTGCATTGGCATCGGGTGAAGGCGGTTCAAGCTCACAGGCTCTGTCGACGGGTATCTCCGAGGCCCTTGTGAACACGGCTTCTGGTATCGCCACCGGTGCTATCGCTGTTATCTCTTACAACTATTACACAAACAAAATCGACCGTCTGACTTTCAGCCTTGACGAAGTAGGTTATACCATCGTACAGACCTTCTCCGCTACGCACTGAACATAAAAGAGGTATCAAGACATGGGACGCTTTAAGATAAAAAAACAAGACACGTTCATAGACATGACGCCTATGAGCGATGTCATGGTCCTGCTGCTTACCTTCTTTATGCTCACGGCTACATTCGTAAAAGACGAACCAGTTAAAGTTAACACTCCGGGTTCCGTATCAGAGATTAAAATCCCCGATCACAGTCTCCTCACCATCTACGTAGAGAGAAACGGCAAGGTGTTCATGACCATGGACACGCCGGAAGCCCTCGAAAAGCTGGCAGAAGAGATGGTTGAGAAGAGATACCTGAACTTGAACGCAAGAGAAATCGAAACGTTTAAGAACGCTCCTACTTTTGGTACTCCGCTGGACATGATAAACGGCTGGCTCGCAAAGGATGAAGCCCAACGAAAGGCTATCTTGCTGAACGCGGCAAACGAAGGTATTCCTTGCGACAGTCTCAGTGACGAACTGAAAATTTGGGTCAAAGCAGCCAGATCAGCAGTTCCTGAGATGCGTGTTGCCATCAAGGCAGACAGGCAAACCCCATACTCAGTTATCAAGAACGTGATGAACTCTTTGCGCGACATCAACGAAAACAGGTATAACCTGGTAACTTCGCTGAAAGGTAGCGACCAAGAATAAAACAGGGCATTATGGCAAAGAAAACTGGCAGTAGGCAAAAGAAAATGAATGCCCGCGTCGACTTTACGCCGATGGTGGACATGATCATGTTGCTTGTGACTTTCTTCATGTTGTGTACATCCTTGATAAAGCCCCAAACCTTGGAAATCGTGATGCCGTCGAACAAAGAAAACCTGACGGACGAAGAGAAGAACCAGGTGGCTGCGTCGAAAGCTGTCACGATATTGATAGGAGACAACAACGAGCTTTACTATTACACGGGGCTTCCCGACACCGCACAGCTGCACGAGACCACCTATGGTAAGGATGGTATACGCGGCGTGCTCCTGTCGTTGAACCGCGTGGCACAGTCAAAGATTGAAGTATTGAAGAGAGAGTACGCCTTGAAGCAAAGCTCCAACGTACAAATAGCAGCAAAGAATCAGGAAGAATACAAGGAGAAGGTTTCCGAGATAAAGAACAGCGACATCACGCCGAACGTCATTATCAAAGCGACCGACGAGTCTCACTATGAGAACCTGATTAACATTCTGGACGAGATGCAGATATGCTGGATCGGTAGATACGTGATTGACAACATAGCCGACGGAGATTTGGATAAAATCGAAACGTATAAGGCCAACCCTGCTCAATAAATCAAATTAAAAAGTAGAATATGGCTAAAATCGATTTGATATCAAAGCAGTGGTGCGAGCTTGTTTTCGAAGGACGTAATAAAAGCTACGGCGCGTATAAACTGCGTTCGGAAGCCGGAGCACGTCAACGAAATGCCCTGATAGCCGTCTGCATCGTTATATTCCTGCTCTCTCTGACTCCTTCCATCGTCCGATTCGCGACGAAGGACAAGGCTAAGGACGACTCCTATACGGAAGTAATGGAGATGGCCCAGCTGAAAAAGGAGAAGAAAGAGGAGAAGAAAGAGGAACCTATCGAAGTCAAGTACCAAAAACCGCTGGAAAAAGTAGCAGTAAAGGCCTCCATCCAGATGACAGCCCCCGTGATTAAGGACGACAGCCAAGTCGACAAAGAGGCGGAGCTGAAAAACATGGAGGAACTGATGAGTGCGAAAGCAGCCATTGCCGCTACGACCTACGCAGGTGACGAAGGCGGTACGGTGAATATCGACGACCTGCTTGAAGGCCAAACGGTCGGAGGTACTGCCGGACAAGAGGTAGAGGATGTGTACAGCGTGGTGGAACAGCCGCCTGCATTCCCCGGTGGTGAGGCCGCTTTGTTGAAATACATTGCTGACAACTTGAAGTATCCGACAATAGCCCTTGAACAAGAGATACAGGGAGTAGTAAACCTGCGTTTCGTCGTTCTGCCCGACGGCTCCATCGGAGATGTATTTGTCACAAAGAGCCTCGATCCCAACTGCGACAAGGAGGCCGTGCGCGTGGTGAAGTCTCTCCCGCGTTTCACTCCCGGTATGCAGCAGGGGCGTCCAGTGTCCGTTTGGTTCAACTTGCCGATTCGATTCGTGATCAGATAAAGAAGCAAGCATAGTATGATGAAAGCACTTTGGCTATTTCCCGTAGCCGCTATGTGCCTATCCCTAACCACGTCATGTGGAAATCATCGGAAGTCAGCAGATTGGCTGACTTCCGATGATGTGCATATAGCGATAGATGAAACGTTCCGGCCTATCATGGAAGAGGAAATCAGTGTCTTTGGCGCAAATTACCCGGAGGCCGGAATGAAGCCCGTGTATTGCAGCGAGAACGAAGCCATCCGCCTGCTGGCTTCCGACAGCCTCCGCACCGCGATCACGACCCGTCCGCTCAACGAAGCAGAAGAGAAGATGGTCACGTCGCGCACGCTGTCGCCCAGGACAGCCATTGTGGCAACAGACGCCATGGCATTAGTTGTCAACAAAGAGAACCCGGACAGTCTGATTACGCTGGACGAAATAAAAGGTATCGTCACGGGAAAAATCACACGCTGGGAACAGCTTGCGCATTCCACACAAGAGGGTGAGCTGAAACTCATATTCGACGACAGCGGGTCAAGCACCGTTCGCTACATGGTCGACTCCCTCTGCCAAGGAGAGAAATTCCAAGGAAACCTCTATGCACAAGGCTCAAACGAAGCAGTATTGGAGACGGTGAAAAGCGACCCGACCGTGATAGGTGTCGTGGGAGCGAACTGGCTGAAAGAAGCCAAAGACTCCGCACTGAGCACATTCGACAACCTGGACGTGCGCGTCATGTGGGTCAGCCGTTTCGATGCCCCCTACGAAGTCTTCCGGCAGCCTTTCCAATATTACATCGCGACAGGCGAATATCCCTTGCTGCGCACGGTTTACGTCATCACGACAGACCCGCGGGTGACTTCGATGGTAAAGAACTTCTTTTTCTTCCTCACAGGACAACGAGGCCAGCTGATAATCTGCAATTCCTCCCAGCTATTGCCCCATTTGCCCGTTCAAGTAAAAGAGGTAACCAGGAAATAGCAGACGTCGCGGAAACGGGACGGCTGTTCGTCGTGACGGGTCGCCGACTTGATGCCACGTGTCGCCGACTTGGCGGAACAGGTCGGCGACTTGACACGGCTTCCCGGGAAGAGGCTTCCATCCCCGTGGAGCAAGCCATCGCAAAGAGGGGGAACATCGGAATGGCCGGCCGGTCGCGCTTTGTTGCATTGGCTGCTGGATTTCCACATGAAAGTAAGAAAGGCAACAGTCGTGCCCCAAAAGGAAGATTTCCGGACTAAGAAAATACAAAATTTTCCCCAAAGTTGGCGGATAAGTAAAAATCAAGTACTTTTGTAAACTACTTTTCGTGTCCTGAAAGGAAGGGACACGCACGAGAACCATAACAAACTGAACAACATAGGAGTAATAATAAAGAAGTAGAGAAGATGAAAAGAAGACTTAGTGCAGTGTTTGCCGCATTGGTGCTGACGTGTTTTTGTTTTATCCCGGCGGTGGCACAGAGTAGCAAGGTTGCAGATCCTACTCTCGACCCCGAGGACGAACAACAGGTGTTGAGCATCTGTGCCCTGCAAAAGACTAATCCTGAAGAAGCGGACGAAACATTCTTGAAGATGATTCGTCGTTCGCGCGACAAGAAGAAAGTCACGGCCATGGGACGCGTGTTCCTTGACAACGGCGTTTATCCTTATGCCAAGATGTGCGCGGACAAGGCCTACGAGCTTGACCCGCAGTACATCCCCGGCCTGATGCTTTTCGGCGACGTATGTATCATGCGTAAGGACTGGGGTTCTGCCGGACAGAAGTTCGAGGAAGTCCTGCTGGTTGACTCCACATACACGGAAGCACTTATGAAGAACGTGAGTGTGTACAAGTACGTCAACCCTATCGTGGCCAAGCAGATGCTCCAACGGGTTAAACGTCAAGACCCCAACTACTATGAAGCAGACAAAGACCTTGGCGATATCTGTTTCTCCATGAGCGACTACAAGGATGCCGCCGCTGCCTATGGCGACTATTACAGCAAAGCTCCGGAAGCCGACCTGGGCGCCGTGGAAAACTACGTACTCGCGCTCTTTGCCTCCCAAGACTTCGCGAAAGCCCTGGAAATCGCCGTGGCCAATCTGCCCCGGGATGAGAAAAACATCACTTTCCGCCGCATGAAGTTCTATAACCTTTATGAGACAACGGATTACGAGGGAGCATCCCAAGCTATGGATTACTTCAATCCCGGCGAGTATGCCGACACCATCTACACCTATCGCGACTACAACTACCGGGGACTCACCTTGGAGCAGCTGAAAGACTACGGCGGTGCCATGCAGGCCTTCACGAAAGCCTTGGAACTGAATCCCAGTGCCGCAACCGTCTACAAGAGCCTGTCCGAAATTTACAGCAAAATGGGCATGACGGACGAGGCCGTCGCCTCCTACGAAGCCTATGTCGACACCTTGGGCACACGGGCGGACATGAGGGACTTGTTCGGACTGGGACGTATGTATTACACCGGCCTGAGACAAGGTGCGGATTCCGTAAAGGCACTTATCTATCTGGCCAAGGGCGACAGCCTCTTCGCCAGAATCAGCACCGAGGCCCCCACTTCCCATCTCGGCCCGTTCTGGCGTGCCCGCATCAATAACGTGCTGAATGCCAGCGTGCCCAACGACTCTGTCTATGCCTACTATCAGGAAACCATGACGCGCCTTGAAGGAAAGGAAGACAAGTCTTCCGAAATCGAGGCTCTCAGTTACTTCGCCTGGTATGCCTTGCAGAAGGATGACGATGCCAATGCCTTGAAGTACTGCGACGAGTTGCTGTCACGCGACCCCGAGAACAACATGGCATTGCAGATAAAGAGATATTTTGAAGCAAAGGCAAAGTTGCAATAAACGCCTCCATACATTCCTGAGGACTTAAATTACAAAAAAGGTCTGCCTCCCTGAACCGGGAAGCAGACCTTTTTCATGAAGTCACTACGCGGGAAGCCGCGACAGGTCGCCGACTTGTTCCGACCAGTCGCCGGCACGTCGCGTCAAGTCGGCGACTTGTTCCGACGGACAGCCGACCCGTCTCCACAGTCCACCCCATTGCCCGACAGACCTGCGGTTTTCGCTGTTCCGGAGCAAAGCACGGCTGAAAGCATTGCCTTTCCTTGGAACTTGGCGCGTTTTTACAAATCACAACTTTGCGCCTCTTTCCATTTTTACCTATATTTGCGGCAGAAAAGAACAATCAACCATTAAAAACATACACGAGATGAAAAAACTGAAACAAGTCTTTTGTGGTGCGGCAGCACTCTTCCTGTCGCTGGCCACACTGCCGGCGCAAGCCCAGTTCAACTGGCCGTGGAAATGGCAAGGGCATACCATCGTGACGGACGTTCCCGAGCGGCCGGCCGGTCAGGAAGATGTGCTCAATCTGGCTACTCCCAAACTCAGCGTTGTCCGCGTGGGGTTCGTCGGTCTGGGCATGCGCGGCCCGGGAGCCGTCGAACGCTGGTGCCAGATTCCCGGCGTGCAAATCGTAGCATTGTGCGACTACGAACAGGAACGTGCAGAGAAGTGCCAGAACATCCTGCGTAAGGCAGGTATGCCCCCCGCCGCTGTCTACTCCGGCGAGAAGGGCTACGAGGAACTCTGCAAGCGCGACGACATCGACCTCGTCTACATCGCCACCGACTGGAAGCACCACTTCCCCGTCGCCATGTGCGCCATGGAAAACGGCAAGCACGCCGCCATCGAGGTGCCGTCGGCCATGAACCTGCAAGAGTGCTGGGACCTTATCAACATGAGCGAAAAGACACGCCTGCACTGCATGATTCTCGAGAACTGCTGCTACGACTGGTTTGAGATGAACACGCTCAACATGGCGCAGCAGGGAGTGTTCGGCGAGGTTCTCCGCGCACAGGGTGCCTATATCCACAACCTCGATGACTTCTGGCCTTACTACTGGAAGGAGAGCAATGACGACAAACTCGGCTGGCGCATGCGCTACAACAAGGACCACAGAGGCGATGTCTACGCCACCCACGGCCTTGGCCCCGTTGCACAGGCTCTCGACATCCACCGCGGCGACCGCATGGTGACCCTCGTGGCCATGGATACGAAATCCGTTCACGGAAAGGAATATGTTGAAAAAGCCACGGGTGAAGTGTGCGAGGACTTCAAGAACGGCGACCACACCACGACGCTCATCCGCACCGAAAACGGCAAGGTCATCGAGATTCAGCACAACGTCATGAATCCCCAACCCTACAACCGCCTGTACCAGTTGACCGGTACGAAAGGATTTGCCAACAAATACCCCATCGAAGGATACGCCCTCGACAAGAGCCAACTGACCGCCTCCGGCCTGCAACCGCAGGTGGACAACCTCTCGTCCCACTCCTTCATGCCGAAGAAGGAGATGGAGGCTCTGGTGGCCAAGTACCAGCACCCCATCCTCCAAAAATACGGTGAAATGGCCAAGGAAGTCGGAGGACACGGCGGAATGGACTTCATCATGGACGCCCGCCTCGTTTACTGTCTGCAAAACGGACTTCCCCTCGACATGGACGTGTACGACCTGGCCGAATGGTGCTGCCTGGCCGAACTGGGCGCACTCTCCATGGACAACGGCTGCGCTCCGGTCGCCGTGCCCGACTTCACGCGTGGCCACTGGAACGAGACCAAGGGCTACAAGCACGCCTTTGCCTCCCCCGAGGACGAAGCAGCCACAGAAGCTGCGGCCAAGCAATTCACCGCTGAGCTGAAAGCCGGTGCCGAAAAGGCATGGGAAAAGTATGACAAGGCGGCTGCCAAAGCTGCAAAGAAAGCAAAGAAATAAAGACGGTTTTTTCACACCGTTCCTCTTGATACAGCAAGTCCCCGGCGCATAACCTGCCCGGGGACTTGCTTTTTTTCGCATCCTCCCATCACGCCACCGGTCGCCCCGCTGCCACGGGCTACCCCATATAACCGACAGACCATCTCCCCCACCCTGTCGCCCCGGGACGCTTTCCCGGACATACAAGTCGCCCACCGCGCCAACAGGGCGGCTGCTCATCCCCGCCAAAGGATAATCCGCTCCACACCGTCGGCGACCTGCTTTCACCAGTCGGCGACCCGGCGGAACAAGTCGGCGACCTGTTGCGACGAACCGGCGACCCGGCGGAACAAGCCGGCGACCCGATTTGGCGGGGACGGCTGCCAGATGCGGTGCGTCGGCGGCTTCCCTCGTCGCTCTTCCCATGCCGCAGCCGCCATGCCGGGGCAAAAGCCGCCGTAAAGTTTGCCGTTCCGCCGCATTCTCGCTACCTTTGCAATCCGCCGGGAGTGGCGTGTGGCGTTCCCACCGCCCCATTCCCGTTCCAAACGATTCACTTCGCCAATTATGCCAAAAGAAAAAATCATCCTCACAGGCGACCGGCCGACCGGCCGCCTCCATATCGGCCACTACGTCGGTTCGCTGCGCCGTCGCGTCGAGTTGCAGAACGCAGGCGACTTCAAGCGCATGTTTGTCTTCATCGCCGACGCGCAGGCACTGACCGACAACATGGACAATCCCGAGAAAGTCCGCCAGAACGTCATCGAGGTGGCCCTCGACTACCTCGCCTGCGGCCTCGACCCCGAGCGCATCACGCTCTTCATACAGTCGCAAATCCCCGAGCTGTGCGAGCTTTCGTTCTACTTCATGGACCTTGTCACCGTGTCGCGTCTCCAACGCAACCCGACGGTCAAGACTGAAATCCAGATGCGCGGCTTCGAGGCCAGCATCCCCGTGGGATTCTTCACCTACCCCATCAGCCAGGCCGCGGACATCACTGCTTTCCGCGCCACGACCGTCCCCGCCGGCGAGGACCAGAAACCCATGCTCGAACAGGCCACCGAAATCGTGCGCCGCTTCAACTACATCTACGGCGATACCCTTGTCGAGCCCTCCATCCTCCTGCCGGACAACGCGGCCTGCCTGCGCCTGCCCGGAACCGACGGGAAAGCGAAGATGAGCAAGTCGCTCGGCAACTGCATCTACCTCTCCGACCCCGCCGACGAGGTGCGGCAGAAGGTCATGAGCATGTACACCGACCCGACCCATATCCACGTGCAGGACCCCGGCCATCTCGAAGGGAACACCGTGTTCACCTATCTCGACGCGTTCTGCCGACCCGAACACTTCGGACGCTACCTGCCCGACTATCCCAGCCTCGACGAACTGAAAGCACACTACTGCCGCGGCGGACTGGGCGACATGAAAGTGAAGCGTTTCCTGAACGACATTTTGCAAGAGGAACTCACCCCCATCCGTCAACGTCGCCAGGAGTTCCAAAAGGACATCCCCGCCATCTACGACATGCTCCGTCGGGGCTGCGACGACGCGCGTGCGGTGGCCGCCGAGACCCTCGCCGACGTGCGGCGCGCCATGCGGCTCAACTACTTCGACGACGCGGCCCTCATCGCCGAACAGGCTGCCCGCTTCGCGGCGGAATGACACTGCCCCGGAGCACGATGCCATACTGTCCGGCATCCCGACACCGCCATGTCCGGGATGCCGGTCATTTTTAATGCCCATTCCTATGATGCGATAGGCCATCACCCAAAAGCCGAACCGACCTTCATCAACCAAAAGGACGAACCCCATCACGCTCCACCCCGGAGCGATGACAGGGTTCGTCCTTTTATAATTGCCTGACGGCTCGACCGACTTATTTCCCGGGCTCCGTAAAGACCGGTTGGGTAAAGTAGAGGTCAGAATTGACCTGCTGCGTCTTGCGATAAGTGAAATTCCATTTGCGTGTGGTTTGGGAAATCCGACCAGCCGTCGCCCCCCATGCAGCTCCTCCGGATATTAACAGTCCAATAGTCGGTTTGGCTAAGGAACTGGCCGCATCATCAGCCCCACTTATGGCCGCAATTCCGGTAGCCAAGCCAAGAAGCACACCGCCCATGAAGACAAACCCTCCCGTATAGCACAATGCTTTTGTTCCCGTGTAGGATTTGTTCTCATAATCCAGGGCAAAGGGGATATAGAGCGGCGAACTGTTGTCCTTGGACAGCAAGAAAGTATAACACCCATCGCTGGAAAGTTTTATTTCCGCAATGCCGTCATAGTTTATCACGCCGAGCCGCTCCTTGGAAGGAGAGTATATCTCCGTTCCCGGCGCACCACAGACCACGAACTTCTCGGTCGTATGACACGACGACAGATTCAGCGCAACGGCCAACACGAGTAGAATTTGAGCTAACCTTTTCATCTCCGTATAGTTTTGGTTTATTGATAATCATATAAGACACCCGTAACCATGGAGTCGTATGCATTTGGAACGTTCGTATTGAAATACAAAATCCAAAGGTTTTCACCCAATGCATCCGGCTTTGTAGTAAACAGGCTTCGTAAGGTCTCATTCACCTTCCCCTTTTGCGCCACAGGCAAAATCATTCTTGAATTCGCGTAAAAGTCGGTTACAATCTTCTTAAAGGTATTCCCGCCATCCAAGGAATACGATATGCACACGCTGAACGTACTGTAACTGTCCTCATTCGTATAGAAACCGGTCGTACTGCCGGCATTCCTCAGGGCAGCTCGGCCAATGCCGTCAACCTTGAAGGTTTTCGACATCGTGCCGCTCCCCCTCGGGCCTAACTGCACCCTGGGCTGGTCGGCGATAATCGTAGTGTTCTGAATCGATGTCCCCTCCGTACCGGAAGCACCGACGTTTACGCCACCCAGAAGGCCTCCCAATCTCCCTCCGATGCCTATCGCGTTGCCAATAGCGCCGAGGTTTACGGAACCACCCCTGGTTCGTGATGACATATCGGTGACCGACGACATCTTCACCGTCGGGTCGTAATAGGAAACCGAACGTCCGTTATTGATGAAAAACGACATGGTTTGGTCTATCACCATGATTTCGTCTGTCTTGTTGGATATGGCTACCACCAGGTCGCCATCGACCGAAATGGTATATACACACATGATCTCCGCGTCAGCCGGAATCTCGTTCGCGGTCAGGTCGGGCTGTCGGAATGTTGTACGGATAGACTGATAACCAACGCTTTTCGTCAACATCTTGCCACTGGCGCACGAATTCAGTAAGGCAACCACACCACACATGAGGATAAGAGAACGGGCAAATCCTCCATTAGCTTCGCGCATGCAACGTTTCCTTTGCATAGTCGTAATTTTTTTACTGGGTCAAGCAGCCCCACCTTGACCCGACCACCTTTTAAGAAACGGAAGCGTGGAACTGCAATGCCCACGTTCTGAATTGGAGGTCCTAGGAAAACCTTACGCACGAATGTAGATATAGCAGCCCACGCCATAGCGTGAGAACCACTATGCCATCCTTGTGCGTAAATGGGAAATTTCCTAGGTTTCCAATTCACAAGATAAGCATAACGCTTCTTCTTCACAACTTTCACGGAAAACAAAAGACAAAGAAAAACACAATAAATTCAATTAGTTAAACGTAGTATTGGCATTAATGAGGCCTTTATTATTTCTTATTATTTGCCGATAATTCTGTTACTTTTGTTGCTTATTTGTTACTCATTTCAAAAAGTAGTGTTACCTTTGTG
>CAZYHW010000031.1:0-20724 GCA_964647405.1 uncultured Prevotellamassilia sp.
CCCCAAGCGAATCACGAATAAGGGCGGCTATCGAAATTCGATGGCCGCCCTTACTCGTTTTGTCCGGTTCCGGCTGCTTTTGTCGCTTGGCGGGTTCTTGCGTGGATAAGAGTGATATGGTTACTTTGGATAAGTCTTTCTAAACGGATTGTCCCGGACATGGAGGTCTTTCTCTCCATGTCCGGGACAATTGATTGAGGGTGGGGTTATCCGTGACTTATTCCTTCCGCTTTCCTGCGGGGCTTCCGATGAAGGAGAACGCCAGGGCGGCGATGAAGCCCAGCACGATGAGGCCGATGGCCACGTAAGCGATGGTTTCCGTGACGGAAATGCTTGACGGGCGGTACTCCATGATTATTTCATGTTTCCCCGCAGGCACCTGCATGGCGCGCAGGATGTAGTTGGCCCGGCCTACTTGGGCGGGCTGTCCGTCGATGGTTGCCGTCCATCCCGGGTAGTAGATTTCGGAGAATACCACCACGCCGCCTTTCGGGGAGTTCGTCTCGTAACGCAACTCGTTGGGGGCGTATTTCGTCAGCTTCACACTGCTTCCGTCGATGGACGAGGCATCGCCTATCGACGGCCTGAACGCTTCGTCCGCCACGGCTTCGTGTTTCAGGTTGAGGCTGTCCAGCGCGGCCATCTCCTCATCCGCCGTCCCGGCATACTGCACGCGGTCGACGAACCACGCTTCGCCGTTTGCGTAGGGGTTGAGTACGGGGATGCTTTGGCTGTTCTCACCGGGCAGGATGAAGTATTTGGTGTTGAGCATGTTGACCACGGGGAAAATGGAGTCGCCCGCGACAAGGCTCATGTCGCCCCCGGTCGAGACGATGGCCGCACCGGCCGCTGCAAGTTCCGTTCTCAGGTGGCGGTCGATGAGGTCTTGGTAACGGCGCAGCTTGGCGGCATGATAACCGCCGATGTTCTTGTGCCAGGCACCTATCGTATTGTCCTGGAAAGTGTCGTGTGTCAGGTCGACCACACGGTAATCCAGTCCCTCGTCCTGCAAGATGAACTCATCCGCCGCCGTCTTCTTGGCTTCGGCCACCTGAACCGGCTCAGTGAAGTTTCCGTTGTTCAGGTAGCGGCGGTTGATGCTCCACATGTCCCAGAGACAGATAAGGATGAACAGGCCGCACAGCAGCCCCGCCTTTATCTTGCCCATACGGTACAGCCACAAAAGGACAGCACCTGCCGCCACGATGAGGAACGACCGCCAGGCCGAATCGGACAGGATGGAGTGGCGGATGGCGGCCAGGCTCTCGCGATAGGTGGCCAGGAAGTCCGCGGGGAAGATATTACCCATCCAGACGAACATGTCGGCTTCGTTGTACGAGAGGCAGTCGCCAAAGAACAGGCCGGGGAAGAGGGCGAACAGCAAGGTGATTCCTCCCGTCAGTCCGACACTCACGTAGAAATAAACGGGCTTGCTTTTCAGCGTCTCCGGTCGCCGGATGATTTCGGCCAGACCCAGCATTGCCAGCAGCGGCATCGTGAACTCCGCTATCACGAGGGCGGACGAAACCGTGCGGAACTTGTTGTACATCGGCAGGTAGTCGATGAAGAAGTTCGTGATGCCCGGACTGTGCTTGCCCCATGCGAAGAGCAGGGAAAGCAACGTGGCGGCGAGCAGTCCCCACTTGATGGGACCTTTCACGTAGAACGCGCCCAGCAGGAAGAGCAGGCAGACAAGCGCGCCCACATAGACGGGGCCGACGGTAAAGGGCTGGTTGCCCCAATACTGGTTCAGGCCCGGCAGGGATTGCGCCATGCGCGGCGACACCTGCGAAGTGAACTGGTAGGCCTGCCCCACGCATTGCATGAGTGTCGGGAACGCATCGTGTTTCTGGGCTTTGGCGTTGTCCATCAGCGAGCCCGACCCGCCGCCTTTCACGTCGGGCACGAGGAGCGACCACGTTTCGCCCAGCCCGTAGCTCCATTGGGTGATGTAGTCGCGTTCCAGTCCGCTCCCGGTGGACTGCCCGGCGGACTCGTCGGGCGGGGTCAGCTCACTCTTGCCCCGCATGGTCTCCTTGCTGTACTCATACGTGTGGTAGAGGTTGGACAGGTTGGCACAAAGTCCCAACAGGCCGGACAGCACGATGACACCCGTAGCCCGTGCAAAGCGAGGGAGTGTGTGCGAGCGGATGGCATCGACCAGGTAAGCCAGGACGATGAACAGCATGACGAACATGAAATAGTACGTCATCTGCAAGTGGTTCGAGGTAATCTGAAACGCGGTAAAGAGTGCCGTCACGGCTCCGCCCCATAGCAGTTTCCCGCGGTAGCACAGCACGAGTCCGGCAATCGTCGGCGGGATGAAAGCCAGTGTCATGACTTTCCAGATGTGCCCCGCCGCGATGATGATGAAGAAGTACGACGAGAACGCCCAGACGACTGCTCCCAGGGCCGAGAGCCACGGCTTGAAGTTGAAGGCGCGCATGAGGATGTAGAAGCCCAGCAGGTAGGCGAAGACATAGAGCAGGACACCGCTCGTCCCGAGGCCGTAGATGCTGCTGATGGTGTTCAGCACGCGGTTCGAGCCGTAGGACGGCGCAATCTGGTAGGTCGGCATCCCGCTGAACAAGGCGTTTGTCCATCGCGTGGTCTCCCCTGTTTCTTCGCGGTACTGCTCAATCTCGTTGCCCAGGCCGACCCCGGCCGTGTTGTCGTGGCCGCCCAGCACGAGCCCTTCCGTGATGGGGCCGGCGAAGTAGCAGAACGACAAAAGGAGGAAGGCGACGACGGCGATGGCGTCGGGGGCTATTTTTTTCAGGAAACTCATGGTGGAGGTTATGAAAGGTTAGTAACGATAGTGTTCAGCTTTGTATGGCCCTTCCACCGGGACACCCAGGTAGTCGGCCTGCTTCTGCGTCAGCCGCGTCAGCCGTGCCCCGACATGGGCAAGGTGGAGCCGCGCCACCTCCTCGTCGAGGCTCTTCGGCAGGCGGTAGACTCCCGTCTCGTGCTGCCGGGCGAACAGTTCCATCTGGGCGAGCACCTGGTTGGTGAACGAGGCCGACATGACGAACGACGGATGCCCCGTGGCGCATCCGAGGTTTACCAGGCGGCCGTCGGCCAGCAGGATGACGTGGTGGCCGTCGGGGAAGCGGTAGCTGTCGACCTGCGGCTTGACGGGCGTGTGCGTGATGCCCGGCACGCGCTTCAAGCCTTCCACCTGTATCTCGCTGTCGAAATGTCCGATATTGCAGACGATGGCCTGGTCGGGCATGGCCTTCATGTGCTCTACGGTGATGATGTCGATGTTGCCTGTCGCCGTGACGAATATCTGCCCGACGGGGGCGGCCTCGTCCATCGTGACGACCTCAAAGCCTTCCATGGCGGCTTGCAGGGCGCAGATGGGGTCTATCTCCGTGACCAGCACGCGCGCGCCGTAGGCACGCAGGCTCTGCGCACAGCCCTTGCCGACTTCGCCGTAGCCGGCCACGACGCACACCTTGCCGGCTATCATGACATCGGTGGCGCGCTTGATGCCGTCGGCCAGCGACTCGCGGCAACCGTAGAGGTTGTCGAACTTCGACTTGGTTACGGAGTCGTTCACGTTGAATGCGGGGAAGAGCAGCTCGCCCCGTTCCTGCATCTGGTAGAGACGGTGAACGCCGGTCGTCGTTTCCTCGCTCACGCCGCGCACGTTCGCGGCCAGACGGGTGAAAAAGGTGGGGTCTTCGGCCAGTACCCGGCGCACGATGGCTTTCAGTTCGGCCTCGTCCTCACTCTCCGACGGCGTGTCGAGCCGTGAGGCATCGCGCTCCGCCGCTACTCCGAGGTGAATCATCAGTGTGGCGTCGCCTCCGTCGTCGACGATGAGGTCGGGGAAGTGTCCCCCGTCGAAGCGCAGGGCTTGCAGCGTACACCACCAGTAGTCGGCCAGCGACTCGCCTTTCCAGGCGTAAACACCGACACCCCGGGCAGCGATGGCCGCCGCCGCGTGGTCCTGCGTGGAGTATATGTTGCACGAACACCAGCGCACCTCGGCTCCCAGGGCGAGCAATGTCTCGATGAGGACGGCGGTCTGGACCGTCATGTGGAGCGACCCCATGATCCGGGCACCGCGCAACGGTTTGGAATCGCCGTACTTGGCGCGGAGAGCCATCAGGCCGGGCATCTCCGTTTCGGCGATGGTGATTTCCTTCCGGCCGAAACCTTCGAGGGTCATGTCGGCCACGCGGTAAGGTTGCGACGTGAATAATTCTTGTTCCATATTGGGAATGCGTGGATATTAAGATATTGTCGCGCAAAGGTATAACTTTTTCCCGATGTAGCCCGCAAAGCCGCCGGGCTTCCGCCAGTGGCGCAAGGCGAAGGCCGGAAGCGGCGGCTCGTCGGCCGTCCGCCCGTCGGGGAATGCCGTCCCGTTCCGGGCGGTGGCGAGGCGGCATCCACGGGTCGGCGACCCGGAAAAACGGTCAGCCGACCCGTTGAATCTGTCAGCCGACCCGTGACGACAGGTCGGCGACCCGTGCGAGACAGACGTGTGCCTACCGGGGCTTGCCAAGGCGGAAGCGGGCTGTCAGGCTTTCCCGGACGAGCGGACACGGAACTGTAATAAAATGAAAGGGTTTTGGAAAAATCAGACCGTTTTCATGATATTTCTTTCCTAATGTTTGCCTGCTTGCTCGTTGTTCAGTAATTTTGCAGGCGATTTGAAAAGAAAACTTATTGGCTCGTTGATGATAAAAAAGACAGAAAACGTTTTTGCTGGAATAGTGTCAGATTCGTCCCCGGCGCATGCCCCTGCATCGTCCGGGCTGTACGATGCATCGGAGGAGCATGATGCCTGCGGTGTCGGTATGTTGGTTCATCTTCGTGGCGAGAAGTCGCACTCCCTCGTCGAACAGGCCTTGACCATCCTGGCCAACATGCGCCACCGCGGGGCGGAGGGAGCAGACAAGAAGACCGGCGACGGTGCCGGCATCCTGGTGCAGATTCCCCATGAGTTCATCCTCCTGCAAGGGGTGGCCGTTCCGGAGCGCGGACGCTACGGAACGGGACTCGTGTTCCTGCCCAAGGATGACGATGCCCGCGAGGCGATACTCAGTGTCATGCGCCAGGAAACCCTCCGTCTGGGAGGCACGTGGCTGGCCGAGCGCGTCGTTCCCACCCGTCCCGAAGTGTTGGGCGAGGTGGCCGCTGCCGCCGAACCGGCCATCTGGCAGGTGTTCGTGGGCGGCTTGGGCGAAGGCGACGCAGCCGAGCGCGAACTCTACCGACTGCGCAAGAGGGTGGAGCGTCGTGTCCGGGAGGAAAAGCTGCCCGGACGCGAGGATTTCTATATCGTTTCGCTCTCCACGCGCACACTTATATATAAAGGCATGCTCTCTTCCGTGCAGCTTGCCGACTATTTCCCGGACCTCAGCCATCCGAACTTCACGAGCGGGCTGGCTCTCGTCCATTCGCGGTTCAGCACGAACACGTTCCCCACGTGGGCTTTGGCACAGCCGTTCCGCCTGCTGGCCCACAACGGGGAGATAAACACCATACGGGGTAACCGGGGGTGGATTGGCGCACGGGAGTCCGTGCTTTCCACTCCGACGTTGGGCGACGCGCAGGAGTTCGCTCCCATCGTGCAGCCCGGCATGAGCGACAGCGCCTCGCTCGACAACGCGTTCGAGTTCCTCGTGCGGAGCGGCCTCTCGCTGCCCCACGCCATGGCGATGCTCGTGCCCGAGTCCTTCGATGCCAAGAACCCCATCAGCGATGCCCTGAAAGCCTTCTATGAATACCATTCCATCCTCGTCGAACCGTGGGACGGCCCGGCGGCATTGCTTTTCAGCGACGGCCGCTACGCAGGCGGAATGCTCGACCGCAACGGCCTGCGCCCTGCCCGCTATTTCATCACGAACGACGGGCTGATTGCCCTGGCCAGTGAGGCGGGCGTGCTCGACGTCGACCCCACACGCGTTTGCGAAAAGGGACGCTTGCAACCGGGAAAGATATTCATGGTCGACACCCAGGAAGGACGTATTTATTATGACGGAGAACTGAAAAAGCAGTTGGCCGATGCCTATCCCTACCGGACATGGCTCGAAACCAACCGGCTTGAACTGGACAAGCTGCATAGCGGACGGCAGGCACCGCGCACCGTGGAGGAATGCGGGCGCAAGCTCCGTGCGTTCGGCTACACGCGGGAGGATGTCGAAAAGATAATCCGGCCGATGACACTCCAAGCCGCCGAACCCGTGACGGCCATGGGTAACGACACGCCCCTTGCCGTGCTTTCCGGGAGGCCGCAGCTGTTCTTCAACTACTTCCGGCAGCAGTTCGCTCAGGTGACAAACCCGCCCATCGACCCCATCCGCGAGCGGCTGGTGATGTCGTTGACGGAATACATAGGGCGTGTCGACGGCCAGTTGTTAGTGCCCGGCGAAGCGCACTGTAAGATGGTGCGCCTGCCTCACCCCATCCTGAACAACCGTCAGCTCGACGTGCTTTGCCATATCCGCTACAAAGGCTTCACGGCCGTGCGCCTGCCGATGCTCTTCGACGGGACGCGGGGCGGCGACGGCCTGCGCGTGGCACTTGACAACCTGTGCCGCCGGGCAGAAACGGCGGTCGACGAGGGCGCGAGCTACATCGTGCTTTCGGATCGCGACATTGATGCCGTCCATGTGCCTATCCCGTCGCTGTTGGCGGTGTCGGCAGTCCATCATCACCTCATCCGGGCGGGCAAACGCTCCCGCACGGCACTCATTGCGGAGTGTGGCGATGTGCGGGAGGTGATGCACGCCGCCCTGTTGCTCGGCTTCGGTGCCAGCGCAATAAATCCCTACATGGCATTCGCCGTGCTCGACCACATGGTCGGCGCGCACGACATCCAGCTCGACTACGACACGGCCGAACGTAACTATGTCAAGGCTCTTTGCAAGGGATTGCTGAAAATCATGAGTAAGATGGGTATCAGCACACTCCGTTCCTATCGGGGTGCCCGTATCTTCGAGGCCATCGGGCTCGGTGACGAGATAAGCTCCACCTACATGGGCGGCCTGCCGTCGCCCATCGGAGGTGTCGGGCTCGACGAGGTGGCACGTGACGCAGCCGCACTCCATCTCGCAGGTTACGGCGGCGACGAACCCGCCGGCCATTTGTTGCCGGGCGGCGGCCTTTACTCTTATCGGAAAGACGGCGAGGCGCACGCGTGGGACCCCGACGCCATCCGCTTGTTGCAACTTGCAACCCGCTTGGGCAGTTACGAGAAGTTCAAGGAGTTCACCCGTCACGTCGACGGGCGTACCCAGCCCATCTTCCTGCGCGACTTCTTCGACTTCCGGCGTTCGCCTATTCCCATTGACCGCGTGGAGCCGGTCGAGAACCTTGTCCGCCGTTTCGTCACGGGTGCCATGTCGTTCGGAGCGATTAGCCCGGAAGTGCATGAGGCGATTGCGCTGGCCATGAATACGCTTTGCAGCCGCAGCAACACCGGTGAGGGCGGTGAGGACGCTTCCCGTTTCGGCACGTCGCGTCGCAGTGCCATCAAGCAGGTGGCTTCGGGACGTTTCGGGGTGACAACGGAATATCTGGTCGACGCGGACGAGATACAAATCAAGATAGCGCAAGGCGCGAAACCCGGCGAGGGCGGACAGCTGCCCGGCTTCAAGGTCGACGAGGTAATAGCCCGCATGAGGCATTCCATACCCGGCATTTCGCTCATCTCCCCGCCGCCTCACCATGACATATATTCGATAGAAGACCTCGCCCAGTTGATTTTCGACCTCAAGAACGTGAATCCCCGGGCTAAGGTGAGCGTGAAACTGGTCGCCGAACACGGAGTCGGCACCATAGCGGCCGGTGTGGCCAAAGCCCAGGCCGACATCATCGTCATCTCTGGCGCGGAAGGCGGAACGGGTGCTTCGCCCGCTTCGTCGGTACGCTATGCCGGAAGTGCCCCCGAGCTGGGATTGAGCGAGGTGCAACAGACGCTCGTGCTCAACAACCTGCGCGGACGGGTGACGCTCCAGGTCGACGGCCAGTTGAAGACGGGACGCGATATTGTCCTGATGGCACTTCTCGGTGCCGAGGAGTTCGGTTTCGCCACGGCAGCCCTCATCGTCATGGGCTGTGTCATGATGCGCAAATGCTCCCAGAATACGTGCCCCGTGGGTGTCGCCACGCAGAATCCGGCCTTGCGGGAACATTTCCGGGGAAAGAGTGAATACCTGCTCAATTACTTCCGTTTCCTGGCGCAGGAGGTGCGCGAACTCTTGGCCGAGTTGGGCGCAGAGAAACTGGACGACATCGTAGGGCATACGGAGTTGATAGTCCGCAAGCCCGGAACCGACGGCCCGAAGCACGGCCTGTTGAGATTCGACCAGCTTCTGGCCCGTGTCGACGGCGACCACGAGCTGCACCATACCGGAGGGCAGCGTGCCGAGCTGTCCGCCGAGCATGACCTCGCCGTGCTGCGCGAACTGGAAGCGTCTGGCGGCACACAATGCGTGTCGCTGGTCCGCCATATCCGCAACACCGACCGCTCCGTCGGCGCACTGCTCTCGGGCGAGCTGGTGAAGAAGTACGGAATGGCCGGACTGGGACGGTATCCTGTCGACGTGACCTTCCGCGGCAGCGCGGGGCAGTCGTTCGGAGCGTTCCTCGTGCCGGGCGTCCACTTCCGCCTCGAAGGCGAAGCCAACGACTATCTGGGCAAAGGCCTTTCGGGCGGACGCATCGTCGTCGTGCCCCCGGCGGGCAGCCCCTTCGAGCCGGGTGATAACGTCATCGCCGGCAACACGCTCCTCTACGGCGCAACGTCCGGCGAAGTCTATATCCAAGGACAGGTGGGCGAACGTTTCGCCGTGCGCAATTCGGGCGTGATGGCCGTCGTCGAAGGAGCGGGCGACCACTGCTGCGAATACATGACCGGCGGCCGCGTCGTCGTGCTCGGCCGCACCGGACGCAACTTTGCCGCCGGTATGTCGGGCGGTATCGCTTATGTGTGGAACCCCGACGGAGATTTCGACTACTACTGCAACATGGAGATGGTCGAGTTGTCCCTTATAGAAGACAACACCGCCCGCAAGGAACTGTATGACCTCGTCCGTAAACACTATATGTACACCGGCTCGAAGCGGGCGGAGCACCTGCTCGAAGACTGGGAGCAACATGTGGGAGAGTTCATACAGGTGATGCCCGTAGAATACATGAAAGTGTTGCACGAGCAGCAGATGCAGCGTCTCGAACGCCGCATTGCCGATGCCGCCCGTGAAAATGCATAAACCAAAAACGTAAAGCAAGAAACAAGATATGGGAGATCCGAAAGCATTTCTCACTGTGCCGCGAAAGGTAGCCGGTTACAGGCCGGTCTACGAGCGGATCAAGGATTTCAGCCAGGTCGAGCAGACCCTGGGCAGCCACGACCGCAGGACGCAGGCGTCGCGTTGCATGGACTGCGGCATACCTTTCTGCCACTGGGCCTGCCCGCTGGGCAACAAGCCGCCGGAGTTCCAGGATGCCCTCTTCCGCGGAAAATGGCGCGAGGCCTATGAAATCCTGACGGAGACCAACGATTTTCCCGAATTCACCGGACGAATCTGCCCGGCGCTGTGCGAGAAGTCTTGCGTCTTGGAACTCGCCATCGATGCTCCTGTGACCATCCGCGAGGATGAGCTGGCACTCGCCGAAGCTGCGTTCCGCGAGGGTTTCGTCACCCCGATCCAGCCTCGCCGCTCGGGTCGCCGGGTGGCTGTCGTCGGGTCGGGACCGTCGGGACTGTCGGTAGCCTGCCGGCTCAACGCCGCCGGTCACGAGGTCGTGGTCTTCGACCGCCAGCCCCGGCCGGGCGGCCTGCTCCGTTACGGCATCCCGAACTTCAAGCTCGACAAGGGCGTGATCGACCGGCGTGTCGATGTGCTCAAAGCGTCCGGAATACAGTTCGAGATGGGCGTGGAGGTCAGTCCGGAGCAACTCCCCGAAGGATTCGATGCCTACGTGTTCTGCACGGGTACGCCCGTCGCACGCGACCTCGCCATCCCCGGACGTGAGGCAGAGGGAATATATTTCGCCCTCGAACAGCTGGCACAGCAGAACCGCCTGCTCGACGGCGATGCCGTGGCCGAAGCCGACCGCGTCGATGCCCGTGGCCGCCGCGTCCTGGTCATCGGTGGCGGCGACACGGGAGCCGACTGCGTCGGAACCAGCATCCGGCAGGGGGCAGTCAGTGTCGAGCAAATCGAAATCATGGCCAAGCCGCCCGTGGGGCAGAACCCGCGCACGCCGTGGCCGGAGTGGCCTGCCGTCCTCCGGACGGCCAGCAGCCATGAGGAGGGTTGCACCCGCCGTTGGGGACTTTCGTCGCGCCGCTTCCTCGTCGAGAATAACCGCGTGTGCGGTGTGGAGGTCGAAGAAGTCGAGTGGGAAACCCCGGCCGACGGCGGCCGTCCGACGATGCGCCCCACAGGCCGCGTGGAGGTCATCGAGACCGACATGGTGCTGCTCGCGATGGGCTTCCTGCGTCCCGAGTCCCTCCCGACGGGGCGGGGCGTGTTCGTGGCCGGCGATGCCGCCCACGGGCCGAGCCTGGTGGTGCGCGCCCTCGCCGACGGCCGGAAAGTGGCCGCCAATGTCGACGCCTACCTGAAAGGCCTCGGGGCATGAACGACCGGCGGGCACGGCGCAGACGGCTGACCGACGTGACGGGTCGCCGACCCGTTGCGACAAGTCGCCGACCCGTTTGACCGGGTCGCCGTCCCGAACGGAGTGGATGGGGAAGTATTCCATCTTCCCGCCACAGGAAAAGAACGAGTGACAAACTACATAAAACAGAAATAAGCAATGTGTGGAATAACTGGTGTTTTCAACATCAAGCAACAGACCGCCGAACTGCGTGAAAAGGCGCTCCGCATGGCGCGTAAGCTGCGCCATCGCGGTCCTGACTGGAGCGGCATCTATGTGGGCGGCTCTGCCATATTGGCCCATGAGCGGCTGGCCATTGTCGACCCGCTCTCGGGTGGCCAACCCCTCTACACGCCCGACCGGAAAGTAGTATTGGCCGTGAACGGCGAGATATACAACCACCGGGACATACGTGAGCGTTACGCGGGACGCTATGAGTTCCAAACCCAGTCGGACTGCGAAGTCATCCTTGCGCTCTATCGCGACAAGGGAATCGACTTCCTCGAAGACCTGAACGGTATTTTTGCTTTTGCGCTCTATGATTCCGAGCGCGACGAATATCTCCTCGCCCGCGACCCCATCGGCGTGATACCCCTCTATATCGGCCGCGACAGCGAAGGGCATCTCTATTTCGCCAGCGAACTGAAAGCACTCGAAGGCTTCTGCGACGAGTATGAACCATTCCCGCCGGGACATTACTATTGGAGCGGCGAGAAGAAGATGCACCGTTGGTATAACCGCGATTGGGAGGACTACGATGCCGTCAAGGAAAACCCCGCCCGTGCGACCGATGTCCGCGAAGCATTGGAACAGGCGGTGCGTCGGCAGATGATGAGCGACGTTCCCTATGGCGTGCTCCTCTCGGGCGGTCTGGACTCGTCGGTGATTGCGGCAGTGGCAGCCCATTTCGCGGAAAGCCGTGTCGAGACCGACGGAGCCTCCGCCGCATGGTGGCCGCGGCTCCACTCGTTCGCCGTGGGACTGGAAGGCTCGCCCGACCTGGACAAGGCAGCCGCCGTGGCCAGTTATATCGGCACGGTGCACCATGAGGTGAAATATACGGTGCAGGAGGGCTTGGATGCCATCCGCGACGTGATTTATTTCATCGAGACCTACGACGTGACCACCGTGCGCGCCTCCACGCCGATGTACCTGCTCGCCCGTTTCATCAAGTCGATGGGCATCAAGATGGTGTTGAGCGGGGAGGGTGCCGACGAGGTGTTCGGGGGCTACCTCTACTTCCACAAGGCTCCCTCGCCCCGTGCTTTCCACGAGGAGACCGTGCGCAAGCTCTCCAAACTCCACCTCTACGACTGCCTGCGGGCCAACAAGAGCCTGGCGGCCTGGGGTGTGGAGGGGCGCGTCCCCTTCCTCGACAAGGAGTTCCTCGACGTGGCCATGCGCCTCAACCCGGCCGCCAAGATGTGCCCGGGGAACGAGATGGAGAAGCGCATCGTCCGCGAAGCCTTCTCCGACATGCTGCCGGAGGATGTCTGCTGGCGTCAGAAGGAGCAGTTCTCCGACGGGGTCGGTTATTCGTGGATAGACAGCCTGAAAGCACTGACCGCATCGCAGGTGACCGACGAGATGATGGCCGATGCCGCCCGGCGTTTCCCCATCAACCCGCCGCGCAACAAGGAGGAGTATTACTATCGCAGCATATTCGAGGAGCACTTCCCCAGCGACAGTGCCGCCCGCAGCGTGCCCAGTGTCCCCAGCGTGGCCTGCTCGACCGCAGAAGCCCTGGCTTGGGACGAGGCGTTCGCCCACATGAACGAGCCCAGCGGACGGGCGGTGCGTGGCGTGCACCATGCCGCTTATGAGAAATAAACAGGAAGGTGATGGAAACGATAGAATTCACCAAGATGGAGGGAGCCGGCAACGACTATATTTACGTCGATGCCGCCCGCTTCCCGCTTAGCCGTCCCGAAGAACTCGCCGTGGCGTGGAGCCGTCCCCATACGGGCATTGGCAGCGACGGGCTGGTGCTCATTTGTCCCTCGGACGTGGCAGACTTCCGTATGCGTATCTTCAACGCCGACGGGTCGGAAGCCATGATGTGTGGCAATGCCAGCCGTTGCATCGGTAAATATGTCTACGAACACGGCCTGACCACAAAAACGGAACTCACTCTGGAAACGCTGTCCGGTATAAAGCGGATTTACCTGCACCCCGAGGGCGGCATCGTCCGGGACGTGACGGTCGACATGGGCTGCCCCGAGGTGGCTGGCTGTTGGACCGGCGATGAGGCCGTCGTCACGCCGAAAGGACGATATGAGGGCACGGTCGTGTCGATGGGTAACCCGCATTTTGTTATCTTTACACCGGATTTGGCCGCAGTCGACCTCGCCTCTGAGGGAGCGTTGATAGAACGGCACGAACGCTTCCCGGACAGGACAAACGTCGAGTTCGCCCAAGTGATGCCGGACGACCGGATACGGATGCGCGTATGGGAGCGCGGGTCGGGCATCACGATGGCCTGCGGAACGGGAGCCTGCGCCACGGCGGTGGCCGCCATCGAGGCAGGACGCTGCGGCCGTCACGTCGTCGTCAAGATGGATGGCGGTGATTTGGAGATAGAATGGCGCGCCGACGGCCATGTTTACATGACCGGGGAGGCGCGGACAGTATTTGAAGGAAGAATAAACGCAGAATTATAATAAGTAGGTATGGCAAACGTAAACGAACATTTCCTCGCTCTGCCGCCCAGTTATCTCTTCTCCGATATCGCACGGCGTGTGTCGGAGTACCAGTCGGCTCATCCCGGCCAGAAGCTCATCCGCATGGGCATCGGCGACGTGACCCAACCCCTTCCGGAGGCAGCCACAGCGGCCATGCACCGCGCGGTCGACGACCTCACCCGCCGCGAAACCTTCCACGGCTACGGACCGGAGCAGGGCTACGACTTCCTGCTCAATGTCATTTGCGAACACGACTTCCGCGCACGTGGCATCCAGGTGGCTCCGGACGAGATATTCGTTAGCGATGGAGCCAAAAGCGACACGGGGAACTTCGGCGACATCCTGTCCGTCGGCAACCGCGTTGCCGTGGCCGACCCTGTCTATCCGGTCTATGTGGACAGCAACGTCATGGCCGGCCGGGCGGGAAACTTGTTGCCCGACGGCCGGTGGGACGGCATCACCTACCTGCCCTGCACGGCTGAGAACGGTTTCAAGCCCACTCCCCCGGCGGAGCGTGTCGACATGGTTTACCTCTGTTCGCCCAACAACCCCACGGGCGTGGCTCTGACGCGGGCGGATTTGTCCGCATGGGTGGACTATGCCCGCCGGAATGAGGTGCTCATCCTGTTTGATGCAGCCTATGAAGCCTTTGTCCGCCATGAGGACGTGCCCCATTCTATCTACGAGATTCCTGGGGCAGAGGAGTGTGCCGTGGAGTTCCGCAGTTTTTCCAAGACGGCGGGCTTCACCGGCGTGCGTTGCGGTTATGTCGTCGTTCCCAAGGCTGTCAAGGCGCGCACGACCGACGGCCGGACGGTGGCGCTCAACCCTCTGTGGAACCGGCGGCAGTGCACGAAGTTCAACGGGGCTTCCTACATCACGCAGCGCGGTGCGGCCGCCATCTACACCCCCGAGGGACAAAGCCAGGTGGCACGCCTCATCGACTACTACCTTGCCAACGCCCGCCTCATCCTTGACTGGACGGCGAAAGCCGGTCTGGAAGCCTACGGAGGTGAGGACTCGCCATACGTGTGGCTCCGCACACCCGCCGGGAGCGGCTCGTGGGACTTCTTCGACCGCTTGCTCCACGAAGCAGGTGTCGTCTGCACGCCGGGAGTCGGCTTCGGGCCTTGCGGCGAGGGCTACGTCCGTCTGACGGCGTTCAACACCCGCGAAGCCACCGCCGAGGCGATGGAACGACTGTCCGCCCTGTCTTTGTAACTGCTATAATCCGTATATAAGAACCGTAAACCTTAAATAACAATGTCTGAACTGAGATTTAATGTTGTCGAGACGGCGTTTAAGAAAAAGCCCCTCGACGTGGTGTTGCCCGAAGAAGCGCCTACGGCTTACTTCGCGAAGTATGTCTTCAACCGCGAGAAGATGTTCCACTACCTGCCGGTTGACGCTTACCAGCAGCTGGTGGATGCCATCGACCACGGAGCACCGCTCGACCGCAAGACGGCAGATGTCGTGGCCGCCGGTATGAAAGCCTGGGCCACCGAAATGGGAGCCACGCACTACACGCACTGGTTCGCACCGCTGACCGAGGGTACTGCGGAGAAGCACGACTCCTTCCTCGAACACGACGGGAAGGGCGGAATGCTCGAAGAGTTCACCGGGAAGCTGCTCGTGCAGCAAGAGCCGGACGCTTCGTCGTTCCCGAACGGCGGAATCCGCAACACGTTCGAGGCTCGCGGCTACTCCGCTTGGGATCCCTCGTCGCCTGCCTTTATCGTGGACGACACGCTCTGCATCCCCACCGTGTTCATCGCCTATACGGGTGAGTCGCTCGACTACAAGGCTCCTCTGCTCAAAGCCCTCCGTTCGCTCGACAAGGCAGCCGTTGATGTCTGCCACTACTTCAATACAGACGTGAACAAGGTCGTAGCCTACCTGGGCTGGGAACAGGAGTACTTCCTCGTCGACGAGGGTCTGTATGCCGCCCGTCCCGACCTGCTCCTCACCGGTCGGACGTTGATGGGACACGAAAGTTCGAAGAACCAGCAGCTCGAAGACCACTATTTCGGTGCCATCCCCGACCGCGTGGCCGCTTTCATGAAGGAACTCGAAATAGAGGCCCTGCAACTCGGCATTCCGGTCAAGACGCGCCACAACGAGGTTGCACCCAACCAGTTCGAGCTTGCACCCATTTACGAGGAGTGCAACCTTGCCAACGACCACAACCTCCTCATCATGTCGCTCATGCGCAAGGTGGCCCGCAAGCACGGTTTCCGTGTCCTGCTGCATGAAAAGCCGTTCAAGGGCATCAACGGCTCGGGCAAGCACTGCAACTGGTCGCTCGGCACGGATACGGGCATCCTCCTCATGGCTCCGGGCAAGACTGCGGAAGACAACCTGCGTTTCGTGACCTTCGTGGTCAATACGCTTATGGCCGTGTACCGTCATAACGGACTCCTCAAAGCCAGCATTTCCAGCGCGACCAACGCCCACCGTCTCGGCGCGAACGAGGCACCTCCCGCCATCATCTCGTCGTTCCTCGGAAGGCAGTTGACGCAGGTGCTGGACCGCATTGAGAACGACCCGGAAAGCGTGTCGTTCGAACTGGCCGGGAAGAAGGAGATGAAACTCGACATTCCCCAAGTGCCGGAACTGCTCATCGATAACACAGACCGCAACCGCACGTCGCCCTTCGCCTTTACGGGCAACCGCTTTGAGTTCCGCGCTGTCGGTTCGGGTGCCAACTGCGCCGCCGCCATGATTGTCCTGAACACCGCCGTGGCCGAGCAGCTGACGCAGTTCAAGCACGATGTCGATGCCCTCATGGCAGAAGGCAAGGAGAAGAACGAGGCCATCCTCGATGTCATTCGTAAATACCTGAAAGAGTGCAAGGCCATCCATTTCGAAGGTAACGGTTACAGCGAGGAGTGGAAGGCCGAAGCGGCTCAGAGGGGACTGGATTGCGAAACGAGCGTTCCTGTCATCTTCGACAACTACCTGAAACCTGAGAACGTCCAGATGTTCGAGTCCATGGGCGTGATGACGAAGAAAGAACTCCAAGCCCGCAACGAGGTGAAGTGGGAGACCTACACGAAGAAGGTGCAGATTGAATCGCGCGTACTGGGCGACCTCGCGCTTAACCACATCATCCCCGTGGCTACGGCCTACCAGACCTCGCTGCTGACCAACGTCATGGACATGCGCAAGCTCTTCCCGGGCGAGAACGGTGTCGAAATGACGGCGAAGAACGTCGAGCTCATCGAAGCCATCTCCCGTCACCTCGCCTTCATCAAGGAGAACGTGGATGCCATGATTGAGGCAAGGAAGAAGGCCAACGCCATCACGGAAGAACGTGAGAAAGCCGTGGCCTACCACGACACCGTCGTTCCGATGTTCGACCAGATTCGTTATCACATTGACAAGCTGGAGCTCATCGTCGACGACCGTATGTGGACGCTCCCGAAATACCGCGAGCTCCTGTTCATCCGCTAAGCAGGTTTGCCGCGCGCCATGCCTCCCGGCTCTCCGCATGAGCCGGGGCGCGTAGCCCTCATGGCAAGTTTTCCCAGCCCCGTCTTTCCGATTAAGGTCAGGAAAGGCGGGGCTGGTTCCGTTTTTCCCGGTCGCGTTGTCCGTACTCCGCTTCCCGTTCGGGGAATCGGTGTGCCGTGTCGCGGCTGTCATTTTCCCTCACATGCAGGAGAAACATTCCTGTCAGGAACAGGCGCGGATGCAGGTCGCCGACTTGTCGTGACAGGTCGGCGACCCGTCGCGACAAGTCGGCTGATAGAATCTCCGTTCGGCGGACAAGAATGCCCGTGCGGAAGCATCGTGCGGAACGGACGCGAGGGCGCACTTAGCAGTCCGCAGCCGCCCGGTTTCATCGGTGCCGCCCGCTTGTCCGACGGCTGCGACACGTTCCGCTCCCGTATGTGGCTATCTTTCAAAACTGACATCCCGACTGCCTCAAACGTTAAAAATTCGTACCTTTGCCGCGTCAAAATAACAGTAATGGACAATACACAGAGATTTAATGAACTAGGACAGAAGCCGGTAGGCGGACTGCTGATGCAGTATGCCATTCCAGCCATCGTGGCCAATGCCGCCGCCTCGCTCTACAATATCATCGATGGCGTGTTCATCGGTCAGGGCGTGGGGCCGGAGGCCATCATGGGACTGGCCCTGACGCAACCCTTCATGTCGTTGACGGCCGCGTTCGGTGCCATGGTCGGCGTGGGAGCCTCCACGCTCATGTCGGTGCGGCTGGGACAGAAGGACTACCAGACATCGCAGCAAATCCTCGGCAACGTGGTCGTCATGAACATCATCATGGGTCTTTCGCTCGCGCTGTTGCTCGAATGGCAGCTCGACCCCATCCTGTATTTCTTCGGGGCGAGCGATGTCACGCTCCCGTATGCGCGGGACTTCATGCACGTCATCCTTGCCGGAAACGTGATTACCCACCTCTACCTTGGACTGAACGGTCTCCTGCGCTCCACGAGCCGCCCGAAGCAAGCCATGATGGCCACCATCAGCACGGTGGTTATCAACGTCATCCTTGCCCCGATATTCATCTATCAGTTCGGCTGGGGCATACAGGGCGCGGCGTTGGCCACGGTCATGTCGCAGACACTCGTCCTCCTCTGGCAGTTCTATCTTTTCAGTCGCGACGGAGAGATGATTCGTTTCCGCCGGGGCATCTACCGCCTTCGCCGCAAGATTGTCTTCGACTCGCTCACCATCGGCCTTTCTCCGTTTCTCATCAACCTGTGCGCCTGCCTGGTTGTCGTGATCATCAACCAGAGCATGGTCAAGTATGGAGGCGATGTCGCCGTCGGTGCTTACGGCATCTCCAACCGCCTGGTATTCCTCATCGTGATGATAGTCATCGGGCTCAACCAGGGGATGCAGCCCATTGCAGGCTATAACTTCGGTGCCAAACGCTACGACCGTTTGATGGGCGTCCTGAAATATGCCTTGATTTTCGGAACTGTGGTGACGTCCATAGGCTTCCTCATGGGGCAGTTCTTTGCCGAATCCTGCGCGCGGGCTTTCACCACAGACCAGGAACTCATCCATCGCGCCGCGCAAGGTTTGCGCATCGTCACGCTCTTCTTCCCCATCGTGGGCATCCAGATTGTGTCCACCAGTTTCTTCCAGAGCATCGGCTCTGCGGGAAAGAGCATCTTCCTGTCGCTGACCCGGCAGTTGCTTTTCCTCCTGCCGTTGCTGTTTCTTCTCCCGCATATCGTCAAACCGCAGATTCTGGGCGTATGGTACGCCATCCCCACCGCCGATGCCATAGCCAGCGTGGTGGCCATCGTCATGTTGGTGATGGCGGTGCGCAAGTTCCGTATGAAGATGCAAACACTTAAAACTTATGGAAACTGAGAAATTCGTCATCAACATCGGCCGCCAGCTTGGTAGTGGCGGCCGTGCCATCGGGAAACGCCTGGCACGCGATTTCGGCATTGCCTATTACGACAAGGAGATACTTGCCATGGCGGCGGACGAGAGCGGAATCAGTGCCGAACTCTTTGAGAAAAGTGACGAACACAAAGGCACTTTCCGCACGGTGTTCAGCAGTCTCTTCCCGTTCTTCGGAGGCGGCGCGAGCGACATCTACAACAACCAAATCAGCGACGAGTCGCTTTTCCGCATACAGAGCGATGCCATCCGGAAGGCGGCCGAGCGTGAGTCGTGCATATTCATCGGTCGCTGTGCCGACTACATCCTGCGCGACAATCCCCGCTGCGTCAACGTGTTCGTATCGGCCGACACTCCGGACAGGGTACGCCGTATCATGGAGTATGCCCACGTGGACGAGCGTGCAGCCATGAAGATGATAGAGCGCGGCGACGAGAGCCGGGCCAGCTTCTACAACTTTTACAGTTCGGGCACGTGGGGAGCCGCCGCCACCTATCACCTCTGCATCAATTCCAGTGTGCTCGGCGAAGACGGGACGACCGAGTTCATCAAGCGCTTTGTCCGGCTGAAACTTGGGCTGCCGGAGGACTACGGGGCAGCGAAGCCGTGAAACGTATCGGCCTGTTGTCGGACACGCACGGCTATTGGGACGCGCGGTTTGAGCAGTATTTCGAGCCGTGCGACGAGATATGGCACGCTGGCGACATCGGAACGGTGGAACTGGCGGAACGCTTCATGCGCTTCCGCCCTTTCCGTGCCGTATGCGGTAACATCGACGGCGGCGACTTGCGGCGCATGTTTCCCCCGCTCCTGCGATGGCGTTGCGAGGAGGCGGACGTGCTGATGACGCACATAGGAGGGTATCCCGGGCATTACGACCGCGGAATCACCCGTATGCTTCACGCCCAACCGCCCGGCCTGTTCGTCTGTGGTCATTCCCATATCCTGAAAGTGCAATACGACCGCACGCTCGGCCTGTTGCACATCAATCCCGGTGCGGCAGGCCGGCAGGGATGGCAGAGCGTGCGCACGCTCGTCCGTTTCAAGGTAGACGGAAAAGATTTCAAGGACTTGGAAGTGATAGAGTTAGGAGCGTGACAACCGTTCCGCCCCCTGACGGGGATGCAACCAGCCGTACGCTCTGCTGTAACTCATTGCACGCGCCAGCCGATATATCATAATTGGAAATTAACCTCACTCGCAATAATCATATGATAGACTTCAATAAAACCAGTCTTGTTCTTGTCGGGGCGATATGCGGAGACATAATAGGCTCCGCATATGAAAGGAGTAAAGTAAAAGACATCCATTTCCGTTTGTTTACCACACGGAGCGGATTCACTGATGATACGGTGTGTACCATTGCTATTGCAGATGCCCTGATAAATAAGAAGCCTTGGGTACAAACACTCCAAGACTGGTGTCGGAAATATCCTTATGCCGGTTACGGAGGCATGTTCCGTAAATGGTTTGCATCTGAAAACCCGATGCCCTATAAAAGCTGGGGAAATGGAGCAGCGATGAGAGTAAGTGCCGTGGGTGCAATAGGGAAAACTGAAACGGAGGTGCTTACATTGGCAAAATCAACTGCCGAAATCACTCATAACCATCCGGAAGGTATTAAGGGAGCGCAGGCTACCGCTTTGGCCGTTTATCTTGCCCTCAACGGTATGTCAAAAGAACAGATAAAAGATAAGATTGAATCTGAATTCGGATATAATCTTTCTCGCAAGTATGAAGAAATACAACCCGGGTATAAATTTGATGTAAGCTGTCAGGGAAGTGTCCCAGAAGCAATAATAGCTTTTCTGACATCCTCTGATTATGAATCGTCAGTTAGGCTTGCCGTTGCTCTTGGCGGAGATGCCGATACACAAGCTGCTATTGCCGGCGGAATAGCAGCCGCATATTATGGTGCAATTCCTTCTTATATTCTTTCCGAATGTTATTCCAGGATTGACAACAGGATGAAAGATGTCATAAAGCAATTCAACGATTATACACAAGATAGAAGAGACTAAATAAC